>JBFJXA010000092.1:0-8604 GCA_041623375.1 Gammaproteobacteria bacterium | reverse complement strand
GCATCAGCCGCTACGCGCGTGACGCTCCGATCGTCAGCGCGCCACCGGCCAGCGCGATACCGGCTCCGACCGCAGCCGCGGCGCCGGAACCCGGCGCAGCCGAAGCAGCGAACCGAGGCACGGAGGTGAAAGCGCCGATGGTCGGAACGTTTTACTCCGCGCCGGCGCCGGGCGCCAAACCATTCGTCGAGATCGGCTCGCAGATCGAAACTGGCGACACGTTGTGCATCATCGAAGCGATGAAAATGATGAACCAGATCGAGGCTACGCACTCCGGCCGGATCGTCAGTATCCTGGCCGAAAACGGCGAGCCCGTCGAGTTCGACCAGGTACTGTTCATCATCGAAGACTAGCTGCCACGCCTGCCATTACCGATGCTCGACAAAGTCCTCATCGCCAACCGCGGAGAAATTGCGCTGCGAATCTTCAGAGCCTGCAAAGAGCTCGGAATCAAAACCGTTGCCGCCCACTCGACAGCGGATGCGACGCTCAAGCACGTGCTGCTGGCCGACGAGACGGTCTGCATCGGACCGCCGCCCTCGACAGAGAGCTATCTCAACATGCCCGCGATCATCGCGGCCGCCGAGGTCACCGATTCGGTCGCGATTCATCCCGGCTACGGGTTTCTGTCGGAGAACGCGGATTTCGCCGAGCGGGTCGTAGAGAGCGGCTTCGTATTCATCGGACCGTTACCTGAAACGATTCGACTCATGGGCGACAAAGTCTCGGCGATCCGGGCGATGCGTGAATCGGGTGTGGCCTGCGTTCCCGGCTCCGACGGGCCCCTGTCGGAAGACGGTGATGAGAGCCTACGCCTCGCACGTGAGCTGGGCTATCCCGTGATCATCAAGGCGGCGGGCGGTGGTGGCGGACGCGGCATGCGCGTCGTCAACAGCGAAGCTTCATTGCTCAACGCGATCGGAATCACGAAAGTCGAGGCGCAGTCCGCGTTCGCGAATGATCAAGTCTACATGGAGAAATTTCTCGAGACCCCGCGGCACGTCGAGTTTCAGGTTCTCGCCGACAATCACGGCAACGCCATCCATCTCGGTGAGCGAGACTGCTCGATGCAACGTCGGCATCAGAAAGTCGTAGAGGAAGCGCCGGCGCCGGGGATTTCCGACGAGGTCCGCCGCAAGATCGGCGAGCGCTGCGCTCAGGCGTGCGCCGAGATCGGCTATCGCGGCGCCGGAACGTTTGAATTCCTCTACCAGGACGGCGAATTCTACTTCATCGAGATGAACACGCGCATACAGGTCGAGCATCCGGTAACAGAGATGGTGACCGGTTGCGACATCGTCAAGGCGCAGCTTCTGATCGCTGCCGACGAGCCGTTGCCGTGGTCACAGGACGACATTCGCTGGCAGGGACACGCGATCGAATGCAGGATCAATGCCGAAGATCCGAAGACGTTCATGCCTTCACCCGGCGACATCCAGCTCTGGCACGCACCCGGCGGACCGGGAATCCGGACCGACAGCCACGTCTACAGCGGATATGCGGTGCCGCCGCACTACGATTCACTGATCGGCAAGCTCATCGCACACGGTGAGAACCGCCGTTCCGCGATCGCTCGAATGACGACGGCTCTGAGCGAGATCGTCGTCGAGGGCATTCGGACGAATATTCCGCTGCATCAGGAGATCTTCCAGCACACCGCGTTCAAGACCGGCGGCACCGACATCAATTACCTGGAAAAACGCCTCGGGCTCAAGTAGGCGTGGCCTGGCACCAGCTCGAGCTGCAACTGCCGGCTCAAGATCTTCCGCAGGCCGAGGCGCTGCTCGAGCTTCTCGGCGCGGCCAGCGTGACACTGCTCGGCGTTGGGCCCGACGAAATTCTCGAGCCCAAGCCCGGAACGTCACCGGTTTGGCCCATTACGCGCGTACGCGCGCTGTTCGCCGCCGATACCGATCTCGATCGCGTTACGCGCGTCCTCGAGGAGAACCTCGGCACGGGCAGCCCGATAGTGGCGGAAAGGCTCGACGATGCCGCGTGGATGGACGCGCTGAGCGCCGCGCCGCGCGAGCAACGTATCGGCAGCCGGCTGCTGATCACTTCGTCTCACGTCGCGCGAGGGGATGACGAGCGCGCTGTCGTGCGACTGAATCGCGGCCTGGGCTTCGGCACGGGCGAACACGCATCGACGCGGCTGTGCCTCGAGTGGCTCGATGCAGCGCTCATGCCCGGCGCAACTGTGCTCGATTACGGCTGCGGCTCGGGCATCCTCGCGATCGCCGCATTGAAGCTCGGTGCGCGTCGCGCCTGGGCCGTCGACATCGAGCCGCAGGCGCTCGAAGCGACCGCGGCTAACGCAACGCTCAACGCGGTCGGCGATGACATCTGGGTCGGCAGCCCCGATCGTCTACCGGCTCGTAAGGTCGATGTCATCCTCGCCAATATACTGGCGCGCCCGCTCGTCGAGCTGGCGCCGCGCTTCGCTGCGCTGCTCGGTGAGGTTGGAACGGCCGTGCTCAGCGGCGTACTCGTCGCCCAAAGCATGCAGATCCGTGAGGCCTATGCCGAGCATTTTTACGATCTCGACGAGCGCCGGCTCGAGGGCTGGGCGTGCGTGATCGCCAAACGTCGCAAGTTCTGAGGCACGCTGTGCACACCGGCGTCGGCCGCGCGCGCCTGGCCTAGACAAGATAGAATGACACACTCATATTAGGCGCACTTTCTCGGCGAGTATGCTGTTTACCCGCTGCCCAGGCTGTCAGACGACGTTCCGGATTACGGCAGATACGCTGCGCGTGGCCAACGGTGCCGTGCGCTGTGGAAGCTGCGCAACGGTTTTCAGCGCGTTTTCAGGTTTGCAGCAGGATGCACTCGAGGACGAGCTGCAACCGAACGACGAGGTCCTGTCGCCGACGATGCAGACGCGCGAGCTCGCAGGTATCGAAGAGCTGGCTGGTCCCGACGTCGAGGACGAGCCGGCCACCAGGCCCGAGGATGCGCCGCAGGCGGGCGCAGCGGACTCGTCGATCCAGTCAGAGCGCGCCGAGCATGCGGACGTTTACGACGCGCCAGACTCTGAAACCGACAATCGGGACGTCCCGGTCGTCGATGTCCTGGCGGTAACCGAAGACGATTCGGCAGAGGATCCCGAGATCCCCGATGAAGCACGCGACGATGCGCAGGAAGCAGCATTGGCGGCGCAGTCATCGGAGCCACCGGCCGGCGGCGCAAACCCGGCCGCATCGGGCGATGCTTCGGACCGATTGCAGTTCGATCCTCCGACTGACGAGTGGACGCTGCTGCTGAGCGAGATTGAGCAATCGACCGATGCGCAAGCGGCCGCAGAGGGTAAAGCGAGCGACGACACTGAGGAGTCTCGCGAGGACGGGGCCGATTCCGACGCGGATGGGCCCTGGAACGTCGGCGATCCGGCGCTGCCGGAAGCATGGCACGAGATCGAGATGTCTGCCGAAGAGAACATCGGCAACGAGCGCGTTGCCGTTGGCGAAATCGCCACGGCACCGGAAATCGATGCGCCGCTCGGCGAACTCGAGATCGAAGCCGACGTTGCCGAGTTGCTCGACGAGGAGCTCGACATCAGCGCAGAACAGGTCGATGCGACGCTCTCTGCCGATGCCGACCCCGAGCTCGTCGCAGGCCTCGCGACGGCCCCCACGAGGCATTTCGTCGGCGAGGAACGCTCACGCCTTTGGACCGTTGGCACGGTCGCCCTGACCCTCGCGCTCGCATTCCAGGTCATCCATTATTTTCGCGCGCCGCTCGCCGGCCAGCGCGTCGTCGGACCGCTCGTGCAGGGCGCTTACGGCCTCGTGGGTGCCGAGCTCGTGCCCGAGTGGGATCTCGACCAGTACGAGATTCTCAACTGGGTCGCGACCGAAGCCGGGCTGGGCAATCTGCGTATCACGGCTCAGATTCGCAACAATGGACCGCGCACGCAGCCGTATCCGCACATTCATCTGGAGCTCAAGGATCGTTGGGAAGCCGTCGTCGGCAGTCGTGTATTCGAGCCCGGCGAGTATCTCGAGCCCGACGCCAATCACGACGACCTCATGGTCGCCGGCGACACGGTGCCGGCCGATCTCGCCGTCGTCGATCCAGGAGCCGATGCGTACGGATTCGAGCTCGATGTCTGCGTTGCGCGTGGCGCCGGGCGGTTGAGCTGTGCCTCTCAGAGGGTGTTCGAGTAGCCAGCGCGCCAACGGCTCAGCAGAGCTTGCATGCAAATCGGAAATCTCCAGCTCAGCAACAATGTCGCGCTCGCGCCGATGGCCGGTATTTCCGATCCACCGTTTCGCGAGCTCTGCGCCCGGCTCGGTGCCGGCATGACGCCGAGCGAGATGGTCAGCGCCGATGTCGGGCTTTGGAACAGTAAGAAATCGAGGGCCCGTCTTCGGCGTTGGGGCAGACGTACGACGCAGATCGTGCAGATCGCGGGTTTCGATCCGGCCATGCTCGCTGAGGCCGCAGCCCGTGCCGAGCAGCTCGGCGCCGCGGCCATCGACATCAATCTCGGCTGTCCGGCCAAGAAGGTCTGCCGACGGCTCGCCGGCTCTGCGCTGTTGAAGGACCCACGGCTGATCGCGCGCATCTTCCACCGTGTCGTCGAACGCGTCAGCGTTCCGGTCACGGCAAAGATCAGAACGGGCTGGTCTTTGGAGCGGCGCAACGGTATCGAGATCGCCCACATCGCCGAGGATCAAGGCATTGCGGCGCTGACTGTGCACGGCAGAACGCGTGCGTGCAGATTCGCCGGCGAAGCCGAGTACGACACGATTCGAAAAATCAAAAATGCAGTCGGGATTCCGATCATTGCCAACGGCGATATCGACTCCGCAGAAAAAGCGCGGGCGGTGCTCGAGTTTACCGGCGCTGACGGCGTTATGATCGGTCGTGCTGCGCGCGGGCGGCCGTGGATCTTCTCAGATATTGCGTCGCAATTTAGCGACACACCGGCGATCGACGAAAGTCTTTTTTTGTTTTTCGTCCGTGATATTATTCTCGAACACCTCGACAGTCTTTACTCGTTCTACGGCGAGACAACGGGTGTTCGCGTTAGTCGAAAGCATTTGTCCTGGTATTCGCAAAACCAGGAGGGGGGGCGTCGCTTTCGCGAAGAAATCATGGGGGTGGAGACGGCCCGGGAACAGCTGCGGCTGACTCGGAGATTTTTTGACGGATTAGCGCGCGAGGCGGTGGCTTAGCGCGAGCGTTCGCGGGGAGAACGCAGTGGCGAAAACGGCAAGCAGCAAGAGAACGCCAAAGAGAAGGAAGAAGAAAAAGAGAAAGGCTGCAGCCGGCAAGTCTGCGATGAGCGTGAAGAATCAGCCGCTTAGCGCGCTGACCGACAACGCGCTGCGCGGCTATCTGACAAGCCTGAACGGCCACCGGCCAGCAGAGCTCTACAAGCTCGTCATGGGTGAAGTCGAGAAGCCTTTGTTCAAGACGGTCATGGAGTACGCCGGCGGTAATCAAAGCCAGGCCGCCGAGATCCTCGGCATCAATCGCGGCACGTTGCGCAAGAAGCTCATCGCTTACAAGCTTCTCGATGCATGAGCCGCGCGTCTGATCAACCGCGTAGAGCTCTACTCAGCGTTTCGGATAAGACCGGGCTCGTCGATTTCGCCCGACGTCTCGAGGCGCTTCAATTCGAGGTTGTTTCGACGGGCGGTAGCGCGGCCGTCCTGCGCGAGGCTGGGATCGCGGTCACCGACGTAGCCTCCGTGACGGGTTTCCCCGAAGTCATGGATGGACGCGTGAAGACCCTGCATCCGGCCATTCACGGTGGATTGCTCGCACGCCGCGGCACGGACGATGAAATCATGGACGCGCACGGCATCGGCTGGATCGACGTGCTCGCGGTCAATCTCTATCCGTTCGAGGCAACGATCGCGCGCGGCGACGCCACGCTCGACGAAGCCATCGAGAACATCGACGTCGGCGGCCCGGCAATGCTACGCGCTGCAGCGAAAAACCATGCGCGCGTCCTCGTCGTGGTCGACCCGGCCGATTACGAGCGCGTCGCCGACGGTTTAGGGTCGGCAGACGCATCCGCGCTGCGCGCGCAGCTCGCCGTCAAAGCGTTCGCGCACACGGCCGCGTACGACGCCGCAATCAGCGCTTACTTGCACGGGCAGTACGCAGCCGAGGACGTTTTTCCCGAAACGCTCGTGCTGGGCTGGCAGCGCGCACAGACGCTGCGTTACGGCGAGAACCCTCACCAGCAAGCGGCGTTCTACATTCATGCTGCAAAGTCGGGCACGATCGCCGGCGCAACACAGTTGCAGGGCAAGCCCTTGTCGTACAACAACCTCGCCGATGCCGACGCAGCGTTGCAGTGCGTAAAAGCATTCGACGAAACCGCCTGTGTCATCGTCAAGCACGCCAATCCCTGCGGTGTCGCTATCGCTGCAACGCCTCTGGAAGCTTACGAACGTGCGTACCGCACCGATCCGACTTCCGCGTTCGGCGGGATCATCGCGTTCAATCGTTCACTCGACGAGGCCACGGCGGCCGCCATCGTCGATCGGCAACTCGTCGATGTCATCATCGCACCCGAAATCGAGGCAGGCGCAATATCTGCCTTGAAAAAGAAGAAGAACAGTCGCGTGCTCGAGACGGGTCAACTCGAAAACGAAGCTGGCGAGGACGCGCGGAGCTGGGACCTCAAGACAGTCGAAGCCGGTCTGCTCGTGCAGCAACGCGACGTCGGGACGCTCGCCGACGTCGACGCCGAGGTCGTGACCAAGCGCCAGCCCACCGACGGGGAGCTCGAGGATCTGCGGTTCGCATGGGTCGTCGCAAAGTACGTTAAATCCAACGCGATCGTCTACGCGAAGCGTAGTCAGACGGTCGGCATCGGCGCGGGGCAGATGAGCCGCGTCGTCAGCGCCCGCATCGGCGCGCTCAAAGCCGCTGACGAGGGTCTCGAGATCGAGGGTGCTGTCATGGCATCGGACGCCTTCTTCCCGTTTCGCGACAGCATCGACACGGCGGCTGAAAACGGGATCACGGCGATCATCCAACCCGGCGGCTCGATTCGCGACCGCGAGGTCGTCGAGGCCGCCGACGAGCATGGGCTCGCGATGGTATTCACGCATATGCGTCATTTCAGACACTAACTCGACGGGGCAGGCTCAATGAAGGTGCTCATTGTCGGCGGCGGTGGGCGCGAGCACGCCCTCGCCTGGAAGGCCGCGCAGTCGCCGCGCGTGCGCGAGGTCCTCGTGGCGCCCGGGAACGCCGGCACGCTGCGTGAGCCTAACGTCAGAAACGTGGCCGTCGCAGCCGATGACATCGACGGACTCGTCCGGCTCGCGGAGCAGCAGAACGTGGATCTGACGATCGTCGGCCCGGAGCAGCCACTCGTGGAGGGAATATCAGATCGGTTCGCCACCGAGGGCCTCAAATGCTTCGGCCCGGGCACGGCGGGCGCGCGCCTCGAGGGCTCGAAAGCCTTCACGAAGGACTTCCTCGCGCGCCACGGAATTCCCACGGGCGCGTATGCCGCGTTCGACGCTCTCGAGCCCGCGTTGGAATACGTGCGCGCGCAGCGCGCGCCGATCGTCATCAAGGCCGACGGCCTCGCCGCCGGCAAAGGCGTCATCATCGCGCGAACCGTCGACGAGGCAGAAGCGGCAGTGACGAGCATGCTCGAGCAGCGCGCATTTGGCGAGGCCGGCGCCAGGGTCGTCGTGGAAGAGTTTCTCCAGGGCGAGGAAGCCAGCTTCATCGCAATGGTGGACGGGGCCGACATCGTCCCGCTCGCGAGCTCACAGGACCACAAGGCACGCGACGACGGCGATCGCGGCCCGAACACGGGTGGCATGGGCGCCTAGTCGCCCGCCCCTGTGGTCACCGACGCCATGCACGAGCGCATCATGCGCGAGGTCATGCGGCCTACCGTGGAGGGGCTTGCGGCGGACGGCGTCACCTATCGGGGTTTTCTCTACGCGGGCATCATGATCGATGCCGACGGCGTGCCTAACGTGCTCGAGTTCAACTGCCGGTTCGGCGACCCCGAGACGCAACCGATTCTCATGCGCCTGCGCTCCGACCTCGTCGACCTCTGCCTGCGCAGCTTCGACGGAACGCTCGCCGCGGCCAGCGTCGAGTGGGATCCGCGTGCCGCGCTCGGCGTCGTGATGGCGAGCGGTGGCTATCCCGGCAGCTACACGAAAGGTGCCCTGATCTCCGGTCTGGACCAAGATCTGGGCGATGCCGTCAAAGTGTTTCACGCCGGCACGCGCGACGACGACGGGGGGGTCGTCACCGATGGCGGTCGGGTACTGTGTGTCGTCGGACTCGGTGATACCGTGACCGACGCCCAACGGCGCGCCTACGAGGCCGCGGAGACGATTCGCTGGGATGGGGCGTTCTACCGGACTGACATCGGCTATCGCGCCGTCGCCCGCGAGCGCTCGAATTAACCAGCTACGTGCTGCTCAGGGCCGCCTGAGAAGCACTCAGGCGTGCTCGAGGCAAGGCAAAAAACGGCGAGCAGGCGCAGTGTATGTACTCAGTCCACGAGCATTGCGAGCCGGTTTTCAACACGGCACGCCGGGACGGGGGAAGCGTCCGGATTCGTCCGGAACGGATCCGGACCAGAATCGTGCCGCGTGAGGGGTT
>JBFJXA010000091.1:0-8651 GCA_041623375.1 Gammaproteobacteria bacterium | reverse complement strand
GTAGACGATGGACGGGTGAATCGGGGTCTTGTTGCGGTTCAAATGCTCGACGAAAGCGCGTATCCCGCCCTCGTATTGGAACTCGTCGCGGCGTCCGTCGCGCTCGTCCGAGAGCGTGATTCTCACGCCGGAGTTCAGGAATGACAGCTCCCGCAGCCGTTTAGCCAGCACGTCATACTCGAACTCGATGTTCGAGAAGATCTCAGAGCTCGGCTTGAAGCGAATCGTCGTGCCGGTGTTCTCGGTCTCATCGACGGCCTCGATCGGTGCCGTCGGCTCGCCCATCCGATACACCTGCCGGTAGATCCGCCCGCCGCGACAAATCGTCAGCTCCAGGACCTCCGACAACGCGTTCACGACGGAAACGCCGACACCGTGCAATCCCCCCGAGACCTTGTAGGAGTTGTCGTCGAACTTACCGCCGGCATGCAGCACGGTCATGATGACCTCCGCGGCCGATCGGCCTTCCTCGGGGTGCATGTCGACGGGAATACCGCGCCCGTCGTCGCTGACCGTGACAGACTCATCGGCGTGAATCGTCACGAGGATGTCGCTGCAATGTCCCGCGAGGGCCTCGTCGATCGAGTTGTCGACGACCTCAAAGACCATGTGATGCAGACCCGATCCGTCATCGGTGTCGCCGATGTACATTCCGGGACGTTTTCGGACAGCCTCGAGGCCTTTTAAGACCTTGATACTCTTAGAAGTATAGTCGTCTTGAGCCATTGCAAACTGATATCTGGCAAAACCGATCTATTATAGCACCGCGGCGACCTCTCCTCGTTCCACGTGGAACACCCCAAACCCCGCGACCGGGGGCAACGCCGCCTCCGATAGACCCGTCAACACGAGCTGCGCGGGCAGCGACTCGAGGACGCCCATGAGACGCTCGAAGGCCGTCGCATCGAGCTCGGCCGCCGGGTCGTCGACGAGCAGAATCCCGCCGTCGTCGCGCGCGTCCGCGAACGCCCGTACCTGGCTGACGATGAGCGCTGCTGCGACGAGCTTTTGCTGACCACGCGAGGCTTCCTCGCGCACGCCGTGCCGATCCATCAGTATCTGCAAGTCTGCTCGGTGCGGCCCGACCTGGGTTGCGCCCCGGCTGCGGTCGCGATCTGCGGAGGCCTCGAGCGCCGATTCCAGCGTCGAGCCCGCCGGCCAGCCACGCCGGTAGGTCAGCCCCAGCGGCTGCTCGAGCAACGCTGGGCCGACGTGCGCTACGGTCCGGCTCAGGATCTCGACGTAGCGTCCTCGTGCAGCATTCACGGCCTCGCCGGCCTCGAGGAACGCCGGATCCCAGCTCGCCGTCGGCAAGCCCTGTTTCAGGGCGGAGTTTCGCTGTCCGAGGACGCGTCTAAAGCGTCTCCAGGCGTCGAGAAACCCGTGTTCCACGTGGAACACTCCCCAGTCGAGAAACCGCCGGCGCATGCTTGGCCCGCCTTCGATGAGCTGATGGATATTCGGCTCGATGACGTGTGCCGGCAAACCTCGCGCCAGCACCGCGATACTGCCGGCGCGCTCGCCGTCGATGCGCGCCTCCAATCCCTCATTGCCTAACCGGACGCCCAGACGGTGTGTCTGCTGCGCCTGCCGCGTCTCGCCGAAAACCGTCAATGCCGGCTCCCCATGCCGGATCAGGCGCTTGTTCTGCCGGGTACGAAACGATCGACCGCGGCTCAGCAGATAGATTGCTTCGAGAATGCTGGTCTTGCCGGCCCCGTTCGGACCGTAGATGTAGCTGCGTTGCGCATGTAACGCCAGCTCCGCCCGCTCGATACAGCGAAAGTTCTCGATCCGGACCCGCTGTAGCGGCACCGCTGACGCGCCTGGCTGAGCTCAGGCTCCCTAGAGACGCATCGGCATGACGACGAAGCGGCTGTTTTGCTCGCCTGGCGCCTTGATCAGGCAGCTCGAGTTTGGATCGCTGACACCGAGCTCGACGTCGTCTGCGTCGACGGCGCCGAGCGCATCGAGCAGATAATTGACGTTAAAGCCGATTTCCATCTCTTCTCCGTCATAGGTGACCTCGAGCTCCTCCTCGGCCTCCTCCTGCTCGGGATTGTTGGCCTGCATCGTGACGCGGTTCTGCTCGAGCGCCAGGCGCACGCCACGATACTTCTCGTTCGACAGGATCGCAGCGCGCTGCAGGCCTGCGCGCAGCGACGCCCGGTCGGCCTGAATGACGTTGCCGGGATCCTTGGGCACGACGCGGTCGTAATCCGGAAACCGCCCGTCAATGAGCTTTGAGGTAAAGCGAATCTCATCGGCCTCGACGCGAACGTGGTTCGCGCCGAGCGTTATCTCGACGTCGCCTTCACCATCGACGAGGCGCAACAGCTCCAAGACGCCCTTGCGTGGCACGATGACCTGGCCGTTGCGCTCCTGCGATGCTTCCATCGGTATCTCTGCGAGCGCGAGTCGGTGGCCGTCCGTCGCTACAGCTCGCAGCGTCCCGTCCGCGGTCTCGAGCAGCAATCCATTGAGGTAGTAGCGCACGTCCTGTTGCGCCATCGAGAATTGCGTTTTCTCGAGGAGATGTTTCAAGTCCTTTCGCGCGAGCTTCAATGTCTGCTGGACCGTGACTTCCTCGACGACCGGAAAGTCTGCCGCCCGCAGCGTCGACAACGTGAAACGGCTGCGACCGGCTTTAACCGTTGCCCGCCCGCCGCTCAGCGCGACCTCCATCACGACGCCCTCCGGGAGTGCGCGACAAATATCGTAGAGCTTTCGACCCGGCACCGTGACCTCACCGGAATCCTCGACATCCACCTGCACCTGCGCTCGAAGCTCGACTTCGAGATCTGTCGCCGTCATCGTCAGTCTGCCGTCCTTCGCCGCGATCAGCACATGCGCCAGGATCGGCATCGTTTGACGGCGTTCGACAACACCGATGACGGCACTTAACGGCTTCAGAACGGTCTCTCGGCTGGCGCTGAACTTCATTGGGCTCTATACCTATTAATTAATCTTCTAAGAGTTTTATTGTTGTAATTAGACCACGCTCGATCTGGGGAAAACAGATAAATATTAAATAAATACAATAAGTTACTGCGACAATAACCCAGCGTCGAACCTGCCGTTAACGCTGTGGAAAAGCTGTAGAGGAATCCGCTGGCCATGGTTGTCCACAGTTTATGCCCGCTAGCCGGTCAGCGTTCTGAACAGGTTGTTGTAGTCCTCGAGCACACGCGTCTCCGTGTCGCGCAGCAGCTTGACCCGCCGGCAGGCGTGCAACACGGTCGTGTGATCACGGCCACCGAACGCATCACCGATCTCGGGAAGGCTGTGCGTCGTGAGCTCCTTCGCGAGCGCCATCGCAATCTGGCGTGGCCGCGTAATCGATCGATTACGTCGTTTGGATAGCAGATCGGCGACACGAATTTTGTAGTACTCGGCCACGGTCTTTTGGATGTTGCTGATAGTAACGAGCTTATCCTGTGCCGCGAGCAGGTCGCGCAACGCCTCTTTCGTGAAATCGAGCGTAATGGCCTGGCCCGTGAATCGAGAGTTCGCGATCACCCGGCGCAGGGCACCCTCGAGCTCACGCACGTTCGAACGAATGCGCTTGGCGATGAAAAAGGCAACCTCCTCGGGCAGGAAATGTCCCTCTGTCGCCGCTTTGCTCATGAGAATTGCGACGCTCGTCTCAAGCTCCGGCGGCTCGATAGCGACCGTGAGCCCCCAGCCGAACCGCGACTTCAAGCGTTCCTCGAGCCCGGAGACTTCTTTCGGGTACCGATCGCACGTCAGGATTATCTGTCGTTGGCCCTCGAGCAAGGCATTGAATGTATGAAAAAACTCTTCTTGCGACCGGTCCTTGCCGGCGAAGAACTGTATGTCGTCGATAAGCAAGGCGTCCAGAGAGCGGTAGCTGCGTTTGAACTCTGCGATCGTGTTGTGTTGCAGGCCGCGCACCATGTCGCCGACGAAACGCTCCGAGTGGATATAGGCGACCTTCGTATCGGGGTCACGCTTTAAAACTTCGTTGCCGATGGCATGCATCAAATGAGTCTTGCCGAGACCGACGCCGCCATAAATAAACAGCGGGTTGTAAGCTGAGCCGGGATTTTCGCTGACCTGTAGCGCCGCGGCTCTGGCGAGCTGATTGCTTTTGCCCTCGACAAAGTTCTCGAACGTGAAAACGGGATTCAGTCGCCCGCCAGGCAGCGACGGGCGGGCGGTTCTCGCTGACTTCGTCGCAGGGCTCGTCGCTGCGATCGGTGGACGCCGGCTGCCGACCTCCAAAAACACAGGCAGCGGCGCGGCGACCGTGACGATCTGATTGAGGCAATGCTCCGATATCCAGTCGACGACGAATCGGTTCGGGGCGAACAGGCGTAGCGCGCGTTCTTCCTCGATGGCCTGTAGAGGGCGCACCCAGGTGTTGAACTGTTGCTCGGACAGCTGGCTCTCGAGAGCCCTGAGGCACTGGGACCAGATAGATGAGGGCGCAGCCGAGTTGGCTTCCACGGTGGTAGTTCTTCTTGGGTCAGCTTGTCGGTAAAAAGTTTTTTTGCGATCCGCGGCGTGCCCTCGGGTCGCAAGTCGAGTCTATAACGGCAGCGCCCTGCTTATCCAGAACTTCCTCAGACCGCGGCACTATTGACAGTGCGAGCGCCCGGGCGTAGAGTTCGCTGCTCGCGCGCCTGTGCACATCTCTTTGTTTTACCAGCAACTTTTTGATGGACCACGATACGGGTCGAGCCGGCTATGAAAAGAACGTTTCAACCGAGCAACCTCAAACGCAAAAGAAACCATGGTTTTCGGGCTCGCATGGCGACGAAGAACGGGCGGCAGGTTTTGAGCCGCCGCCGCGCCAAGGGCCGCGCCCGATTGGCACCGTAGCGTCGGGCCGTAGACCCATAGGCGGCGACGCGCCGCAAGGTTTTCCCCGCGGTAGCCGGCTGACGCGACCGGCGCAGTTCAACCGTGTCTTCAGCCGTTCGCTCCGTTCGTCCGACCAATACTTCACGGTTCTGGCGAACGACAGCAATGGGCAAGATCCGCGACTCGGGCTCGCGATCTCCAAACGCGCTGCCAAGACCGCCGTACAGCGAAACCGGCTCAAGCGGCTCGTGCGCGAGGTCTTTCGCCGAGAGAAGTCCCTGCCGGCGCTCGATTTCGTCGTCATGGCCGGCACGGCGGCCAAGAACGCGTCTAACTTGGAACTACGTGCTAGTCTGCAACGGCATTTCGGGCGACTAGCGGACCGCCACCGAGCGAAGCGTCATGGATAACCGCAGGCTGTTCATCTGGATGACCTTGCTGGTCATGATCTGGCTGACTTACCGCCAGTGGCTCGAGGACTATCCGCCCGCTCCGGCCGCGCCGACGAGCCCGGCTGCAGGCGTGAGCGCGGAGGAGCCCGTCCTGCCGACGCTACCTGTTGCGCCTGCGCCTGCCGGCGCCGACACGCTCCCGCAGATCGCCACGCCCGGACAAGCACCCGCAGACCTGGCAGAGGCGACTAACGCGCAGCCGGCGCAGACGATCCGGGTACGCACGGACGTGCTCGATCTGCTCATCGACACGCGTGGCGGTGATCTCGTGCGCGCCGATCTGCCCCTTTATCCGGTCGACAAGAACAATCCCGACCTGCCCATACGCCTGCTCGATTTCGCAACCGAGTCCCGTTGGGTTTTCCAGACGGGCTTTCGCGCAACGCAGGGCGGTGAGGAGCCGAATCATCTGGCGACGTTCTCGAGCGCGCGTCCCGAGTACGTGCTTGCAGACGGCCAGGACGAGCTGCTCGTCGAGCTTCGGTGGGACAACCTCGGGCCGTTGCAGGCGAGCAAGATCTATCGTTTCCGCCGCGGCAGCTACGCGATCGGCCTCACGCTCACCGTGGACAACGCGGCGGCGCAACCTTGGAACGGCGTGCCGTATCTGCAGCTCGTGCGCCATCATGTGCCGGTCGAACGGTCATACATGTCGGTCGATTCCTACTCGTTTCGTGGCCCGGTCCTGTATGACGGCGACAGCTACGAGAAGCTCGACGTGGACGATATTGCCGTGGAGCCGGTCACCCAGATCGTCACGAGCGGCTGGTTAGCCGGCATCGAGCACCATTTCGTAGCGGCGGCGGTTCCGCCACCCGAGGAAGCCGTCAGTTACCAGGCGGGCATGCGTGGGACCCAGTACGTCCTCACGGCCTTGAGCCCCGTGCGTGAGTTGGCGCCAGGCGCGCGCATGGAGTATGCAGCGCAGCTCTTCGTGGGCCCCAAGCTCCAGGATCAGCTCGCGGCAACGGGAGAGCGGCTCGATCTGACCGTGGACTACGGCGTGCTGACCGTGCTCGCGAAACCGCTGTTTCTGCTGCTGAGCTGGGTGCACGGTTTTGTTGGCAACTGGGGCTGGTCGATCGTGCTCGTGACGCTGCTGATCAAGCTCGCGTTCTACAAGCTCACGGCGGCCAGCGGCCGCTCGATGGCCAAGATGCGCAAGGTTCAACCACGACTCAAGGCGTTGCAGGAACGTTATAAGGACGATCGCCAGGCGCTGAGCCAGGCGATGATGAAGATCTATAAAGAGGAAAAGATCAACCCAGCCGCAGGCTGCCTGCCGATATTGATCCAGATGCCGTTTTTTTTCGCGTTCTACTGGGTGCTCATCGAGAGCGTCGAGATTCGCCAGGCGCCATTCGCGCTGTGGATCACGGATCTGTCGGTCCGCGACCCGTATTTCGTGCTGCCGCTGCTCATGGGCGGCGCCATGCTCATTCAGACGAAATTGAACCCCGCACCGCCCGATCCGATCCAGGCGCGCGTCATGCAGATCATGCCGATCGCATTCACGGCGATGTTTGCGTTTTTTCCGGCGGGCCTCGTGCTTTACTGGCTCACGAACACGGCTTTGTCGATACTTCAGCAGTGGAGAATCAATAAGGTCGTAGCGGCCTAGCAGTCGATGTCGCCGCCATGCGTCGTCGGCAACGCGCTGGCGAACTCATGAGCAACTCCCAAGACACGATTGCTGCCGTGGCGACGCCCCCGGGTCGAGGCGCCATCGCGATCGTCAGAATAACGGGCGCCGACGCCTGCGCCATCGCGCGCGCGATCACGGGTGTGAACCCGGTCGAGCGACGCGCGACCCTGTGCTGCTTCCGCGATGCGCACGGCGAGCCGGTCGATCGGGGCCTCATGCTGTTTTTCCCGGCACCGAGGTCTTTCACGGGTGAGGACGTCGTCGAGCTTCACGGCCATGGCGGCACGATCGTCAGCGATTCGCTGCTGGCCACGGTATTTGCGCGTGGCGCGCGGCCCGCCGAGCCGGGAGAATTTACGCTGCGGGCGTTCCTCAACGACAAGCTCGACCTGACGCAGGCCGAGGCGATCGCCGATCTCATCGACAGCGGCTCGCAGGCTGCGGCGCGCGCGGCGCTGAGATCGCTCGAAGGGCAGTTCTCCGACCAGGTGGCCGAGCTTCAAGCGAACCTCACGGCGCTTCGCGTCCACATCGAGGCGTGGCTCGACTTTCCCGATGAGGACCTCGAGCTCGACGCGGTCGAGGCGCTCCGCGAACGATTCGCGACGACCCGGCAGGCGCTCTCGGCGCTTCTTACAGGCGCGCGCCAGGGCGCTGTGCTGCACACGGGTCTGAGCGTCGTGATCGCGGGCCCACCCAACGCCGGCAAGTCGAGTCTGCTGAATCGCCTCGCTGGTTACGACGCCGCGATCGTCACCCATATTCCCGGCACGACGCGCGATCCGCTCAGGGAGCACATCTCACTCGACGGGTTGCCGATCAACGTCATCGACACGGCCGGTCTGCGTGAGTCTACCGACCCCATCGAGATCGAAGGTATGCGACGCAGTCACGCCGCCGTGGAACGAGCGGACTGTCTACTCTGGGTCGTGGATATCGCCGAGGACATCGACGGCGTGCTAAGGGATCTCCAGGAAACGCTCGCGCCGGCGACCCGGCGCGCCACAATCGTTCAAAACAAGGTCGACCTTACCGGGGATGACCCTACGACGTTTGAGATCGAGGGCATCGGAGTCGTTCGTCTATCGGCGTTGACGGGTGAGGGCTTGCCGCTCCTTATCGAGCATCTGAAGACGATCGCAGGTTACGCGGCAGACGCGCCCGGCACGCTCGGTGCTCGAACGCGGCATGTCGCGGCGCTGGAGCGCGCCGGCGCGGCGCTGGATCGGGCACAAACCCAGCTACTGGAGTTCCGCGCACTTGAGCTCGCGGCCGAGGAGCTGCGAGGCGCGCAGACTGCGCTGAGTGAGATTACGGGGGAGGTCACGAGCGACGACTTGCTTGGGGAGATATTCAGCAGCTTCTGTATCGGCAAGTGAGGCGTCGTCCGGAGCCGGCTCGTAAGGCACGGTAGCGTGAAGATCCGCCTAAAAGCGAGTCGTTTCGTCGATCGATACCCATCGATTTGGCCGAGATCGCGTTAGCGGCAGGCAGAGCTCCAACTTCGAGCGTGCCGTCTTCGCAGGCGAGGCGACCGCAGTCGCGGGATGTGGGTTGCCGCAAGAGACGTCTCAGACGAAGCCAGTCATCTCGTCATCTGCGGATCACAATGTTGGGCATTCGAGAGTCCAACGACACGCAGGCCCTGCCGGCGTTGCCATTGCGCGTCCTGATCCGCCGGGTCGTGTATATGCACTCGGTTGCGACCTAAGCGCTTGGCTGTGTAG
>JBFJXA010000090.1:0-8918 GCA_041623375.1 Gammaproteobacteria bacterium | reverse complement strand
GCGAAAGCGCATATCCTAGAGCTAAAATCGCTCAAAAGCACGGCACTGCGCCGTGGTTGCTACCCGAATCCAAGTCCTTGCAACGATGAAACGCCTTGCCGCCCTACTGCTGTTCATCGCCGTCGGCCTCGCTGCCGGGCTGCGCACGACGGTCTGGTTCAGCCATCCGGCACTCGACGGCAACGTCGGGCTTGCGGGCCTGATGCAGCGCGTTACGGTCGAGCGAGACGCCCTCGGTGTGCCGACCATCACGGCATCCTCACGCCGCGATCTCGCGCGCGCGACGGGCTTCATCCATGCGCAGGAGCGGTTTTTCCAGATGGACCTGCTGCGCCGCATCGCCGCGGGCGAGCTCAGCGCCCTCGTCGGCCCGGCCGCGCTCGGCGTCGATCGCAACCACCGCGTGCACCGCTTTCGCGCCAGCGCCGAGCAGCTACTGAATGCGATGCCGGCACGCGACCGGGCATTACTCGAAGCGTACACCGACGGCGTCAACGCCGGCATTGCCGCGCTGCGCGTGAAGCCATTCGAGTACATCGTGCTCAGTGCTCGACCGTCGATCTGGAGGCCCGAAGATTCGCTGCTCGTGAACTATGCGATGTACTTCGATCTGACCGACGACGATGCGAGCCGCGATTCGACGTACGCTCGGCTTCACGAGTCGCTCGGGACCGCGCTCGTCGAGTTCCTCGTGCCGGAAGGCACACCGTGGGATGCGCCGTTGATCGGTCCGGCGGTCGAAATCCCACCCGTGCCGGGTCCACAGACCTGCGATCTGACCGAGCCACTCACCGCGGCGCGCGCGCAGCAACTTACGAACGGCCTCGATCGATTCATTGTCGAGGAGCCCATGGCCGGCAGCAACGGCTGGGTCGTTGCGGCACAACGCAGCGCCAGCGGGCGCGCCATCGTCGCCAACGATATGCACCTGCAGCTTGCGGCTCCGAACATCTGGTATCGCATGCGGTGGATCGTCGATCCGACCGATAACACGGAACTGCCGCTCGACATCACGGGTGTCACGCTTCCTGGCGCGCCCGTCGTCGTCGCCGGCAGCAACGGCAACGTGGCCTGGGGATTCACGAACAGCTATGGCGACTGGTCGGATCTCGTGATCCTCGAGCACGACCCGGCCAATCCTAATCGCTACCGGACGCCTGGCGGGTGGCGCGAGATCGAAGTGCACGCTGAGACCATCGAGATTCGCGGCGAGGATCCCGAGACGCTGACGGTCGAGTCGAGCATCTGGGGCCCCGTGATCGACACGGACGGTCAGGGCCGTAAACGCGTCGTGCACTGGCTCGCGCACGAGCCCGAGGCAGCGAACCTGCGCTTACGCAACCTGGAGCAGGCTCGCAACGCCGCTGAGGCAGTGCGCATCGCCCATACGGTCGGCTCGCCGCCGCAGAACATCATGATCGCCGACAGCAGCGGCAGCATCGCCTGGACGGTCATGGGCCGGATACCGAGACGCGTAGGCTACGATCCACGTCTGCCGGCGTCGTGGGCCGAGCCCGGCACAGGCTGGCTCGGCTGGCTGGCGTCTGACGAGTACCCGGTCATCATGAACCCCGCGAGCGGCCTGCTCTGGACGGCGAACGCGCGCACGGGCAGCGGCGCCGTGCTCGATGCGATCGGGCGCGGCGGTTACGTGCTCGGCGCCCGCGCGCAACAGATTCGCGATCGGCTCAGCGCGCTCGGTCGGGCCTCGATCGATGACATGTTGGCGATCCAACTCGATGATCGCGCACTCGTGCAACAAGCCTGGCGCGACCTGCTCGTCACCGTGCTGCGCAGCGATGGTGCCACAAGCGCACGTCGCGCCGAGCTGCGGAACGTGCTCGAAGCCTGGGACGGACGTGCGAGCGCGGATGCCGCGGGCTACCGGCTCACGCGGGCGTTCAGGCAGCGTACCCGCGATACCGTGTTCTCGCAGATTGCATTCGGCTGCGGAACGTCCGCGGAGCCGTTCCAGATCAGGCGTCTCTACCAGACCGAGGGTGCGATCTGGCGGCTCGTGACGGAGCAGCCGGCGCATCTGCAACCCGTGGGTTTCTCGAGCTGGAACGACTTTCTGCTATCGATGGCCGATGAGGCGGCGGCAAGCTGCGGTGATGCACGGCTCGATGCGTGCACCTGGGGCGAGATCAACCGCGTCGAGATCGCGCACCCGCTCGCGGGCGCGCTGCCGCTCGTCTCGCGCTGGCTCACGATTCACTCGGGCGCGCTGCCCGGAGGTCAATACACGCCGCGCGTGCAATACCGTCGCCAGGGCGCCTCGGAACGTTTCGCCGTCTCACCCGGCGAGGAGGAGAACGGCTACTTCCACATGCCGGGCGGACAGAGCGGTCATCCGCTGTCACGCTACTTCAACGCCGGCCACGATGCCTGGGTCAGCGGCGAGCGCCTGCCGTTTCTGCCGGGGCCGGCCGAGCACGTGCTCGACCTCGTGCCGGCCCAGCATTGACTGCCGAGTCAAGCTGGCGCACGCGACTATCGCGCTCGAGCCAACGTCGCGTGCCCGGATCGATCGGTGGCCGACCAGCGGGTCTTCACCAGCGGGCCGCGCCGACCGACGTCGTTACTGCAGATAGTACTCGAAGCCCACGGCGTACTCTCGCGGCCGCGCCATGAACGCAACGCTGACGTTACCACGCGCCCCGGCATAGGTCTGACCGCCCTGGGAGTAAACCTCGTCGGCGAGATTCGTTCCCCCGAACGTCAAGGCCCAGCGGCCGTCCGGCTCGGTATATTTCACGCGGGCGCTCACGACGCCGACATCGGGCACGGTGATCGCATCGGGCAGCGACTGGTTCGTCGTGAAGTCGTCCGTGTAGCTGTAGAGAAAAGTCGTATCTAAGCTTCCGCCATTGCCCAACTCGGCCGCGTGACTCAACGTCAGCGTGTAGGCGAGATCCGGCGTATCGGCGAGACGCTCACCGAGCACGAGGTTGCTGTCCTGAATGACCTCCGGCGGCGGCAGCTCGGTAATCTCGGCCTGGTTGTACTTCGAAGCCGAGAAATTGAGCGTCAGCGCATTCGTGAGGGCCGCCTGGATTTCGGCCTCCCAGCCGCGGACTTTCGCCGCACCGGCGTTCACGGAGCGCGTGATCGTCGTCAGGGTGCCGTCCGGCTCCGTGATCTGCACGCGCCCACCTGTCTGCAGGTCCGTGATGTCCATGTCATAGACCGTGAGGTTCGTGCGCAAACGGTTGTCCAGCCATTGGGCGCGTATGCCGATCTCGAGGTTCTCGACCTCCTGAGGCCGGACGGACTCACGGCAAGCGTCAATGCATTCACTCAGCTGCGCAATCCCGTCGCCGTTGCCGCCGTCTGCCACGTCGTCGAACCAGACGCCCGTGTTGATGCTGTCGTTGAACTGCCCGGCCTGAAAGCCCGTCGACGCCGTGATGAACACCATAACGTCATCAGTGATGTCGTAGTCGAGCGTTAAGCGGTAGTCGTTCGAGGTGAAACTCGCATCGGTCGGCAACGACAGTCCGGAGAACGGCAGGAAGGTGCCGCCTCTGACCTGCGACCAGTTGATCGTGTTGGCCTTGTCGTCCTCTGTCCGACGTGCGCCGGCTGTCAGCGCGAGCGCGTCGTTGATGTACCAGGTCAGTTGACCGTAAACGCCCAGGCTGTCGGTGTCGATGAAGCGGCTCTCAGTGCGCTCGATGCTCGTCCTGAGGTTTCCGCCCGTATCGAGGATATCCAGTCGCGGCCGAATCTCCGAGCCGTCCTCGTGGAACAGATACAAACCGGCCTGCCAATCGAGACGATCCTCGACCGAGCCCGAGAGCTGAAACTCCTGTGACCAGCCGTCGGTATCTTCGACCGACTCCGTGATAAAGCCGCCGGAGTAGGCCCAATCCGCCGGCACCTCGGCCTCGATCCCGAGCAAGCCCGTTAGAGAACGCAGTGACATGGAGTCCGAGATATTCCAGTTGATGTCGAGACTCACGAGCGTCATCTCTTCTTGCGTGTCGATGGAGCAATCGGAGAGGAACGCTGCGCCGAAACCGGCTGACTCTGCCTGCGCACGCGACAGCCGGGTGAACGGATCGTTATCGCCGTCCAGCAAACAATAATTCGGCACCGTGTAGTCGTCGAGAACAATACGCGGATCGTTCTCGACGAACGCGGGCTGGCTCGGATCGGTCGCGAGAATTGCCCGCTGGGTCACACCCCATTCACCCGCGCCGCTGAGCTCCTTGGCAACGATCGAGCCGGCGCGGCCGTTCGACTCATCCTTGGTGTACATGAGCCCCAAATCGATCGTGACATCGTCGGACGGCAGAAACCGCAGCTGCCCTCTGACGACGTGGGCGTCCACGTTGCTGAGATCCACGTCACCCCGGTCGACGTAGCCGTCCCTGTTCAGCGACGAGACTTGCCCGCGGAACAGCACGCGGTCACTGATCGGCGCGTTGTAGATCAGATCGATATCGGTGCGACTGAAGCTGCCCGTCGTGGCCCGGGCCCGGAACTCCGTCTCCTCGTGCGGCCGGTTCGTGATGTAGCGGATCGCGCCGCCGGCGTTGTTCCGGCCGAACAGCGTGCCCTGCGGGCCACGCAGGACTTCGATACGTTGCACGTCGAGCGCTTGCAGCAGAGAGCCCGTGCTACGCGGATAGTAAATGTCGTCGACGTACAACCCCACGCCGCGGTCCCCCGTGGGTCCCGAGCCGCCCGTATTGCCGATTGCTCGAATTCGGAAGACGGGCCGGTTCTGGTTGCCGCGGCTGCCCGTGATCTTGAGACCGGGCGAGATCGTCTGCAGATACTCGATGTCGTCGATGCCGGCGGCCTCGAGAGCGTCGGTATCGAAGGCCAGGACGGAGATCGGCGTGTCCTGGAGGAGCGTCTCACGGCGCTCCGCAGTGACGACGATCTCCTCGAGCACCTGAGCCAGAGAAAGACCGGGTATCGCCACGCAGGCAAGCCCGAGACTCGCCTTCACCGCGGCGCGCAACAAATCATTCTTGTGCTTCATGAGTTCCCCCTAGTTCTTCTCGGGCCTGTGACCCGATGGCTTGGATAGACTTATTGGATCTTGAGCTCTTCCCCACCCGGCATTGTCAGGGTCAACAGACGCATCAGAGGCCGTCCGTCGCGCGTCGGATTGCCAATCGCGGAGATTGCATCCCCGGGCCCGAGGTTGTCCGGCGTCAAGCCCATGCGGATCAGCTGTCCCGGAGAGGTCGTCTCGAGCTCCCACGCGGTCGTCTGACCGTCATCGCCGACAGCATCGATACGGATATAGCAATGCGGGGCTCGAAACTGAAATTCGGTCACGACGCCGGCGACCTCGACCGACCGCGAAGAATCGAATAACGAAGTGAACGAGTGATGTCCCGAGGCGCCCTGCGCCGTGAGCACGGCCAGGCCGAGCGCAATGGCTCTTGCCGATCGAGTACGCTTTCTAGAATCGACTGTCTGCCGGATCACAGATCGCCTCGAATATCATGCCGTCGGGATCGAGCTCCCACGTGTATCTTCGAGTCCATGAGCCGTCGAAGGTTCCCGGCGCCGTGATCGTGACCTCTCCCTCGAGGACCTGGCCGTCTTCCAGAATTCGATAGCGCTCATCGACGACCATGTCGCCGTATTGACGGATACCCGAGCCGGTCAGGAGACCCGGCGCGTAGTGCGTCGTGCGAACGACGAGCTCATTACCCTCCCAATGCCCGACCGAGAATCCCATGAGCCCCGGCGGAAAGTACTCGGGCGGCTCCCGACGATCCAAGAATATGCGCCGAACCATGCCGAACGCCTCGTAGAGAAACAGGATCATGTCGGGCGTCTGGACGATCTCCCACGGATAGACGCCTGCGCCCGTGCGCGGAAAGCCCGGTGCCACACAGCGAATCACCGGGTCCTGGACCGGATCGAACGTATCCAGGTCGGCTTGAGCTCTCGGCGTCAGGGCAGGCCTCGATCCGCCGAGGCCACCTCTCGGCGTAGTCGACAGCCATACGCCGCTCATGCTCGCACCGCGGTCCGTCTGCGCCATCCCCGGTCCCGCGAGCAGAGTCGCGAGCAGCGCCGGCAATATCGTTGATCGCGTAGATTCGGTCATCCCGTAGAATTCCACCGTTTGCTGGGCTTGATGTCTGCGAGGCCCCAATCGGGTCGTCGGCCGCCCGAAGTGGTTAACCTTGTTACCTTGATGCAGTATCCTGGTGAAGCGGCGCGTTGGCAATATCGCGCGCGCGATCGTATCTAGGTCCCGCACCTACGCTGCGAGCGAGGATTGGCTGGGCGCGGGACCAGGAGGGGACAAATAGCTACTCGGGAGGGCAACGCTATGACCATCAGCCGACGGAACTTCATGAACACGGCGGCGGCGATCGCTGCGGCGGGATTCACGCCGAGCATGACGCTCGCCCAGAAGGCGGATGCCATCGAGGACGAGATGGCGCGTCAGCTCGAGAAGAGTCGCCGACACCCGTGGCTGTGCAGCGTCGGTCCCGAGGGTGAAGGTGGCGGACCGTTTCTGCAGGGTACAGACCCCTTGCTGCCCAAAATGCCGGATCGGCCTAAACTGCTCGACTTCTTCGGGCTGCGGTGGACGGAATCTCAGCATCTGTTGCAGAGCGCGAATCTCGCTCTCGAGAACGGCCACGACGAGCGCCTCGTGCTCGCCTGCCTGCTACACGACGTAGGCAATCGGTTCATACGCACGGACCACGGCTACTGGGGCGCGCAGCTCATCGAGCCCTACGTCGACGAAGAGATCAGCTGGGCGATCCGCTACCACCAAGCCCTGCGCTTCTTTCCCGACGAGTCCGTCGGCTATGCCTACCCTGAGGCCTACATCCGCTACTTCGGCGAGGACTACAAACCGGAGCCATACATCTACGAGGCCTACGAGTACGCTCGCAATCATCGCTGGTACATGACCTCGCGCATGATCACGGTCAATGACCTCTACTCGTTCGACCCGAACGTCGAGATCACGATCGAGCCCTTCGTGGACATCATCGGGCGCCACTTCCGCGACCCCGAGGAAGGCCTGGGCTTCGACGGCAGCCCCGTCGCGCACCTTTGGCGCACGATCATCTGGCCGAATAACTTCCTCTAGGACTTGGACGTCTCGCGGTACGTGCGCTGAATCTGGCGCCCGCTGAGACCTGGCGCTGGGGTATCGATCCATCTGACGAGAGGATCCGATCATGCAGGAGCAACCTCGATCAGCCGGTGGACTTAACGCCGAGCTCGCTAGGCTGATGCCAATCGCGGTCTTTACGTCCGTCTATCTCGTTGCCGCATCGTGGTTCGCATTGCAGCGCGGAAACACGGAATTCATGCTCTATATCGGCGTGATGCTGTTGCTGATCCCGCTCGTCCTGTGGGTGCATTCGCACGTCATACTCAACGATGCCGTGCTATGGGGCTTGAGCATCTGGGGGTTCGTGCACATGGCCGGCGGCCTCGTCATCGTGCCGGAAGGATGGCCCGTCGAGGTCGAAAGCCGCGTGCTGTACTCGCTCTGGCTGATCCCCTACCAGCTCAAGTACGACCATGTCGTGCACGCCTACGGCTTCGGCCTTGCCACATGGGTCTGTTGGCTCGGCTTGCGCGCGGCCATTCGGAGCCGAGGCGGGGGCACGGCGAGCCCGACGATCGGCCTGATGGTGCTCTCTGCGACAGCCGGCATGGGGCTCGGCTCGCTGAACGAGCTCATCGAATTCGTAGCCACGCTGACCGTGCCGGAAACGAACGTGGGCGGCTACCTCAATACGGGCTGGGATCTCGTCTCGAACTTCGTCGGTGCATTGACGGCCGTGACGCTGATCTGGATCCACGACCGTTACGAGTAGCAAACCGCAACCACGAGCGTAGCGACGCGAGCGAGGTGCTTTGCATCGGTGCGTGCGTGGTACATTGAGGCCGCTCGCCCGACCGGAGGTTCCAGGATGCCGAACAATAACGTGAGCCTCGCGGCCGCCACCATGCTGGCCGTAGCGCTCCTGAGCACTGGCACGCCGATCCGCGCGCAGCAGGCACCGGCCTGGGCGTACCCGGTCATGGACGAAGGCCGCGGGCGCGGACCCGATGACGGCACATTGCTGAGCACGCCCGACAGCGATCTCGAGTTCACGCAGACCGAGATCAACGACCGCTTCAATCCGCCGGACTGGTATCCGGACGAGCATCCGCCGATGCCCGAGGTTGTCGCCCACGGACGCCCGCCGCTCGTGCGCGCCTGTGCGCAATGCCACATGCCGCACGGCATGGGTCATCCCGAGTCATCGTCGATGGTCGGGCTCAGCGTCAACTATGTCGTTCAACAGATGCGTGACTATAAGAGCGGCGCGCGCCGCAGCTTGGACGGCCGGCGCCACAACAGCATGGTCGAGATTGCCTCGGATATCACCGAAGCCGAAGTTCGCGAGGCGGCCGAATACTTCGCCCGCCTGACGCCCGTCAAGTGGGTGACCGTCAATGAAACCGACACGGTACCGGAGACTTACGTCGGTGCCGGCAACATGCGTCATGCCGAGCCCGGCGGCGGCATGGAGCCGATCGGCCAGCGCATCATCGAGATTCCCGAGGACTCACATCGGGCGGAGCTCCGAGACTCCCACAGCGGCTTCATCGCCTACGTGCCGCCCGGAAGCGTCGCAGCCGGCCGCGAGCTAGCAACAACGGGCGGCGGCCGGACGCTGCAGTGCGATATCTGCCATGGCCCGGACCTTCGCGGACTCGCAGACATACCGCCGATCGCTGGACGCTCGCCGATCTACACGGCACGCCAGCTCTTGGACATCAAGCACGGCGTGCGCGCGGGCACGGCCGCGGCGCTCATGCTGCCCGTCGTCGCCAACTTGAGCGATGAAGATATTCTGAATCTCGCGGCCTACGCCGCATCGCTTGATCCGTAGCCCGCTCAGTCGAATTCCTTATCCTCG
>JBFJXA010000089.1:0-9033 GCA_041623375.1 Gammaproteobacteria bacterium | reverse complement strand
TCCGGTGTCCTTTGGCGGTGGGCTACTGTTAGAATTTCGCCCGCGCGCGGCCGCCTGCTTTACGATGCCTGCCAACAACGCTTCCCTGCTACGATTCTGGACGCCCGGCAATTGGTTCACCTGGCTCGTGTACCTCTACATGCGAGGCATCGTACTGCTGCCGCTGGCCTGGCAGCATCGCCTCGGCCGCGTTCTCGGACGTTGCCTAGGCGTCGTGCTTTATCCGAAACGTCATATCGCCGATCGAAATCTGGCCGTGTGCTTTCCGGAGCTCACCGAGGCCGAGCGCAGAGCGCTGCGTAAAAAGCACTTTGAATCTATCGGCATGTCGGTTGGCGAGATGGCCATGAACTGGTTCGGCTCCAAGCGCCGCGTTCGCGAGCTCGTTACGATCAACGGGCTCGAGCACCTGCGGAAAGGCCTCGAGAAAGGCAACGGCGTCATCCTCTTTTCGGCGCATTTTACGACGTTCGAGTTCGCCTTTGCCGCGCTCAAGCCCTACTGCCCGAGACTCTGTGCGATGTATCGGGATCAACGCAACCAGATGTGGAATGTCATCATGGACCGCGGCCGCAGGCAGAACATCGATGAGCTCTTCCCGAAGAACAGCGTCAGGAGCATGGTCAAGGCGCTCAGGGACAATGCCGTCGTCTGGTATGCGCCCGATCAGAGCTATCGAAAGAAATACGGCGCACTCGTGCCGTTTTTTGGCGAGCCCGCAATGACCAACACGGCGACGAGCCGAATCGCGGCGATGACGGGGGCAACGGTCTTGACCTACTTCTCTCGTCGCCGGGCCGACGGCTCCGGATACGTCGTCGACATCGGCGCGCCGCTCGATGATTTTCCGACCGACGATCTGATCGCAGACACGACGCGTCTCATGGAGGCGCTCGCAGATTACGTTCGTGATTGCCCGGATCAGTACTGCTGGATTCATCAGCGTTTCAAGGGCCGCCCAGCGCCGTTTCCCGATATCTACGGTAAGACGGCATGAAGGCCGAGGGGCGGGGCGGCGCGACCGATGCCGAAAGCCTGGTCGACACCGAGTATTCGTTGCGGCCGTTCTGGAGGCCGCGCTATTGGCCCGTCTGGCTCGTGTGGGCCTGGATCGCGCTGATGGCGCGCCTGCCGTTTCCGTGGCAGATCAAGATCGGCAAACGGATCGGCCGGGCACTCATGCCCTTGCTCCCGAGACAGCGCACGGCCGCGCAGCGCAACCTCGCAATCTGCTTTCCCGAGCTCAACGCGCAGCAGCGCCGTGAGCTCGTCGCGAAGCAATTCGAGTCCTACGGGGCGTCACTCTCGGAGATGGGTATCGGCTGGTACACCCCTCTGGCGAAACTCGAAGAAATCGTTCGCGTCGAAGGCAAGGAACATCTCGATGCCGCCCTGGCCCATGGCAAGGGCGTGATTCTTTACACCGCGCATTTCACGTGTCTGGAGGTCGGCGTCGCGATTCTCGAGGCGCTGAGCAGCAATTGCGGGTGCATGTACCGCCCGCAACGCAACGCCATGTTCGACACGATGATTCTCCGCGGCCGGAGCCGTTTCGCCAAGCTGCAAATCGACAAGAACAACGTACGTACATTGCTACGCAGTCTTCGCAGCGCAATGGCGATCGCCTATCTGCCGGACCACACGTATACGGGCAGCCACAGCGAGCTGTTGCCGTTCTTCGGCGAGCCAGCGGTCACGAACACGGCAACGAGCAAGATCGCCAGGCTCAGCGGCGCCACAGTGCTTCCGTACTTCTTCAGGCGAAATGCCGACGACTCCGGCTATCGCGTCGACATCGGCCCGCCGCTCGAGGGCTTCCCGACCGAGGATGCGGCTCGAGACACCGCGCGACTCGTCCGCCTGCTCGAGGACTACATTGAGCTGGCACCGGAGCAATACCTCTGGACCTACCGCAAGTTCAAAGGTCGGCCGGCCAGTTACCCGGATGTTTACGCGCCGCCCGCATAGCCGTCTTCGATCTGACGCCAGACCCCGTCATCGTAGGGCACGCCCGTCTCCAGCGCCGTCTTGCGCAGTGATCGCTGCAGGCGCTGCAGATTGCTCTTCTTCCAGGATCCGGCACTGCGTTGGCGCCCTTTGTCGAAATCGACGAGGAACACCTGCCCGTGGCTGTCGAGCAGTATATTGCGAACGTTGAGGTCGCTGTGGTCGACGCCCTGGTCATGAAAGAGACGCACCGTGCGTCCAATGACTTGCCAGCGATCACCTAGAGACTCACCCGCGTGCAACATTGCATCGACCGAGCGCGTGTCCTCGATGTACGCCGTCAATATATCGGCCGTATACGTAAGCCCACGGCGGAATACCCGAGCTGCAATCGGTCGCGGTACCGGGAGACCCGCGTTGAACAGCATCGAGAGCAGGCGCCACTCGAGGAATGCGCGGCTCCTCTCGACACCCTGCCAGATGTAGAGATCGTTGCTGAGCTTCGCCATGATGCCGCCGCGGTGATAATGCCGCAGCACCCAGGTTCCGTCCTTTGCCTCGACGAATATCGCCGAGCCGCGGCCCGGCGCCGTGCCGCGCAC
The DNA here is from genome assembly GCA_041623375.1 of Gammaproteobacteria bacterium. Lineage (GTDB taxonomy): Bacteria > Pseudomonadota > Gammaproteobacteria > Steroidobacterales > Rariloculaceae > JAHEEM01. The sequence goes on along the minus strand of JBFJXA010000089.1, from coordinate 6,484 downwards.
GCGCTCGCGTTCGCGCCAGAAGCGAGGCTCGAACCATTCGTTGAATGCGTCGTCGACCACCGTGGCGTCGAACAGCAGGGTACGGCCGCCGACGCGCTTTATTTTCGGTTCGGACATGCTCGATAAGTAGAAGGGATCCGAAAATGCCAGGCGTGCGAGTCTAGCACCGGATGCCCGATTCGGACGCTGCCGGAGCGCACGGTCGCCGCTTCACGCGTTGGACCCCGTGCGTTGCGCAGGATGCGGCTGACCGAGCGCTGTGATGACGGTGCTGCAGACCTCGTCCACGCTGATATCTCGCAGGCACCGCAAATGACCGAGGGGGCACTCGCGTTCGAAGCATGGACTGCAATCCAGATCGAGATAAAAAATGTGCTTCTTGTCAGTGAGCGGTGGCGTCTTTTGCGGCGAGGACGAGCCGTAGACGGCGATGACGTGCGCGCCGACTGCAGCGGCAACGTGCAAGAGACCGGAGTCGTTGGTGACCGCAACGCGGACTGCACCGAGCACGTCGACGACCTCGTCGAGACGAGTCTCGCCACAAAGATTGCGAACCGCATCGTGCCCCGCTGCTGTCGTGATCTCCTCGCCTAGCTCGCGCTCTTTGTCCGAGCCGAGCACCCAGACTGCGATACCAACGCCCGCCAGCCGCCGTGCGAGATCGGCATACGACTGCAGCGGCCACTGCTTCGCGGGCCCATACTCGGCGCCGGGTAGAAGCGCGACGATGTTCTCGGCGCCGGGCAGGCCCAGGCGCTCCAGCGTTCGGGCTTGTGCATTCGCGTCGACGCGCAAACGCGGATGCTCGAGCGCCGGGGGCTCGGCTTGGTCAACGCTAAGACCTAGCGCGACAAAGCGCTTGACCGTCTGGTCGAGGCGCTCGCGGTCGAAGGGGCGCAGATCGTTGATCAACCCATAGCGCCACTCGCCGCGAAATCCCGTGCGCACGGGCACGCGCGCAAAGAACGGCACGAGCGCCGACTTCAGCGACCGCGGCAGTACGATCGCATGCGTGTAGGCCTCGGACCGCAACGCTTTGCCGATTGCGTAGCGTTTCGCGAGCGCTGCTTCGCCGTGTGCAACCGGAAGCTCGATAGCCCGGGCGACCTCGTCCATGCGCGCGAGGATCGGCAGCGACCACGGCGGCGCGACGACATGGATCTCGGCCTGCGGTTCGCGCTGCACGAGCAGGCGGTACAGCGATTGCGCCATGACCATGTCGCCAACCCAGGAAGGGCCGACGATCAGATACTTTGGCGCGCCGCTCATGCCTGCGGCGGCGGCGAGCGCTCCGCAAGGCGGTCGAGATACCTGGCGATGCCCGAGGCGACGTCGGCGAATTCCCCGTCGTACCCGGCGGCCCTGAGTGATCCGATGTCAGCTTCCGTGAAACTCTGGTAGGCGCGCTCGAGATCCGGTGGGAACGGGATGTAACGCTTTCGACCGCGACCGTGCCAGGCGACAACTGCGTCGGCCAGCGCATTGAACGTCTCAGCCTTGCCCGTCCCGACGTTGAATATGCCTGAACGATTCGCGTTGCTGTAGAACCAGAGATTCACGCGCACGACGTCGTCGACGTAGATGAAGTCTCGCCGCTGCTCGCCGGCTTCGTATCCGCCGCTACCCTCGAAGAGCCGTGCCTCACCCTCCTCGAGAATCTGACGATTGAGGTGAAAAGCGACGCTCGCCATCGAGCCCTTGTGAGACTCGCCCGGACCGTAAACGTTGAAATATCGAAGGCCCACGATTTGCGACTTTGCGGTCGGTAGCGTGCGTCTAACGAACTGGTCGAACAGCAGCTTCGAGTAACCGTAGACGTTGAGCGGTAGCTCGGCATCAGGCTCTTCGACAAATCGCGTGCTGGCACCGTATACGGCCGCGGAAGATGCGTAGATCAGCGGCACGTTCGTCTCGAGGCAAAATTCGAGCAGCTCCTTCGAATACGTGTAATTCGTATCCATCATGTAGCGGCCGTCCCACTCTGTTGTGACGGCGCAGGCGCCCTGGTGAAAGACGCAGCGCGGCTCGAAGCCCAGCCCACTTCTCAGACGAGCGCGAAACTCATGCAAATCCTCGTAATCGGCGACGTCGCAGTCTGCGAGATTCGAGAACTTGCGACCGTCACTGAGATCGTCAACGACGAGAATGTCGCTCTCACCGATCCCGTTTAATCCCCGGACGAGGTTGCTGCCGATAAAACCGGCGCCGCCCGTGACGATGATCATGACGGCGTCGTGCTTAATTCATAGCTCGCGCCGCAGTACGGGCACTTCGCCTCGCCGGTCTGCTCGATAGGCAAATAGACTTTCGGATGCGAGTTCCAGAGATACGTGCCCGGCATCGGGCAGTGCAGCGGCAACATATCGCGATCGACGCGATAGACCTGTTGCGCGTTCGCGACCTCCAATTCCTGATCCACTTTTCCCGTCCGCTCACGCACGCACAAGCTCTCCTATCGGCTGAGCCCGCGATTATAACCGCTCGGTCGTCCGACGATCGGCCGTCGTCAGGCCCCGCCGGCAAACGTTTCCTCCCAGACGCCGGTCACCCACGCGCGCTCCGCTGCGAGCTCCGCGTCGGAGACGACCCGCGGTTGCTCTCCGAGCGCGAGTTCGTGCAGCCGCTCTCTGATTCGGATATACGTCTCGATCAATCGCTGGCAGCGATCGGCCAGAACCAGGCCCGTGCGCGCGAGCGCTTCGAGCTGACGGATATTGTCAGGAAACTCGACGAGCTCGGGGTAGCGCTCGGCGTTGGCCAGCACCCAGTAATCAACGAGAAACTCGATGTCCGCCAGACCACCGGGATCCTGCTTGAGGTCGAACTGGCCCGTGCCGCTGCCTGAAAGCTCCGCGCGCATTCGCGCTCGCATCCTCTCGACCTCTGCCTTGAGTTTCGCGCGGTCGACGTGATGCATGAGAACATCGCAGCGCTCGGCCTCGAACGCAGCGCGCAGGTGCTGCGGTCCGGCGACCGAGCGGCTGCGCAGCAACGCCTGGTGTTCCCATACCCATGCCCGCTCGCGCTGATATTTATGAAACGCGTCCATGCTCGAGACGAGCAGGCCGGACTCGCCGCTCGGACGCAAGCGCATATCGATCTCATAGAGCTTGCCCGAGCCGGTCTGTATCGTCAGGTAATGTATGAGGCGCTGCCCGAGTCGCACGAAGAACTTGCCATTGTCGACGGATGTGGTGCCGTCGGTTTCCTGATCGGCGCCGCTGGAATCGTGCAGGAAAACGAGGTCGAGATCCGAGCCGTAGCCGAGCTCGAGGCCGCCGAGCTTTCCGTACGCGACGACGATGAAGCCAGCCTCGCGCCGATCACCGCCCGATCCGCACATCGGTTTTCCGTACCGTTGCGTGAGCTCCCGTCGTGCCGTGTCGAGCGCGAAATCCAGCACGAGCTCGGCTGTGTCGGTTAGTCGGTCGCTGACCTTCATGAGCGGAAGATTGCCGATCCGGTCCGCCACAGCGATCCGAAAGATGGCCGCGCGCTGAAACTGCCGCAGATGATCCAGACGCGCTTCGATATCGTCGAGCGCCGCGCCACGCATGGTCTCCTCCAGCATCTGCTCGAGCTCGTCACGACTCGGCGGCACCTCGAGAATTCGTTCGTCGAGCAACTCGTCGAGCAGCATCGGATGATCGACGACCTGACGGACGAGGAAGTCGCTCTGCCGAGCGACCGCCAACAGGCGCTCGAGCGCTGCGGGGCGCTCGTTGAGCAATGCGAGATAAGCGCTGCGCCGACCGACCGCCTGGAGCACGGGCAGGACCCGGCCGAGGGTCTCGACCGGCTCGGGCGCGTCCGCGAGCATTGCCGGAATCCGGGAGACGACGGCTGCGAGGCGCTGGCGCGAGGGCTCGTCCATGCGCTCGTAGCTTGGGCTGTTGCGTAATCCGGCCAGCAGCTCCGCAACTGCCGTGTCGTCCGCGAGGCCGTATTCCGCGAGCACCTCGTCAAACTCGCCAGCCTCCCAGGCCGTCTCCCATGACACCGTAACCTCGGTATTCGGCACGCCGTCGTGCTCACCCGCAGCCGCCTCGAGAAATTGCGCCTGTACCGCGTCGCGCTGCGCTCTGACCTTGGACGCGAGATCGTCCCAGCTCTCGGCACCGAGCGCGTACGCGAGTCGTGCTCGATCGAGGGGGTCGGTCGGCAGCTCGTGCGTCTGCTGGTCACCGATCGCTTGTAAGGCGTTTTCGAGCCGGCGCAGAAACCGGTATGCCCGCTCGAGCTCGGTCACAGCTGCAGCGTCGAGCTGTCCTGTCTCCTGCAACAGCGGCAGCACGCCGAGCAACGAGCGCTCCTGCAGACGCGGATCGCGCCCACCGCGCACGATTTGCAAAGCCTGAACGATGAATTCGATCTCGCGAATGCCGCCGGGACCGAGCTTGACGTTATCGGCCATGTCGCGCCGCGCGACCTCCTTGCTGATGAGCGCTTTCATTTGCCTGAGCGCATCGAACACGCCGTAGTCCAGATAGCGCCGATAGACGAATGGTCGCAGGATTTCGCCGAACAGCTCGGATTCGAAGGCTCGACCCGAAATGAGCCGTGCCTTGATGTATGCGTAGCGTTCCCAATCGCGGCCGTGCCTGACCAGATAGGCCTCGAATGCAGACATGCTCACGACGAGCGGCCCACTGGATCCGAATGGACGCAGCCGTGTATCGACTCGAAAAACGAATCCGTCCTGCGTGCGCTCGTCCAGGAGGCGAACGAGGAGCTGTGCGAGGCGACGAAAGTACTCCTCGACCGCAACGCCTGCCTGCTCCATTCGCGCGCCGTCCGGATAGAGCAGCACGAGATCGATGTCCGAGGAGAAGTTCAGCTCGCAACCACCGAGCTTGCCCATACCGAGCACGAGCAACGGCGCCGGCCCGCCGTCCGCAAGAACCGCCAGCCTATAGCGCTGCTGCAGCGCCGCGACAGCGAACTCCACGCTGGCCCGGACCGCACCGTCGGCGAGCAATGACAGGTCGGCAAGGCTCTGCTCGATGCCGGCCGAGCCTGTCAGATCCCGCCACGCGATGCGCGCCATCTCGACCTGACGGACGCGGCGCAACTGTGCCATGGCCTCCGATTCGCCTGCACAGCCGCTGAGATCGAACCGCCCGGCGAGGAAGTCGTCATGCAACGCGCTCTGATCTTCGAGTCGCGCGAGCAGCTCGTCCGTGTGCCGCTCCAAAACGGCGACGAAGAAATCGCTGCAAGCAGCCACGCCCGGCAACGACGCTGCAACGACCGGGGCATCGCCGGCGATCTTCTCGAGCGTGGCGCCGAGCCGATCGGCGACCCGCGCCCACTGCTCGCGCAGTAGCGGCGGCAAGTCCGAGGCGGTCGTGTAACTCATGCGTGATTGTGCTGGCCGATTCGACCGCGACTATAGCCCGGAACGCATTGACGAGGCCGCAAAAGAAAGGCCCCGCGCAAGGCGGGGCCAATCTCGAACGCTATGCGTCGGAACGGGAAGCTACATCATGCCGCCCATGCCACCCATGCCGCCCATGTCCGGCGGCATCGCGTGACCGGACTCTTCCTTGGGCTGCTCGGCCACCATGGCCTCGGTCGTGAGCAACAGACCGGCTACGGACGTCGCGTTCTGCAGCGCCAGACGCGTGACCTTGGTCGGGTCGATGATGCCGAACTTGACCATGTCGCCATACTCGTCAGTCGCAGCATTGAAGCCGAAGTTACCCTTGCCGGCCACGACCTCGTTGAGCACGACGGCCGGATCCGCGCCCGCATTCGAAACGATCTGGCGCAGCGGCTCCTCGACCGCACGGCGCAGAATGTTGATGCCGACGCTTTGATCGTCGTTTTCGCCCTTGAGATCCTTGAGCTCCGTAAGGGCACGCAACAGCGCAACGCCGCCGCCCGGCACCACGCCTTCCTCGACGGCTGCGCGCGTTGCGTGCAGCGCATCTTCGACGCGGGCCTTTTTCTCCTTCATTTCGACCTCGGTGGCTGCGCCGACCTTGATGACGGCCACGCCGCCGGCGAGCTTCGCCACGCGCTCCTGGAGCTTCTCGCGATCGTAGTCGGACGAAGATTCCTCGATCTCTCTGTTGATCTGATCGACGCGCGCCTTGATGTCTTCGGGCTTGCCCGCACCGTCGATGAGGGTCGTGTTCTCCTTCGAGATCTGGATTTTCTTCGCCTCGCCCATGTCCTCGAGCGTGGCTTTCTCGAGCGATAGACCGACCTCTTCGGAGATGACCTGACCACCGGTCAGGATCGCGATGTCCTGCAACATGGCCTTGCGCCGATCACCGAAGCCGGGCGCCTTGACGGCCGCAACCTTGACGATGCCGCGAATGTTGTTGACGACGAGCGTGGCAAGCGCCTCGCCCTCGACATCCTCGGCGATGATCAGCAGCGGACGGCTCGATTTGGCGACGCTCTCGAGCAGCGGTAGCAAATCGCGAATGTTCGAGATCTTCTTATCGTGAATGAGCACGAACGGATCCTCGAGCTG
>JBFJXA010000088.1:0-9129 GCA_041623375.1 Gammaproteobacteria bacterium | reverse complement strand
TAGATCGCCGTGACGTCGGGGGTGATCTCGTACTCGGCGTTGATGAACACACTGTCGCGGCTGATGTTCTGGGTCTCACCGGCGACTGCTGCGTAGGCGTAACCGCAAACTTCATTGCCGGCTCCCGCGTCGTAGATCCCCGCAAATAGCTGCGCACCGGTCGCCGGGTCGAGGACGTTGTCGCAGTTCGGGTCCGCACGATCCGGTCCGGGCGTGAAGACGTCGAGCAGCGTGTTGCCGAACGGGCTGATACCTTCAGTCGTGCCGAGGTTCACGCCGTCGCCGAAGTCCGGTGCCGTGTAGGGACGGTCGGCGCTGAAAATCATGTCCTTCTTAAATGTTTCCGCTGCGACGATGAAGCTGCCGCGCGCCGTCGCGCTGCCGAAGACCACGGATGCGCCCTGCGTGTCGCCGCCATCTTGCGTCGGCCTGCCGGCGTTCAGGTTCATCTGCACGCCTTCGAAATCGTCGCGCAGAATGACGTTGACGACGCCGCCGATGGCATCGGAGCCATAGATTGCCGAGGCGCTGTCGGTCAAGATCTCAATTCGCTCGACGGCCTCGAGCGGAATCGTATTGAGGTCGATACCCTGATCAGCCGTAACAGGCGAGCGCGGCAGGCGCCGGCCGTTCAGCAAAATAAGCGTACGCTCCGCGCCGAGTCCCTTGAGCCCGAGCAACGCATTGCCGCTGAAACTGTTTCCGGACGTTTCTCGGTATTCGCCGAAGCTGTTATAGCTCGAGTTGCGTAAGACGTCGGCGACGCTCGGCTGGCCGCTGCGTTCGATGTCCTCGCGGCTGATGATCGTGATCGGCCGTGCGGCCTCGACGTCGAGACGACTGATGCGCGTGCCGGTCGTGACGATTCTGCCGAGCTGCGCAGGATCCTCGCCTTGTGCCCATGCGGCCGGAGCTGTCAGCGATGCTGCGACGCCGATACCCATGGCTGCCCGTACGGCGTCCCGAAGTGACGTATTGTTCATGGTCGACTCTCCTGCGTAGAGGTGCGGCATTGTATTGTTGGAATTCAGGTCCGAGCGTGTCGGATTTCCCATTGGTAACGAACTCAGTCGAAGATTTCCCACAACCGGACTAAGTCTTATGGCGGCGAATAGTAGCATAACGCCGTATGAGTTCCAGCCAAGATGTTGTTTTTTCTCCACATCTAAATACGATCTGGTTCTTGCGCCACTCCCGCGTGCGCGAAGAATAGTCCCGAGCTTACGATCAAAAGGGCACAACGAGCTAGCGGGACTACCTCAGACCAAACGCCCCGGGATTCCCGTCGGCGCCGGGCGCTGGGTGTCCGGTGAGCCATTGACACGCGGGAACGCACGCTCGTAGACCAGCCCGCCGTGCTTGACGTTGTAAATATACGACAGCCCATTCGGGCCGACGGCAGGGCCCGACCGCTGCGCGGCGGGCCGTTTCACGGGTTTGGCTCGGCCCCGGCCGGACCGTTAGAATCACTCGCTTTTTGACGATTCTCGAGAGCCGATGTCCCTGCAAGAAAAATTCCTCGGTCTCAAAGGCCATCTCGACTCGCTGGTCGTCGGTCAGCAGGTGCTGCTCGACCGTATGCTCATCGCACTGCTCTGCGACGGCCATTTGCTCGTAGAAGGTGCGCCGGGTCTCGCTAAGACGCGCGCGATCAAGGTCTTGAGCTATAGCGTCGAGGGCGATTTTCATCGGCTGCAGTTCACACCCGATCTGTTGCCTGCGGACTTGACGGGCACGGAGATCTACCGGCCGCAGGACGGCTCGTTCGTGTTCCGTAAGGGGCCACTGTTTCACAATCTGATCCTCGCCGACGAGGTCAATCGAGCACCGGCAAAAGTGCAGTCGGCGTTGCTCGAAGCGATGGGCGAGCGTCAGATAACGGTGGGATCGGTAACGTATCCGTTGCCGGCGCTGTTCATGGTTATGGCCACGCAGAATCCGATCGAGCAGGAGGGCACGTATCCGCTGCCCGAGGCGCAGCTCGACCGGTTCCTCATGCACGTCGTCGTCGATTATCCGGACGCCGAGGGCGAGCGAGCCATACTCGAGCTCAATCGTGGCGAGGCGCAACGCGCTGCGAGCGATGCGGACCTGTTCGCACCGCCCGAGGAACTGAGCCAACAAGACGTCATGACCGCGCGCCAGGAGGTGCTCGGGCTGCACCTCGCCGAGGCACTGCAGGATTACATCGTGCAGCTCGTTCTCGCGACGCGAAATCCCGAACGATACGGTGACGAGTTACGCGGGGTTTTGCAGTATGGCGCGAGTCCGCGCGCCACGCTTGCACTCGACCGCGGCGCGCGCGCGCATGCCTGGCTCGCGGGCCGCGATTACGTGACGCCCGTGGACATTCAGTCGATCGCGCACGACGTGCTGCGGCATCGTGTCCTGTTGAGCTTCGAGGCAGAGGCCGACGGGCGAACGACCGACGAGATCGTCGATACGCTGCTCGCGAGGATCGGCGTGCCGTAACGGCGCTATGACGAGCCCGGCAGCAGCAACGCGCTCGCCCGCGCGCATCGATCTCGCGGAGCTCATTAAATTGAAGCCGGCCGGCGAGTCGATCAACCTCGCGGGTCTGCGCGTGCATGCACTCTCGGCCGGTGGGCATTTGTCGCCGTTCAAGGGACGCGGCGTCGAGTTCGACGAATCCCGGCCGTATCAAGAGGGCGACGATCTGCGCACGATCGACTGGCGCGTCACGGCCCGCACGGGTAAGCCTTATACGAAGGTGTTTCGCGAGGAGCGCGACCGCCCCGTGATCATTTGGCTCGATCTCCGACAGCCGATGCTGTTCGCGACGCGCGGCGCGTTCAAAGCCGTGCGTGCGAGCCAGGCCGCGGCGTTGATCGCCTGGAGCACCGTGGCCAACGGTGACCGGCTCGGCGGCCTCGTATTCAGCGAAGGCGATCACGTCGAGCTGCGCCCACGGCTCGGTCGCGCGGCGGCGTTGCGGCTGTTTCAGACGCTGACTCGATCGGAGCGCTGGGAGCGCGACGTGCAGCGCTCCGACGACGATGGCGAGCGGGCGCTGCTCAGGCTAACGCGCGTTGCGAGGCCTGGTAGTCTCGTGTTCATGCTCAGCGACTTTCGCAATCTCGAGACGGGTCTCGAGCGCCACGTCCGCCAGATCGGGCGACATGCCGACGTGTTTCTCATGCATTTTTACGATACCGTCGAGCAGGAGCTGCCGCCGCCGGGACGTTACCGTATTAGCGCCGGAGAGCGAACGTTTGCGATAGAGACCGACTCTAAGCAGGTGCGCGAGCGGTATCGGACGCAGTTCGCGGCGCGCCGCGCACAGTTGGCCGAGCTCGCCCGTGCGCCGAGCATTAAACTGCTCGACTGTGCGACAACCGACGATCCGCGCGAGGTGCTGGCCCGGAGGTTCAAGAGTCGATGAATCCGCAGTTCGATCCGTCACAGCTGCCACTCAGGGACATCCATCTGCCGGAAGCGGTGGCGTGGTGGCCGCCGGCCTTCGGTTGGTGGATCCTCGCGGCGCTCGTCGTGGTCGTCGCCGCCGCGCTCGGCGTGCGCGTCTGGCAGCAGCGCCGTCACCGAGCGGCGCGGCGTGCGCTCCGAGGCATCGTGCTTGCGCTCGAGAGTGGCGCCGAGCCGGCAGCATGTGTCAGCGATGCCTCGATCGTTTTGCGGCGTTTTGCGATGACGGTTAACGGTCGGTCGGTGAACGTTGCGGGTCTTGCCGGCGAATCCTGGCTCGAGTACCTCGCCGGCAAGAGCCGAGATCCGCAATTCGCGACCGGCGAAGCGCGGCTGCTACTCGATGCGCCCTATCGCCCAGCCGAAAAAGTCTCGACGGAGCAGGCGCACAGCGTATGCCGCGTCTGCATGGATTGGATCGACACGCAGCCGGTGAGGGCCTGACGCGCATGTGGCAGCTCGCCTGGCCCTGGATGCTGTTGCTATTGCCCGTGCCCTGGCTCGTGCGCCGGTACGCGAGTCCCGATCCCATGGACAAGGACGCAGCGCTACGCGTGCCGCTGGCTGCTGAGTTTGCGACCGCGACGGGCGCCGGGCGTCTCGGGGGCGCGCGGCCATGGCGGCTCGTGCTGCTATCGATCGTTTGGCTGCTCGTCGTCCTCGCCGCCGCCAGGCCCCAGCACGTCGGCGAGCCTGTCGCACTGCCAATGACGGGCCGCGATCTGCTCATGGCCGTGGATCTTTCGGGCTCGATGGAGGAGCGTGACTTTCAGCTCAACGGCGAATGGGTCGATCGATTGACGGCTACCAAGGCCGTCGCCAGAGATTTCATCGAGCGGCGTGTAGGCGATCGCATCGGTCTGATCCTGTTTGGCCGGGAGACGTATCTTCAGGCGCCCCTGACGTTCGACCGCGCAACCGTGCAAACGCTGCTCGACGAAGCCGTGATCGGCCTGGCGGGCACGGAGACTGCGATCGGGGATGCGATCGGGCTCGCAATCAAGACGCTTGCGGATGCCGAGATCGACGAGGGACGCCGCGTGCTGATTTTGCTCACCGACGGCGCTAACACGGCCGGCGCTGTCGAGCCGCTCAAGGCTGCCGAGCTCGCGCGCCAGCGAGGCATGGTGATTTACACGATCGGTATCGGCGCAGACGCTGTGCTCGTTCGCTCACTGTTCGGCGTGCGCCAGGTCAATCCATCCGCCGATCTCGACGAAGAGACGTTGACGACGATAGCCAGCGGCACGGGCGGTGCTTATTTCCGTGCACGCGACATCGAGGGCTTCCAACGGATCTATGAGGTGCTCGACGAACTCGAGCCCGCGGCGACGGACGAGAGCGGGTTTCGCCCGGTCGTCGAGCATTTTTACTGGCCGCTCGCTGGCGCTGCTTTGATCGTCCTCGCATGGGGTTTTGCCGGCGTTGCGACGCCCGCGCGCCGCGCGCATACCTCGGCGGAGCTGGGCCATGTTTGAGTTTCACTTTTTGCGCCCATGGTGGCTCGCGCTCTTGCCGGTCGGTCTGTGGCTCGGCTGGCGCCTGACGCGGGCGGCCGGATTCACGGGTAAATGGCGCCAATTCGTCGACCGAGCGCTGCAGCCGTATGTGCTCGCGGGGGCGGAAGCGACGTTGCGCGAGCGCCGTTTCGTGTTGATCGCAGCGGCAATTGCCTGGACGCTGACCGTGCTCGCGCTCGCAGGCCCGACCTGGGAGCGTCAACCCGTCCCGGCGCTGCGCTCCGACGAGGCGCTCGTCGTCGTTCTCGATCTGTCTCGCTCTATGGATGCGGCCGACGTCGAACCGAGCCGCCTCGCTCGCGCGAAGCTCAAGCTGCTCGGGCTCCTCGAGCGGCGTACCTCTGGTCAGACGGGGCTCGTCGTGTTCTCGGGGCACGCCTTCGCGGTATCGCCGCTGACGACGGATACGCGCAATATCGCCTCGCTCGTTGCAGCCTTGTCCACGGATATCATGCCGAGTCGCGGCAGCTACCCGGAAGCGGGTTTGCGCAAGGGTGCGCAGCTACTCGAGCAGGCCGGTGTCAGCCGCGGCGAGCTGCTGCTCATGACCGATACCGAAGTCTCGACGGTCGCCGAGAGTGTCGTCGAGGGGCTGCGTCTCGGCGGCTACACCGTCAGCGTCCTCGCCATCGGCACGCCCGAAGGTGCGCCGATCGTCGTGCCCGGCGGTGGCTTTCTGACCGACGCGAGCGGGCAGGTCGTCGTGCCGCAGGTCGACGTACGGGGATTGCGGCGGCTCGCGCTCATCGGCGGCGGCCGGTTCGCAACGCTGACGCCAGATGACCGGGATCTCGACACGCTGTTCCCGATCGGCGTCGATGACGCTGGTCGTGCACTCGATGCGGATGCAGAAGATCCGCTCTATCAAAGCGACCTCTGGCGCGACCAGGGGCTTTGGCTCGTGCTGCTGATTCTGCCGTTCGTTGCGCTCGCGTTCAGGCGAGGATGGATCGTCGTCTGGTGTCTGTGGCTCATGCTACCCGCGCCTCGTGCCGACGCGCTCGAGTGGGCTGACCTGTGGTCGCGGCCCGATCAGCGCGGTGCAGAGGCCTTCGAGGCCGAGGCGCATGCGCGCGCGGCGGAGCTGTTCGAGGATCCGAGCTGGTCGGCCGCGGCCCTTTATCGTGCGGGTGAGTATGCGCGCAGTGCCGAGATTCTCGACGAGATCGATACGATCGAGGCGAATTACAATCGCGGTAACGCACTCGCGCGCGCAGGCGAGATCGGGCCGGCCATCGAAGCCTACGAACGCGCGCTCGAGCTCGACCCCGAGCATGAAGACGCGCGTTTCAACCGCGACCTGCTGCGCGAGCAACGTCCGCCAGAGTCCGAGGGGCAGGAACAAGGCGAGCCGAACCAGCAGGATTCCGATCAGCAAAGCCAGCAGAGCGCGTCGCAGCAGGCGGCCTCACAGTCGTCGGATCAGACCGAGCCCGCGGATCCCGAGTCGATGTCGCCCGAGGATGCAGAGGCGTCGGAGTCGTCGCAGGCGTCGAGCCAATCACAGAACGCCGACCCGAACGCAACCGAGGAGTTCGAGCCGCTGCCTACGCCGGGAGAGCTCGAGGAGTGGGCATCGGAGCAGGCAGCCGATCAGTGGCTGCGGCGCATTCCGGAGGACCCGGGCGGCCTGCTGCGCCGTAAGTTCATGTTCCAGTACCAGCGTCTCGGAGTGGATCAGGACGGCAACTACGTATGGCCCGGGGACGAGGAGCAACCGTGGTGAGCCGAGTGCTGCTCGCCTGTCTTGGCGTCATCTGGTCCGGTGCCGTTTTGTCCCAGGACGTGCTGCTGCGCGCGTCGGTCGATCGTGCGACCGTGCGCGAGAACGAATCGTTGACCTACATCCTGCGGGTCGAGGGCCAGGTACGTGACCGGCCCGATGTCTCGTCTTTAGCGGCCGAGTTCGACATTCTGGGGACGCGAAGCAGCACGAGTGTGCAGATGGCCGGCGGGCGAACCACGGCCGTGACCGAGTGGCTCATGCAGCTCATGCCGCGGGGTCCGGGGCGCTTCACGCTACCGCCGGTTGCGGTTGCCGGCACGTTCAGTAACCCCGTCGAGGTCGAGGTTCTACCCGCGCTTGCGAGCGATGCGCCGGCCGATATCTTTCTCGAGGTCGAGGCTACGCCGGAAACCGCTTTTACGCAGGCTGAGGTTATCTTCACGGTCAGGCTCTACCGCGCTGTCAACACGGGCCGCTCGTCGCTGTCCGAGCCCGAGGTCGCCGGCGGTGAGGCGATCATCGAGCGGCTTGCCGATGATCGCGAGTATCAGGTCATGCGCGACGGGCGGTATTTCATGACGCTCGAGCGGCGCTATGCAATCTTTCCGCAGAGCGCGGGCTCACTGACCATACAGCCTGTGACGCTCGATGCAGTCGTGATCACATCATCGGGCTTTCGCGGCGTGCAGGTGTTCAGCTCCGAGGCGCTCGAGATCGAGGTCGTCGATCCCGTGCCGCCGCCGCAGCAGTGGACGGGCGCAGCCTGGTTACCGGCCCGTTCGCTGGCGCTCACGGAACGGTGGAGCGCGGAGGGTGAGCCGATGACGGCCGGGATTCCGCAAACACGCACGCTCATCGTCGAGGCCGAGGGCGTTCAGGAATCTCAGCTGCCCGAGCTCGCGTTGCTTCCAGCAAACGGCATTCGCCAGTATCCCGATCAGCCCGAGCTCGAGCGCGAGATCACGCAGCGCGGCCTGCAGGCGCGCCGAACGGAACGTTACGCGGTAATCGCTCAGACCGAGGGGCTCTCGACGCTGCCGGGTGTCACGCTGCCGTGGTTCGACGTAACCGAGGGAGTCTGGAAAGCGGCGACGCTGCCGCCGCGCGAGCTCGAGATCCTGCCGAGCGCCGAGCAATCTGCGCTGCAGCCCGTGGCCGCAGCCGCGCCGGCAGCCGCGGCCGAGACACCGTCGGCCGGCCTCTGGCCCGCGGTGAGCGCGGGTCTGTTAGTGGCTTGGATCGCGACGCTCGGCCTGTGGTGGCAGAGCCTGCGTCCGCAGCGCGAGCGTTCTGCCGGCACCGAGGAACCGACGCTGCGGCGTACGTCCAACCGGCGAGTGCTGCGTCAGCTGCGGGCCGCTTGTCAGGCCAACGATGCAAGCCGCGCGCACGCGCTGCTGCTCGAGTGGGGCGCGTTGCGGCTTTCGGGTGGCGCACCTTCGAGCCTCGGCGCAATGGCCCAGCAACTGTCCGGTGATCTTGCCGAGGCTGTTGCGGAGCTCGAGCGCAGCCTCTACGGGCCCGAGCACGACTCCTGGAACGGTGCAGCGCTCGCCGCAGCGCTCGCGAACGTCGACACTGTGAACCGGTCGGCGCAGCAGCGCGCAGACACGCTGCTGCCGCTCTATCGTTAGCGCCGATTTGGGCCGAAATCCCTTACGCGACGCGGGTATGCGCGTGCTTCGCGATTCCGTGCGTTAGCTCGATTGTGACCTGAGTTCGCGTTTTTTTTCGGCCGCGAGCGCATCCTCTCGGCTTATCTCCAGGCCACGGCATGGACTCAACGACAGACAACTTACAGAACCTCGGTTCGCCATACGCCGAGCAGCTCGCGCGCGGCTTCGGCGACCTGCGTTTCAAGGGACTCATCGAGAAGGAGTTCCGCGAGAGCTTTATCGAGCAGAACCTCGTTCGCGGACGTGTTTCGGCTGTGCTCGCGCTCGGCATGATCGTGGCGCTCATGGCGGCGGATTTCCTCTTCGGTGCCACGCCCGGCACGGAGCTGCTCAACTCATTGCGTCTGTTCGTGCTGTGCCCGCTCGTGAGTCTCATCGTGCTCGCGAGCTTTCTTCCGAATCTCAAACGTCACTACCAGGCGTTCGCCGCGATCGGCGTAACGCTCGTCGGCGTCGTTGTGACCTACATGACACTAGCAGCGGCGCTAGCCGGCGTGTCCTATGTGCTCAGTAGCCTCGTGCTCATCGTGCTCGCGGCGTGCCTGTTTCTGGGCTTGTTGTTTCACGTTGCGATCGCCGTCGGCTCCTTGCTCGTGCTCGCGTTTCTGACGATGGGTTTATATATGGACCTGCCGTTCAATCAACTGATCTACAGCACGGTCATTTTGTCGACGGCGGCAATCATCGGCTCGCTGTCGGCTTACAATCTCGAGCATGCGCTGCGCGCGAATTTTCTCGAGACGCGCGTGCTCAACGAGTTGGC
>JBFJXA010000087.1:0-9137 GCA_041623375.1 Gammaproteobacteria bacterium | reverse complement strand
GCTGGCGCATCTCCGCGGCTATTTCCTCGAGCCGAATGCTGGACGTGTTCGTCGCGAGAATCGCATCCGGCGAAGATCGCGCTTCGAGATCCTCGAACAACGCCTGTTTGGCGTCGAGCTGCTCCACAATCGCTTCGATGAGGACTTCGGCCTCGCCGACGTGCTCGCCGTCGAGATCGACGCGGAGCCGATCGCTCGCAGCGGATGCTTGGCCCGGGCCGGGCAGGCGTTTGGCAAACAGCTTTGACGCCCGTTTCAAGGCAGGCTCGACGTACTCCATCGCGCGATCCTGAACATGGACGGTCAATCCGCGTAACGCACACCAGGCAGCGATATCGCCGCCCATAACACCGGCGCCGACGACATGCACGCGCTCTACCGTTGCCTCTTTGGGCGCGAGACCGCGCAGGCGCTCGCGCAGAAAGAATACGCGCACGAGATTCCTGCACGTGGCCGTGACGAGCAAACGGCCGATCGACTCGGCTTCGGCCACGTAGGCTGCCGGGCCCCGTCCGCCGTGACGCAACCACAGCTCGAGAATCGCGTACGGGGCCGGATAATGTGTGGGATTAGCGCGCTTTTGCAGACGCGCACGCACAGTTCGTGCGAGCAGCGGCCTGAGCGGTGCCAGACCCAGCAGACGAACGGGCAGGGGTGGGCGCCGCTTGGGCGGTCGCGTCTCGATCAGCGTTCGTGCAGCGGAGCCCAGGTCCAGACGGGCGGCCGTGCGATCGACGAGGCCGACCTTACGCGCCTGTACCGGCGAGAGCAGACGTCCGCTGAGCATGAGATCCAGGGCCAGTGGGGCGCCGAGCAACTGCACGGCCCGCACGGTTCCGCCAAAGCCCGGCTGAATACCGAGCTGAACTTCAGGTAAGCCGAGACTGCGCTCGTAGCTCTCCACGGCAACGCGATAGTCGCAAGCGAGCGCGAGCTCGAGGCCACCGCCGAGCGCGTAACCGTCGATGACAGCGACGCTGACACTCGGCAGATCCTCGAGGCGCTGCAGGACGATCTGTCCACGCCTCGCCGCAGCCGCGCCCTGTTCAGCAGTTTCGAGCTGGTCGAATTCGCCGATGTCGGCACCGGCGATGAAGCCGGTGCGCTTGGCCGATTTAATGACCAGGCCACGCGGCGGGTCGGCAGCGAGTGCCTCGAGCACGGCGTCGAGCTCCGTAAGGACCTCCCGGTCGAGCGTGTTCGTCTTGCTACCGGCCTTGTCGAGCGTGAGCCAGCAGATCCCGTTGGCGTCGGTTGTATGACTGCAGTGCTTGAAGGACTCGTTACGGTTTCTCATCGTGTTTCTCAAGCGGCTTTTATTGCTCGGCCGTCGACTTCGAAATCGCACACGAGCGGCAAGTGATCCGAGTACGTCACTTTCGGAATATAGAAATCCTTGACCGTGACGCCGGCGCTATACAGCACGAAATCTAGCTCTTTTCGCGGCGCCGTGCTCGGATAGGACGGGATGCCGCGGATGTTTGCATTTTCGAGGCCGGCCGCGCGCATGAACAGGTATATCTCGTGCTTTCCCCAGAACGTGTTGAAGTCGCCTGCGACGAGCACGGGCTTGTCCGAGGCGACGACGAGATCGTGCAAATAGTGCAGCTGCGCCTGTCTGTGCCGATACTTCAGGGACAGGTGCACGAGAAACACGGCACAGTCATCGAGCTCGAGCTCGATGATCAGACGCTTGATGCCTTTGTCGAAATAGTGAAACCGCTCGCCGTGGACGCGTGGCGCCGCTAGAAAAGCGTTACCTTGCTTGCGCATGATCGGCAGCCGTGCGTTGAACGACCCGGTACCGTATTTGCATTGATAAGCCGAATAATGACCGAGTGCCTTGGCGATCGCCTCGGCCTGGTTGACACGGCGGCTGCGAATGGAGCCCGTATCGACTTCGACGAGGCCGACGATATCCGGGTCCTGAGCTTTGATGAAATCCGTAATGCGCTGCAGGTTCCCGCGGTTGCCGAGCAGATAGCCGGCCCCGGGCACCGGCAAATGCATGGCCCGGCCGAGCCCGATCCCGTAGCGGATGTTATAGAGCAGCAGTCGCATGCGTTCGATTTTACCTAGGTCCCGGTGCGAACGGACCCGTTAAGGACCCTTGCGCGTGGGTTGTTGGGACCGGTCATGGTTTTGATTGCCAGTTCATTGCAAAAGGGTAAGTCTCGCAGTAGGGTCGCCGAAGGACTCATAGGATAGCGGTGGGTGTGCCAATGTCCGAAAAGGACCCGATCCGAGTATTTGTAATGCATACGTTCTCAGAGCACCCTGATTATCGCAGGGTATTCGAGTATCTCGAAAGCTCGCCGAACTTTTTTTACGTCAACTGCAGCAATATCGAGTCGATTCCGGGAAGCGGCGGCAAGGAGGCGGTCAAGGAGGAGCTGCGAACGCAGATCAAGCTGGCCGAGGTTGTTGTCCTCCCATCGGTGATGTACTCAGAGCACCGCGACTGGATCGTTTACCAGATGGATGCGACCGAGGCGATGAATTTGCCGATCGTCGCGTTGGAGCCGTTCGGCGGCGTCCAGGAGATGCCCAAAGAAGTCGCAAAGCGCGCGAGCGAAACGGTGAGTTGGAACGAGCGTCTCATCGTCGATGCGTTGCGCCGCCAGGCACGCCAGGAAGACACGCACCGCTGGGAAACGATCGAGTTCGAGATGCCTTGAGCCCGCGGCTCACCCGGGCGCCGCTCACTGGCGGTCCTGGCGGGGCGGGGTGGCGACGCGCTCCATAAATGTCTGCAAGCATCGTTCCCAGCGTGATAGCGCACCGCGGCGCGAGTGGGTACCTGCCCGAGCATACGCTGGCGGCCAAGGCGCTCGCGCATGCACAGGGTGCCGATTTCCTCGAGCAAGATGTCGTTGCCAGCCGCGACGGTCGTGTCATCGTCTGTCACGACCTCTATCTCGAGCGCGTCACGAACGTCGCCGACGTGTTTCCCGCGCGCCATCGCAATGACGGTCACTTCTACGCGATCGACTTCGATTGGCCGGAGATCGAGGCGTTGGCCATTCGCTGTGACGCGGCGGCTGTCGCTGCGCTCGTCGAATCCGCGGCGCCAGCGGCGAGCAACGCGCCGCTGAAGCTTTGCACGCTCGAGCAGGAGATCGAGTTCATCCACGACCTGAATCGAGGGAGCGGGCGTACCGCGGGGATCTATCCGGAGATCAAAGCGCCGCGTTGGCATACCGAGCACGGTTGTGATCTGTCGAGCGCGATGCTCGGCGTCCTGAGCGATTACGGTTACCGGCGCGCTGAAGACCCCATTTTCGTGCAGTGTAACGATGCGGACGAGCTCAGGCGTCTGAAGCGGGAGCTCGGCTGCAAGTTGCGACTCACGCAGCTCATGGGACGTGGTGCCTATCCCAGATATCGAGCGCGCGAGGCGCTCGTCGAAGTGGCCGAGTATGCGACAGCGCTCGGCCCGAACTATCGACTCACACTGACGAGCGAGTCCCCCGGGCGCCCGCGCGCGGGTCCGCTCGTGCAATTCGCCCGCGATGCCGGGCTCGAGTTACACCCG
This sequence comes from Gammaproteobacteria bacterium, assembly GCA_041623375.1. Taxonomy (GTDB): domain Bacteria; phylum Pseudomonadota; class Gammaproteobacteria; order Steroidobacterales; family Rariloculaceae; genus JAHEEM01. Next base: position 5,602 of record JBFJXA010000087.1, on the reverse strand, counting down.
TATACGTTCAACCACGCGCAGCTCCCGCAAGGGATCGCCGACCTCGAGGCGCTGCTCGTGCTGGCCTATGAGGTGCTCAACACCGACGCGGTTTTTTGCGACTTTCCAGACGTCGCCGTCCGTTTGCGCGACGGTTAGGTAACGGCGCTGTTAACGCCCATCGGCTGCGTGGACAGCGCAGCAGTGATCGCCTAGAGTGAACGGCATGGCATCGAAAGAGCCATGGCGCTCGACAACCGCACTCGTCCTCCCGTTGGTTCTTGCCGGGTGTGCCGCTACACCCCCGAATCCGAACCTCGCTCGCGCGCCTACGTGTGATCAGGATGCGCGGTGCTTCTACGAGCGCAATGTCCGTAGCTTCCGTGTGCTCGACAACCGAACCGTCGTCGTGCTCGTCGGCCGCGATCAATGTCCGTTCAAGCTCGAGCTCGACGGGTTCTTCTGTGATCTCAACATGGCGTCTTTTCTGGCCTTCAATGAGCCGGACGGGCGTGTCTGCCGTTGGGATCGCACGATCGTGGCGACAGGGCCGTTCGCACGTGAGGGTGAATTCTGTCGCGTCAGCCAGGTGACGCCGCTGACCGACGACGAGTTGCTCGAAGCCTATGCGACGAGCGGAATCGTGCCGCCGTTACCGGCAAGGGGCTCCGGCGAGATCGAAGTCGTCGAAGAGGCGTCACCGCAGGAAGTGCCGCCAGCACCGGCCGATGATCCCGGCAGGTCCGACCCGGCGACCGAGCCGCCGATCTAGATTAGCCGTTGCCCAGACAGTCGTTGCGGCGCCCGGCGTCGACGGCTTCGTTGTACTTGATCAGTGCAGGCGTGATGGCGCGCACGATGTCGTCGAGACGCCGGTCGTCGGAGGGGTGAGTCGAGAGGAACTCTGCCCGTTGGCCGCCCTGGCGCATATCGGCCATGTTCTTCCAGAGATACAGCGTGGCGCGCGGGTCGAATCCGGCGTTGGCCATGTAATCGAGGCCGACGAGGTCAGCTTCACTTTCGTCACGGCGGCTGAACGGCAAGCTCAGCAACACTCTCGTGAACTCGCTGGAGTAGCCGTACATGCCCGTCGCGGCACCGCCGACTCGCGCCAGCAGATCTGTGCCGACCTGGCGTCTCGCCTGGCTCATGACATGATCCTCGGTCACGTGCGCGATCTCGTGGCCGATGACGGCTGCGAGACCGTCGGGTGTCTCGGCAGCCTTGAAAATACCCGTGAAGACACCGATCTTGCCGCCGGGCATGGCAAACGCATTCAGCGACTCGTCGTCGAACACGACGACCTCCCAATCCATGCTCGCATACGGCTCGTCGAGCTGCGCAATGAGCGCATTGGCGACGCACGCGACGAACGTCTGGATGGCCGGGTTCTCGGGCCGCGGCAATGAGCGTTTCATCTGCATCCACTCGACGCGCACGGCACGTTCGATTTCCCGCGCCGAGGTCGAGAACTGGGCATGAACGACGGAGCCTGTCAGCGCCGTCACGACGAACGCGAGCAGTCCGACCAAAGCTTTCGACGGTCTTGCGTGAAGGCTCATATCCATATCGCTCCGACTAAGGAGTAAAGCTACTCAAAATAGTTAGATGCGTCAGCGGCTCATAGGTTCGCAGTGAATAACCGCTCGGGCTACGATAGCACACCACGGTCGATCGGGATGCAGCCTCGGATCGGATCCGCGTCTACGCACTGACGGAGCTATAAACAGTATTGGAAATAAAGGGTTAAGTCGATCGAGACCGGGCGCCGATGGGCCCTGCCGTGGTCGAGCCCGTAAATAGCGCATAATGTATATTATGTTAAATAAACTGTATATGGGCGATAGCCCCCGCAACGCGACGCCCCTCTTCGCGCCGGTCGTGCGCGGCATCCGGTTACGTTAGAGAGATCCGAACGTCGATGGCGTTTCTCGTCTCATTCAGCGACGTCTGCCTGGCGTTCGGCGAGCAGAAGATCCTGACGAACGCGAACCTGCAAATCGAGGATCGCGAGCGCGTCTGTCTGATCGGTCGCAACGGCGCGGGCAAGTCGTCGACGCTGAAACTCGTCACGGGCGAGCTCGAGCCGGATGAAGGCCGAATCGATCGCCCGAGCCACGTGCGCGTCGCCAAGCTCGATCAAGGCTTGGATGACGTCTCGGAACGGTGCGTACGCGATGTCGTCGCCCAAGGCATGGCCGCCCAGGCCGAGCGGATTGCGCATTTCGAGACGCTCTCGGCGCAAGAGACGTCGAGCAAGCACCACCTCGAGGCGCTTGCGGGGCTCGAGCGCAGCATCGAGGCTGGCGGGGGCTGGTCGATCGACCAGCAAGTCAACTCGATGCTGAGCCAGCTCGAGCTGCCGGCAGAGGCGCGTATGAGCACGCTGTCGGGCGGCTGGCGCCGTCGCGTCGCGCTGGCGCAGGCGCTCGTGTCTCAACCCGAGCTGCTCTTGCTCGACGAGCCGACGAATCATCTGGACATCAGCACGATCGAATGGCTCGAGCACGAAGTGCAACGATATACCGGCGCCCTGCTCTTCGTGACTCACGATCGTGAATTCGTCGACCGGGTCGCCACGCGCATCGTGGAGATCGATCGGGGCTCGATGCGTAGCTGGCCCGGCGGTTATCGGGATTATTTGCGTCAGAAGAAGAAAGCCGACCGGGACGAGGACCGCCAGAACCGGGAGTTCGATAAGAAACTCGCAGAAGAAGAAGCCTGGATCCGTCAGGGAATCAAGGCGCGCGAGAGCCGCAACGAGGGTCGCGTTCGGGCGCTCGAGGCGATGCGCGAGGAGCGCGCTCAACGCATCGCGCGTCCGCGTGCCCCGAAAGTGCACGTCAACGAATCCGAGCAACTATCGGGGCGTAAGGTGATCGAGGTCCGTAACGTCTCGCACACGTTCGGCGATCGGTTGCTGCTCGACCGCTTCTCGTTACGCGTCATGCGTGGCGAGCGAATCGGCATCATCGGCAACAACGGCGTCGGTAAGACGACCCTGCTGCGCATCCTGCTCGGCGAGCTCAAGCCCAACTCGGGCTCCGTGAAGCTCGGTACGAATCTCGAAATCGGTTATTTCGATCAGCTGCGCCGTGAGCTCGATACGACTCGAACCGTCGCCGAGATCGTCGGCGAAGGCCGCGACTACATCAACGTCAACGGCAGCAAGAAACACGTCGTCGGTTATCTGACCGATTTCCTGTTTTCGGCTAAACGCGCAATGACACGCGTGTCTGCGTTGTCCGGCGGCGAGCGCAACCGCGTGATCCTGGCGAAGCTGTTCACGTTGCCGTCGAATCTGCTCGTGCTGGACGAACCGACCAACGACCTCGACGTCGAGACGCTCGAAGCGCTCGAGGCGCGGCTGACAGCGTACGAAGGCACGTTACTCGTCGTCAGTCACGATCGGCATTTCCTCGACCGTGTCGTCACGAGCACACTCGTCTTCGAGGGAGACGGCGCGGTCCAGCGCTACGCCGGCGGTTACAGCGATTGGGCTAGGCTGCAGCATCCGCTCGCGACGACCGACGGGCTCGGGAAGCGTTCTCGACCCACGTCGAAAGCAGCCGACGCGTCCGAGCGTGCGAAGCCCGCCCAGCGTAAGCTCTCGTATAAGCTGCAACGCGAGCTCGATGCGCTGCCCGACAGCATCGACGCGCTCGAAAACGAAATCGCCTCGCTCGAGCGCGCCGTGAACGATTCGAGTTTCTACGAGCGGCCGCGCGAGGAGATCAACGCGCGATTCGCCGCGCTCGACACGCTGCGCGCCGAGCTCGAGGCGAAGATCGCCCGCTGGGAAGCGCTCGAATCGGCAAGACACAGCGCGTCGGAAGCGCGCTAGCGCCCGGGCTTGTGCTCCGCTGCTCTGCAAGGGACAATTCGAAGCCCGTCGCGCAACAAGAATCAACAATAAGGTTCAACCATGTGGGAACAAGTCTATTTGCCCGTCGCAGACAATCTTGCGTTATCTGCGCTCGTCGCGGCGATTCCGATCCTCGTGCTGTTGCTGTTGATCGGGGTCCTGCGCAGGCCGCCGTGGGTTGCGGCCGTCGCGGGTCTCGCCACGTCCCTGGTCGTTGCGATCGCGGTGTACGGCATGCCGGTCCCGCTCGCTGCGAGCGCCGTCACGTATGGCGCAGCTTTCGGCTTGTTTCCGATCTGCTGGATCGTGTTCTGGGCGATCGTGCTTTATCGGCTCACGCTGGAGTCGGGCAAGTTCGAGATCATTAAGGATTCGATCGGCGGTCTGACGTCGGACAAGCGCATGCAGGCGATGCTCATTGCATTCGCGCTCGGTGCATTCATCGAGGGCGCTGCCGGTTTCGGCACGCCCGTCGCCGTCGCGGCCACGATGCTCGTCGGGCTGGGCTTCAACCCGTTTTACGCGGCGGGTATTTGTCTGCTCGCCAACACGGCGCCGGTCGCGTTCGGCTCGATCGGCATTCCCGTCGTCGCCCTGGCCGGGCTGACGGGTTTCGACGAGATGACGTTGAGCGGCTGGGTCGGTGCCATCTGCGCACCGGTATCGCTGTTCATCCCAGCCTATCTCATGCTCGTCATGGGCGGTTGGAATGCGCTGCGCGGCGTGCTCCCCGCAGCTGCGATCTGCGGTATCGCATTCGCCGCCACGCAGTTCGGCGTATCCCGGTACATCGGCCCTCAACTCGTGGATATCGCGTCCGGGCTCGTCGCCATCGTCGCGACGGTTGCTCTGCTGCTGGTCTGGAAGCCCAAAGACGAGTTCCACCTCGCAGGCGAGCACACGGCGACGATGGAGATCAAGCAACACGGTGTAGGCCCGACGCTGCACGCGTGGACGCCGTACCTGTTTCTCGTCATTCTCGTTTTGCTGTGGGGCACGACCTGGATCAAAGCCAACGTGCTCGAGACCGTGACGACACTGATTCAATGGCCCGGTCTACACAACCAGGTCGTCCGCGTGGCGCCCGTCATGGCGGATCCCACGCCGTACGCCGCCGTTTTCAACGGCAACTGGGCGTCCGCGGCAGGCACGGCTTGTATGCTCGCCACCGTCGGCGCGGCCATCAGCCTGCGCGTGTCACCCGGGGCGTACGTTCAGCTGCTCGGCTCCGTGTTCAAGCAACTGTTTCTCGCGATCGTCACCGTCACGTCCGTGCTCGGATTCGCATTCCTCATGAACTACTCGGGCATGGCCGCGACGCTCGGCCTGGCCTTTGCCTCGACCGGCGTGCTGTTCCCCTACTTCAGCGCCCTGCTCGGCTGGCTGGGCGTGTTCATGACCGGCAGCGACGTCTCGTCGAACGCATTGTTCGCCAATCTGCAGGTCATCACGGCGAATCAGCTCGGGCTCGATCCCGCGCTGATGGCCTCCTCCAATTCGGCGGGCGGCGTCATGGGCAAGATGATCAGCCTGCAGAGCATCGCCGTTGCCGGTGCCGCGACGCTCATGAACTCTCAGGAACAGGCCAAATTGTTCCGTTTCACGCTGGGCCACAGCATCTTCCTCGCGTCGGTGCTCGGAATGGTGGTCATGTGCTACGCCTATCTACTCTGACCCCGGGGGCTGCGGGCCGAGCGCCCGCAGCCCCGTCAGGGCGCGGCTGAAGCGGTTATGAAACGGTCATAATCCGCGCGGCTG
>JBFJXA010000086.1:0-9203 GCA_041623375.1 Gammaproteobacteria bacterium | reverse complement strand
CTGAGCGCCTCTGACGACGTTAATAATGCCATAGTTGTGCTCGTGACAGGCCCATTCGAAGATCCCGGGCGGATCCATCTTGGGCCAGGGGATCTCGTACGACCACGGCGCCTCCCAGGTCGTCGGGTCGTTGAGCGTCGCTTCGTAGAGGATCAGCTCATCGGCGACCCGCGTCAGACGCTCGACGAGGTGGAGGTTGCCGCCGAGGCCGCGCGGACGCACCCAGGTCCGGTCCGGATGGAAATTTTTCGTCTCGATGACGAGCGTATCGCCTTCCCAACGGCCGCGCGCCATGCCGAGCCAGGCACGCACGCTCTCGGGCGGGTGCGGCCGTCCGTCGAGCGGAATGACGCGCACGTCGTTGTTGCTCTGACGAATCACGACGAGGTAGTCGGGCGTTTGCACGATGCGTGACTCGCCGATCTGCTGGATGAATGGCACGCGCGGCGGCCCCTCGGAGCCGACGACGCAGCGTTCCGTCGGGTGGCGCGAGCGCAGCGTATGGCGCCGGGCTTGCGCTTCCCAGCGCACCCGGCCCTCGGCCGTCAACGGCGGAATCCTGCCGTTCGGCGGATCGAAAATCAGCGATGTGCGTCGGTTCGGCGGAATCGGGCTTTGCCAGTTGTCCATGCCGAACTCTGTCCAGTCGTAGTGCACCGTGGCCGGATCGACGGACGCATCGCGCAGCACGTCGCCCTGGAAAACCTCGATGGCTTCCTGGATCGAGTAGAGCGGCTTGGCAGCGAGCTCGACGGGCCGCTCGAGCGGCGTGTAGGTACCGTTGATCCAGTAGCCGCGCAAGTCCGGGTCGCCCCACGGGGTGCGCGGCGACGGCTCGCGCGGCCGTTCGGGATCCCAAACGCGCTCGACGGCTCGCCTGAGCGCCTCGTCGACCTCGCCCTCGAAATACGCGAACGTCTCCTCCGAGGATCGTATCGACGCAGCTCTAGCCGCCTCGACGGTCTCCTGGCGACCCTGGTTGACGAGCGCCGATGCCGGCGGCGGCTCGTCCTGGGCGGAGACTTGCAAAGGCATGACGAGCGCCGCCGCAACGCCAAGCGCAGCAGTGGCGTTCACTGGCTGACGGATTCGATTACGCATCTGACTGTCCTCTCGACGTCATGATCCTAGTCGCCAAAAAGCCCGAGTGGCTCGTACATGAGCCTCTCGACAAAAGGTACGCAATTGAACTCGACGAGCTGGGCGTTCTCATCGATGTGCTTGTAGAGCGTGAAGCTCATTCGCCACGGGCGCGTGAAAACATTCGGGTCCTCGATCGTCGCCTCGTAGCGGATGTGATACGGGCTCAGCGGCGTCCAGCGCTCGACGACGTGCAGCGCGTCGCTGTGGAAATTGCCGGCGCGATCGAACCACGTATACCCGTTGAAGCCCGTGACGTCGACGACGAGCGTGTCACCGTCCCAGCGACCGTTCGACCAACCCATCCACGTGTCGCTCGGGGCCAGCGAGTCGGAGTTCATATTGATCTCGCGATACGCGCCTTTGTACTCGTAAATGATGAAAACCTGCTCGGGCGTCTGGACGATCTGAAACGGGAACGGCATGTAGTTTGCGCGCGGCACGCCGGCGCGGAAGCACTGAATCTCGGGGTCGCCCGTGTCGAACCGGCTCGGGTCGTTCGTGACGTTGACAACCATGCGGTTGGCGAAATTCTCTTTCTGCTTCTCGACGGCCCAGTCCTGATACGGAATCTCGTTACCTTCGACGATGCCTAAGCCCCCGCGTTGAGCGCTCCACGCGCCCATGAGCTCCTCGTGCGGTCCGGCCTCGGCCGAATGCGGGAGAATGTTCCAATTTGCAGTCGTAAACGATTGCCAGATGCCGCTGAGATCGGGCCGCCCGTCGGGCGTGCGCGGTATCGCAGCAGCCGCGCCGTCCTGCAAATTCTGGGCTCCGGCGAGCTGTGCGCCGACCAAAAAGAGCACAGCGCCAACCAGTACGAAGCGCCGCTGGCCGTTCGAGTTATTGTTCGTCAAGCCTGATCTACCCCCCGGATTGTCAGCCTATTCCGGCCCTCCGTGACCGATGTCGAGCGCGCAAACGGCGCCCCGCCCCCATCCCTGCAGATACAGCCACTCTGTCACACCGAATCCGCGAGTGTCAACGCGCACGATACGCGTGCTCAGTAGTCCAGAGCCATACCCGTGGCCGGATTCACGCCATTGTGGAAATTGCCCTGATCGCGCACGACGCGCGGCTGGCCGTCCTCGTCGTAGTGCACCCAGATCAGACCGTGCGCGTCGCCGTTCTCGGGCATGTCGATCTTGCTCATGAGCTCTTTCGTCTCGGCATCGTAGACGTAGATACGACCCTCGCCGTTGCTCGTCGCCCACATCTCCTTGCCGTTCGGCGACAACAAGACGTGATCCACCTTGTAGGCACCATAGAGCGTCTCGATCGCATGCCCCTCGTGCGTATCCATGACGGTGATCGTACGGCCCAGATGATGCGCGGCCTCGCCCTTGTCGGCGACCCAGAGCTCAGACTCATCGGCGTTCAGCGAAGCGCCGTAGGGCCCGATGCCCGTGCCGTTCGTCCAGACGACCTCGCCGGTCTCGATATTGATCTTCGAGGCGTTGGACAACGAGTTGACGACGTACATGTATTCCTTCGCGGAGTCGACGAGGAGCCAGTTGGGCCGGTAGCCCGGCAACGGATATTCCTGCTCGACCTCCCAGGTATCGGGATTGATCCTCGCAACCCAGAACGGCCGCATCGCGAGCAACCTGCCCTGATACATGCTCACGGCGCCGCGCATGCCCGTCCCGCGCCCGGGCGCATAACCGGCCGGCTCCATGAGCGCATAGATGTGCTCGTAGTCCTTGTCCGACCATACGGTATAGACGTAGCCGCCCAGATCGGCATCCTTGATACCGCCGACGATTTGATCTGTCTCGGGATCGAGCAACGCGAAACCGAGCCCGTCGGGGTCGCGCGCGAAATAGTCGATCATGACGTAGTCGCGAAAGACCTGCCCGTGGTGCAGCCGTCCGCCGATCGAGATCTGCTTGATGGGCTGCAGCGTGAGCGCATCGGCCTTGATCAGCGTCGCAGACGTGGAAAGATTCGTGGTCGTGTCGATGTCGCCGCCGGGCCGCGCGCCGATGATGTAGACGTAGCGGCCATCCGGCGACATGGCCGACGTGTGCACGACCGCGCGCAGGTTGACCGGGAGCATATAGCTTGCGATGACCTCGTGCGTTTCGGCGTCGCCGACGACGATTTGATTGCTCTGCGGAAGCTTGTACCCCTCGAACAGCACGGACGGCGAGCTCGTCGTGCCGACGTTCTCGTAGAAATAGGTCTTACCCGGCTCGGGTGAGAACTTCGGTCTGCCGGGTTCGAAGGTCGCCACGACCTCCGTTTGGTAATGGCTCAGCAAGCTGCCTTCATTGGCGCGGCGCGTCCAGTTGGCGGCCAGATCCTCGTACCGCTCGATACCCTCGACCTGAAGATCCCGAGGCGTCTTGGCGAACTCGAAGTCACGTACCTGGTTCGCCTTGACGATAGCGAGATTCGCGAGCCATCGCTCCGCCAACCCCGCATCGAGCGGCAGCCCGGCCAGCGTGCGGATATACATCGATATCGCGGCGAGATCCTCATCGCTCGGATCCATCTCGCTGACGATGACCCCCATGACGGGGTTGCTCTCGAGCTGATCGAAAATATCGACAGGCGTCGGCCCGAAGAGCAGGCTCGGCCCGACGAGCCCTTCGCCCGTCTCGGCATGGCACGTGGCACAGCCGATCGCCGAGTGAAACAGCGCCTCGCCGCGCTCGACCAATGCGTCGAGCTCCTGGGCCGCGAGCGGGCCGGCGAGAAACGCCACGCTGGATATCCCGAGAATGATTAGACGCCGCATGTTGGTTAGCTCCCCGGTTCGATTGTGCGTTGCAGCCAGAAGCACCCGCCTGCCGTTCGAGTATACCGGATAAGAAAAAGGGGCCCCGCAGGGCCCCTTCAGGTCTCTCGGCCAGCGACGATCTATGCCGTCTTCGGGCCTGGCTATACGAGCCTAGAACAGGAATCGCGCCGTGATGCCGACCTGGCTGCGACCTCCGTAACCGCGCGGCCGAACCGTTCCTGCGGGTCCCGGAGGTGCATCCGCCGTAAGGATGCCTCGCGCGTAGTTCGCGGGCGATCCCGGGCCGAAGTTGATCCAGTCGTAGTCGTCGTCGAGGTTCCGACCCCACAGCTCGAGCGTGATGTTTTCCGCCGCGTTGGTCCACGAGATATTGAGGCCCGTCTTGACGAGATCCGGCCGCTCGAACAGCAAACGCGTGCCGTCCTGTGTCAGCGTGTGGCGGTCTCTCGCTCCCGCACGGCCCCACATCGCATCGCGCTGACGCGCATCAGCACGCAGCCCGATCGTCGAGCCGTTGGCCAGCTGCCACTCGTAATCGAAGTAGATCGTATACGTTCCCTCCGGCACGAAGTTCGGCGTGAGCCCGCTGATGTCCTCACCGATGATAGACCCGAACGTCGGCGAGTTCGGATCGGTGTCGAGCTGACTACCCTGCACGGCATTGACGAGCTTGGCGTCGTAGGACGCGAAGCTGCCCCCGATCGTCAGGTTGTCGGTCGCCGCCCAGGTCGCCTCGAGCTCGAAGCCCGTATTCTCGACGCCACCGGCGTTCGTCACGAACGTCGTGAAGCCCGTGCCGACGTTGATGAGGTTGTTGATGTGGGCATTCTGCTGCTCCATTTCGAACAGCGTGACCGCAAACCGGAGACTGTCGTAGCTGCCTTTCCAACCGATCTCGAAGTTGTCGGACGTCTCCTCGTCGACGAGGCCGTCAACGAGCTGGGAACGGCTGCGCGCGTCATGCTGAAAACCGCCGGCCTTGAAGCCTTCCGAGTACAGGAAGTAGACCGTGTTGTTCTCGTTGACCGTGTAGCTCAGCGAGACCCTACCCGAGAAGTTGTCGAAATCCCGACTCACGAACTGGCTGAAGCCCATCGGATTGGCCTCGGTGCCGCACGTGAAACCGCCCGCGCGCGGGTCCGGGTCGACGACAGCCACCTGATTCAAGGAGCAGTCCGTCAGAGGCTCACCGGCGCCGACGCCCGCGAGGCCTGCGGTATTACCCCAGCCCAGCACGGCGTAGTCGTAGTTGCGCTCATCCTCGGAGTAGCGCCCGCCGACGACCAGCGTCAACTGATCGGTCAGGTCGTAGGTGATCTCACCGAAGATACCGAGGCCCGAAGTCGACGCATCGCCGATGTTGACGAGCCAGGACGGACCGGCACAAGTGCCGTTCTTTTCGGCGCACTCATAGAAACCGAGGTTGTCGGGACGTGCAGGACTACCCATATTGAGCTCGTTGCGGTACTCCTCGTCCTCGAGCAGATAGATGCCTGCGAGCCAGCTGAGCCTGTCGCCTGCGGCGAAGTTGTCGATCCTGAGCTCCGTGGACAAGACTTCTGCCTTGTTGATGACGTTCTGATCCTGCAAGGCAACGCGAGCGCCGAAGACGTCCTGCCAGGTCTCGTGATCGCCGTCCTGGTAGCCAGACAGCGACGTGATGCTGATGCCGTCGTCGAGGTTCCAGACGAGCTCGGCCGTCAGGAACGTCATCTGGCGATCGACGACGCAACCGGCCAACGGGCAGTTCTGCTTGACCTTCCAGGGCGACGGGTTGACGAACTGATCGACACCGGGGAGATAGCCCGGCCCGACGGGCGGGCTCAGCCAGTTCTGCGTTGGCGAGAAATCGCCCATGCGAACCGTCGCGCCTTCGTCGAGGTCGCTGTATTCGAACTTGAGCCATGCGCTGAAGTCGTCGTTCGGCTCGATCAGAAGCTGGCCGCGAATCGAGCGCTGCTTGCTGTACTCCTCGCCGCGGCCCGTATCCTCGTCCTCGAGAATGCCGTCCCAGTCGCGCAGATTCCACGACACGCGGCCGGAGACCGTATCGCTGAGCGGGCCCGTGACGTAACCGTTCGTGCCGCCGAGTCCGAGCTCGCCGGCCTCGACGTTGACACCGGCGCCGAACTCCCTCTCGGGACGTGCGGCAATGATATGCGTGAGGCCAATCGTCGAGTTGCGGCCAAACGAGGTACCCTGCGGGCCGCGCATGACCTCGACGCGCTCGACGTCGAAGATATCGCCGACGAACATGAAGACTTTCGTCATCGGCACACCGTCATGGACGAGCCCTGCGGCTGTCTCGAGTGAGGAGTTGCCGAACGCACCGGCGTTGATGCCGCGCATCGTGAACGCAGGCTGCGCCTTCGTGAACATGTTCCAGGATGCACCCGGCGTGAGCTCGAGCACGTCTTGAATGTTCTCGACGCCCTGATCCTGGAGGAAATCGTTCGTCATGACGGCCACGGCCAGCGGGGCGTCCTGGATGGACTCCTCGATACGCCTCGCCGTGACGACGACTTCCTCTAGCTGAGCCAGCGTTTCCTGCACAGGCAGAAAGACCGTGGCCGCCCCAAATAGCAAAGCTCGGCCGCTCGTCGAACGAGCGACCGCTTTAATACGATCCAGATTCATTGTCGACTCCCTGAGATCCCCAAGCGAACGATGCGCTGGACTAGGGGCCTTCCATCGATAGACGTGTCTTGCTGCACGCTGCGGTTCACCGTTGCGTCTTCACGACGCCTCCCCTAAACCAGGCTACTCTTGCGTATTGCCCTTCGGACTGTAGTAGACATAAGACGGCTTAGCAAGCCGAAAGTAATCGCCGGTTGTGTGCACGCAACACTTCTGCCCGCGAATTCGCGTGTTGCCGGTCGTATCAGGCGCGCAGCGCGGCGAGCACGCGACCCGGTGTCAACGGCAGCTCGCGTATACGCGCACCCGTGGCCGCGTAGACGGCATTGGCGACGGCCGCGCCGGTCGTCGCAAGCCCGAGCTCGCCGATTCCGCTGGGCGCCCTCGTGCTCGAGAGCGCGCGAACCTCGATTTCGGGGATCTCGTTCATACGCATGATGGGATAATCGTGAAAGTTCGTCTGCTCGACCGTGCCGCCGTTGGTCGTGATGCGCTCCTTGAGCGCGTTGCTGAGGCCGTAAATGATCGTGCCTTCCATCTGTGCCTCGGTGTTTCGCGGCGCCAGAATGAACCCGGCGTCGATCGCGAGCCAAAACCGATGCACGCGAATCACGCCTGTGGACTCGTCGACGGACACCTCGGCGATGCCGGCCGAGACGGAGGCACCGCCGTAATCGGATAGCGCTACACCGAGCGATCTGCCCGCGCGCGGCCGCGACCAGTCGGCCATACGCCCGACCTCCTCGAGCACCGTGCGCCCGGCCTCGTCGACGCGGGCGAGCTCGATGCGAAACGCGAGCGGGTCGGCGCCGCGTGCATGCGCGAGCTCGTCGATGAACGACTCGTTGGCGAACCGCGTGTAGCTCGTCGCAACGCCCCGCCAGGGCGCCAGACGCGTGCGGCGATCGACCATGACGTGCTCGGCGCGGACATTGGGTATGTCATAGCGCGTCGTCTGCGCGCCATTCATCGAGATACCGTCACGACCGCGCGCATGCGCCCAGCGGGGCTCGTTCATGTAGCCCAGCACGGTCGGCGTTGCAACGCGCTGCTGCAGTGCCGTGATATTGCCGTCGGCGTCGAGCGCGGCACGCAGGTACTGAGCCGCGAGCGGACGAAACGCACCGTCCTGCAAGTCATCTTCGCGGCTCCAGATAACCTTGACCGGGCGACCGATCGCTCTGGACACGTAGAGCGCATCGTCGACGTACTTCTGGCGATACTCACAACGACGGCCGTAACCGCCGCCGATGTACATCGGGTGCATCGTGATTCGATCCGGTGTCGTGTCGAGCGTCTCCGCCGAGCCCAGCACGGTCAGGCTTTGGGTCTGCGTGCTTACCCAGATCTCCGCGGATTTTCCGTCCGCCGAGACGCTAGCCGTCGCGTTCATCGGCTCCATTTGTGCGTGATAAGCGGGGTCCGTGCGGTAGACAGCCTCGATGATGCGGTCCGCCTCGGCGAACGCGGTCTCGATGTCGCCTTCGTCCTGCCAGAGCGGATTGTCCGTGTGAAAGCTCAGGTCCCTCGCACGCGCTTCGTACTCGTCGAGATCGAGGTCCTGGCTCGCGCGCCTGAACGGTGAGGTCTCGCTCCAGCGTACCTCGAGCGCGGCTTTCCCCCAGAGGGTCGCTTCGACGGTCTCACCGACGACGGCCACACCGTACGGCAGCGTTACGATATCGATGACGCCCAGGCGCGCGCCGTGGATGGCGTCATCGACGTCCAGCGGCGATTCACCCTCGACCGGCGTTCTGAGAATCGACGCGTAGACCATGCCCGGCACCTGCACGTCCATACCGAACTCGGCCGAGCCGTTCGTCTTGGGGGGCACGTCGAGACGCGTGAGATCCCGGCCGAGGTAACGAAACTCACTATGCGGCTTGAACTGACGCTCATCCACCTCGGGCAAATCTGCAGGCACCTCGGCAAAGCTCACGATCTCACCGTAGCTCATGCTCCGCCCCGATACGGCGTGGACGACGCGGCTCGGCTCGGTCGAGAGCTCCGTGACGGGAACGCCCCAGTGCGACGCGGCAGCTTCGAGCAAGAACTTGCGCGCCTGCGCACCGGCCTGGCGCATCGGCGTGAAGTAGCCGCGCACGGTCGCGCTGCCGGCCGTGTACAGGATTGGGTAACCGAGATCGCGAAACCGTGCGGGGTTGCCGTAAACCGGATCGTGCTTGGCGACTGTCTCTACGCGCACGTTGTTCCAGTCGGCATCGAGCTCCTCGGCGAGCACGAGCGGCACGGACGTCATCGAGCCCTGGCCCATCTCCGTGCCGCCGTACTGAATCGTGATCGTGTCATCCGTGGCAATGCTGACCCACGCGTTCGGGGAAAGCGCGTCGCTGCCCGGTGTAATCGTGTCCGGCGGATTCTCGCCGTCCGAGTCCATGGCGCATGCACCGATAACGCCGGTCGTGCCGATGGCGAACGTGATGCCGACGCCGCGCAGGAATTGCCGGCGCGTTGTCGGAAGCCCACTGAGCTGCGTCTCGCGTTTCATCTCAAGCCTCCTGCGCTGCACGCTCAATGGCGCGGATGATGCGGCTGTAGGTACCGCAGCGACAGAGATTCGTGCTCATGTGCGCGACGATCTGCGCACGGCTCGGCTGCGCATTCGCTGCGAGGAGCTCCGCCGCGCGCATGATCTGTCCCGACTGGCAGTAGCCGCACT
>JBFJXA010000085.1:0-9216 GCA_041623375.1 Gammaproteobacteria bacterium | reverse complement strand
GAGCAGATCCTGGAGCGCGTCACGATGGAGGACTACTCGCACTATGCCAACTACGACAACTGGCTGCGCAGCAACATCATCTCGATGTGGGACAACATGTACCGCCACCGCGAGCCCAATCAGACCTCGCAGGACGCGGGCGAGTACCAGAGCGCCTACCCGATCGGCTTCCCGATCGGTGGCTACGCGGGTGGGACAAGCGACGATGAGTGAGAGAGTCGAACGATGAAAGCAACGTATACGAAAATCTGTGAGATTCTGTTGCCGGCCGTGTTGATCGCCGGCGTGTTATCCGTCATCTCGGATGCAGCGCCGCTGTCACGGCAGTACTACGTCGATGAGCGTGGCGAGCTGCGCCGCTACTCGCGCTCGGTCGTGACCGAGGGCGGCAGCACGGTCTGGCTTGCGGGGCAGACGACGCTCGAGGATGCGAACGGTAACTCGATTGCCGGCAACTTCGCCGCGCAAACGCGCGAGGCCTACCGTCTCATCGGCGAGCATCTCGAGGAACTCGGCGGCGATGTCAGCGACATCGTGACGATGACGGTCTATGCGACCGACGTGCGCGACGTCGACACCTATGTCGCAATCAAAGAGGAAGTCTTCGGCGCCGGACCGTATCCGTCGAGCGCGTTCATCGGCGTCAGCGGCTTCTCCCGGCCCGGCGTCGTCGTCGAGGTCAAGGCGACGGCCGTCATCGGCGAGGAGTAATTGCGTCAGAGTAGAGCTTATAGCCGCTCGTAAACTTTCTCTCTAATTCGCTCTTTCGAGACGAAGCGATGCCCGCTACAGCTGGCGGATGCGGAATGACGGGTTGTCTAGATGTTCTCTAACGTGGTAATACTTGTGTGGGCAATGACCGTTGTTCGCGGCTCATCGCTCAAACAAAGGGAGAATAAAAATGAAACAAGAAAGAATCTATATCATTGCACTGGTGGTTCTCGCGCTTTTGGCAACAATTCCGCAGATTCCCGTGGAAGCGCAAATTTGGGGTGCGCTTCTCGCGATCGTCGGTATCGTCGGCGGCGTGATGGTGAATTACCCCGAGATCGTCCAACGCCTGGTGATCTACGTGCTGGCTGTCACCTTGCCCATGTTCGACGACGTTCTGGACAACATTTGGGTCGTCGGCCCGTGGATCAATGCGCTGCTCGACAACATGGCCATGGGCATCCAGGGCATGGCCGTGGGCCTGTTCGTCATGGCTCTGGTGGCGCGTCTGCAGGGATCCCAGGCTTCTTAGTCAAGTCCTGCTAGTGCTGCACGAATAAACCGGGTAGAAGCATAGTTTCCCGATAGCGTCGCAAACTGCGTTTCGATCCGGTTTTTCTCAGGCCGCTCGCGAGATGACCCGACCGCCAAGCACGGTCACGGACGGGAACAACCGCTGGTTGCCCGTGCGCACGCCGTCATAGTTGTCGCGGAACTCGAAGCGGCCTTCACGCAGCTCCATGATCGCGATGTCGGCCGGTGCGCCGACGTTGAGCGTGCCGCGATCCTCGAAGACCGGGAAGCACCGCGCCGCATTCGTCGTTGCACAGGCGATGGCATCCGAGAGCGGCATGCCGAACATCAGGAGCTTCGACAGCACATTCGGAAAATCGCGCACGGGCGTCGTGCTCGATAGCACGTTCCAGTCGGTCGAGATCGTGTCGGGCCAGAAACCCTGCTGCATGGCTCGCTCGACCATGGCCCAATCGAAATGATTGTTCCGGCCATGGCCGAAATCGAAGATCACGCCGCGGCGGCGCGCAGCCGTCACCTCGGGCAGGATCACGCCGTTATCATCGAGAATACTGTTTGGCGCAGGCGCGTAGACGTGCGTAACGATGTCGCCGCGTTTGAGTAGCGGCAGGATCGCGCGCATCGGCGAGTAGTTCTGTCCGACGTGCACCATGATGGGCAGGCCGAACGGTGCGACGACTTCCTGCGCACGGCGCAGCACCTCGAGATCGTTGCGGCCCACGACGTTTGCCGAGACACGCAGCTTGACGCCGACGACGATACCGCGGTTGCGCGCGATGGCTTCCTGCGCGAGCGCGACGTTGGCATGCTCGAGGTTATTGAGCTCACCCTCGGGCGTGATGCCGACGCGCGCGAGATTGACGAGCGCGACGCACGTCTGCGGCGCCTCGCGCATGACACGCACGACCTCGTTGATACGGTCGGCGCCGGCCGAGCCTGCGTCGACGAGACTCGTGACGCCATCGCGCAATGCGAGCGCCGGCCCTTCGGCGTCACGTCCGGCATGCGTGTGGATGTCGATGAGCCCCGGCGCAACGATGCGTCCGCTGGCATCGAGCGTCTCGCCCGCGGCACCGCGGATGCGCGGCGCCACCGCCGCGATGCGTCCGCCGCTGACGGCGATGTCACGCACGGCATCGAGCCCGACGGACGGGTCGATGACGCGCCCGCCGCGGATGATGAGATCGGGCGTCTGCGCTCGCGCGCCCGGCGCATGCGCGAGCAGGGCGAGGCCGACCCCGGCTTCGAGAATCTCCCGTCGGTTCAGCATCGCGTTGCTCCTCTCATCGGTGCGCGTTCTGCCGCTCCATGAACCGGCGCGCGACCTCGGGGTCGCATGCGATCTGCTGGCGCTCGAGGTCCGGGCGGTACGCCCAGCTGCCGCCGCCTGAGACGGGTGCGGTCAGGTACTCGGGATCTTCGACCGTCCACGCGTACTCCATGCGTTTGCCGTCGTCGCTCAAGGTCAGGCGCTCGACCGTGCGCTTTTGCGCGCCGGACGGAAGCTCGAAAGTGAGACCGGCGGCGTGATCTTCATAGTTCGTCGTTTCGATGACGAGCGTGTCGCCTTCCCAGTGTCCGACCGAATGGCCTTGCAGGAATCGCTCGCTCGCCGGCGGATGGTCGCGCCCATCGAGGTAGATCGTGCGGTGCATGCTGAGCCACTCGCCGCTGATATCCATGCGCTCCTCGGTCAACGTGACGTCGAAGATGCTCGTGTAGAGCATGATCGTCGGTGCAGTCATCGGGATGCAGCGCGTCTGCGGATTCTGCGAGCCGTCGAACGCGTCAGCCGCAGCTTGCCCTTTCGGCGTTAGCCCATACGTGAGGTTCGTGCGGTCGAGCTGCATCTGGAATATCGGGCCGCGCCCCCACCAGCGCCCGGCCAGCGTCGTCGTGCTCAGGTTTGCAGGTGCCGGCGGTCCACCACTCGTCGCGGATAGGCTGCGTCCGTCCGGAAAATGCACGGAGCCGACGCGGCCGATGAACAGACCCGGCTCGTGCGCCGGGTGCAGATCGACCGTCACCCGCTCGCCCGGCGTGAGCGAATCACGGGCCCAGCCGCGGCGGATCAGGTTCGGCGTCGACGTTGCCTCGAGCTCCCACTCCGCGGTCGAGCCGTCGGCCTCGACGGTCTCGATATACACATAGACGTGCGGATTGCGAAAGTCGTACCGCGTGACGGTGCCCTGGATCGTCTCGATCGCTTCCGGGGCGAGATTGAAGTGCGCCTGGCTATGATGGGCCGCAGCCGAAGCTGCGGTCAGGCTCAGCGCCAGGCCGAAAGTGACTGCTGTTGCACGCATGACCATCCCCCCTCGTTTTCCGACCATTCTAAAGGCTAGCGCGCCTCCGTGCGCGATCGCGCATCCTCAGCCAGCGGCCCGCCCTCGGGGCGTAAGGCCAAAAAGGCCGCATAGCTCTCGGCTGCTGCGTCGGCCATCCCTAGCCCGTCCTGAGCACGCGCGAGCCAGTAGTTGAGATCCGCGAGATATCGGTACGTCGGCACCTCATCGAGAAAAAGTGCGACGGCCTCGCCGCGCCGTTGGACACACGTGTCGAGCTCATCGAAGGCTTCGGCGAAAAAACCACCCTCGACATACGTGCGCCCGAGCTCATAGCGGATGCGCCAGAGATCCAGAATGTCCAGAGCCAATCGCAGCGTTTGAATCGCGGTGACGTGCTCGCCGGACTGCCGCTGAATCGAAGCGTCGATCATGCGGGCATATGCCCGGGCGGATGTGCTCAGTTGTGCGTCGAGCTGCGAGGCGATCTCGCGCGCCGCGACGAGCTCGCCGCTCTCCACGAGAACGATCGCGGCAGCGACACGTATCGACTCTCGACTCGACAGATCGAGCGCCTCTCGGGCCGCCGCCGTCGCGGCCGGATAGTCGCCTGCGATCACGAATGACTCCGCCAGGGCGATGTGTTTCATGGCGGCGCCGGCGTCTGCGCCCTCGCCCAGATCCTGCTCGATGCCTTCGCGCAGCAAGTCTCGCGCCGGACCGAGCTCACCGACGTAAAGCGAAGTATCGGCCAGGCCGTGCGTGGCGGCCGACTCGCGATACGGACTGATCGTCGCACGGCTCATGCGTGCGTACGCATCGCGAGCGCCCGGCACATCGTCATTGGCGAGCCGCGCGATCGCGAGCGGAATATAGGCCGTGCCGTATTCAGGGTCGCTTTCGATGAGCGCGCTAGCTGCTGTTTCGGCCGCGTCGAAATTACCCGCGTACATGGCGTAGAGCGCATGATTGGCACGGTAGAGCGCACTCGTCGGGAACATTTCGACCACGCGGTCGCCTTCAGTGAATGCCGTCTCGAAATCGAGCAAGACGAAGGCTGCGACGGCGAGATTATTGCGCCCAGCCGCATCGGACGGGTATTTCTCGACGAGCTCCGCGAACGTTTCCATGGCTTGCTCGAAATCGCCGCCTCCCCTGGCGTAGTAAACCCCGAGGGTTCTCAGACGCTCTCGCTCGGTCATCGTGCCGAGCAGCGATAGCGCCTTGTCCCATTGCTCGGCCGCCGCGGCCTCGCGTCCGAGCTTGTACTCGCTCAGGGCCCACGCCGCGTACGCGCGCCCGAGGTTCGGATCGAGCCCTGTCGCGGTTCGCAAGTGCTCGATGGCCGCTTCGTCCTCGCCGTCGAACGCAAGCTCGATGCCGCGGGTGTAGGCGCTGGCCGCCTCGATCGAGGCGGCCGTGAAGGTTTCCGTGGTTGCGTCGTCCGTCAGTGTCAGCGTCGGATCGCCGAGTCCCTCGCGCACGTTTTCCGACAGCGTGCCGACCGCCGCCAGAATGTCGTCTGTGCTCGCAGCCCGAGCCGATACGCTGAAGTTGGTCTCGCCGCTGATGGGATCCAGCGCGCTGAGCTCGAGAGCGAATCCGCCGCGATCGGTCGGTGCGACCAAGCCCGACAGGACGAGGTCCACGCCCTCGCGCACGGCGACGAGCCGCGCAGCCTCCGCCGGCAGGCCCTGCCCGCCGGGCTGCAGCTCCACGGCGATAAGCTCGGCCTCGTTACGGGGGTAGGACATCACGTGCGGTGCGCTCTCGATGCCGATATCGAGCGCCTGCTCGAGCAGCCCATCGAATATTGTCTCGCCCGTGGAGTTCTCGAAGTCCGCGATCAATAAGGACACCGGCTCAAGCGTCTCGAGAACCTCGGGCCGACCCGTGATATTGAGATAAACCGAGAAACCGAGCGCTACGCTGAGAACGCCGATGACGACGAAGTCCATCTTGCGGCTGCCCAGCGCCGGCACGGCGGCCTCGGCGTGCTCGGCATCGCGGACGACACGACTCTCGGTGATGTCGTAGACCCAGGCCAGAATGGCGACGAGCGGAAAGCCCGCCACGGCGATCAGCACGAGGGCGCGTAACATCCAAGTCGGCGCCTCGAAGGCCGGCAGCAATATGCTCGCGGCTTCGATGAGCAGCCAGCACACCCCGACATAGAGACCGACCGTGCGAAACACCTCGCGGCGGCGCAGCTCGCGAAGGAATCGAATCATCTGCTCTGTCCCGACGAGCACGCCATATCGGCTCCCGATCGTTCCCCTAAGAGTCTGATTCTACGGAATACGGGGACGGTGACCCTAATTTCGGCCTCGCAGTGAGGCGCACGGCAATCGATCGAAAACGGCATCGCAAGCCGCGTCCCGCCGCGCGCCTGGCCACGATTTCAACCGCTCGATGCGTTCACCGCCCGGAAAGGCGTAGAATCGAGATCTCGCAAGAGCCGGGACGATTCAGATACCGACAAGGAGTCCTTGCATGAGGCGTTTGCTTCCATTGAAGACGGTTGCAGTCTCGCTGCTCTTCGCCGTATCGGTGCAGGCACATCATTCCGTCAACGGCCAATTCGACGCGAACGACCGCGTGACCGTGACCGGCACCGTGGCGCGTGTCGATTGGGTCAATCCCCATATCTACGTTTATCTGGACGTCGAAAACGAAGACGGCACCGTGACGACCTGGGGCCTCGAGACCGGCCCGACCGCGCGCATGCGCCGGGGCGGGCTCACGAGCACGATGCTTGCCGGCAAGCCGGGCGAGCAGGTCACGGCAACCGGCATGCCCGCGCTCAAAGAAGGCAGCAACACCATGTGGCTCATCAAGATCGCTTACGAGGATGGCCACTATTTCATTCTGTACGGCGATCCGGTCGAGCTGCCGGGTAGCTGATAATCTGTGAGAGAGGCATGAACAGAGCAGCCATGACATTCGGATCGAGCGTGCTCGTGCTATTCGCGTTGTCCGCGGGCGCGCAAACGGCTAAGGACGATGCGGTCACGCCGCGCCTCGCAAACGGACACGTCGATCTGACCGGCACGTGGGGCCCGGTCCCGGGTGCCAACTCCGCCGCCCAGGATCTCGGCGATGGCGGCGTGTGCATCTTCGGCTGCGGACAGGATCGCGATAGACCGCCGCCCGATCGGCCCCCGTACAAGCCCGAGTTCCAGGCGACCGTTGCGGATCTCGAGGCGCGCCAGGTCGACGAGGATCCGAGCCTGGCCTGTCAACCGCCCGGCGTGCCGCGCATCGGACCGCCCGACAAGATCATGCAGAATGAAAACGAGGTCGTGTTCCTCTACGACGACCTCAATGGGGCGTTCTGGCGCATCGTGCCGACGAACGGCGCAGAGCACCGCGACGTTCAGCCGACCTATCTCGGCGATGCCATCGGCTGGTGGGAGGGCGACACGCTCGTGGTCGAGACCGTCAATTTCAATACGCGCACATGGCTGACCGATGACGGCTCGTTCCATACCGAGGACCTGCGCGTCATCGAGCGCCTCTCGCGAGACGGCGACACGTTGCATTACCAGGCCATCGCGCACGATCCGGCCGTGTTGGCGGAGCCGTGGGAGATCACGCCCCGCGAGCTAGGCTTGAGCGACTGGGAGCTCGAGGAGCCGGCGCCGTGTCTGGAGCGCTCGCTCGATGAGATGGTGGACCGGTCCGTCCACCACGATAACGTGCGCTAGACGGCCGTCGTTACTCGGCGAGCGCGAAGTCGATCGGTCCGTCGAAGTAGACGAGCGCGACGAGATCACCTTCGCCCGCATTGGCCTCGGCGTGTACCTCACCGCCGGGCTGGATCGCATAGGAGCCGGGTCCGTAGACCGTGTCGGGCTTCGCTCCGTCCGGCCCGCGCGAGGTAAAGCTGCCTTTGACGAGCACGGCGTGATAGGTCGAGGAATGACTATGCAACGGCTCGGCAAAGCCTTCCGGAAAGCGCACGAGCACGGCGGCCGGCCCGGTCTCGGGGTTTCCCCACAGCAGCGCGGCCTCGACGGGACTGCCTTCGGCAATCGGGCCGAACTCCAGGTCCTCGAACGCGGTAATCGATTTTTCGGTCATCGTTATCACCACATCGGTCCGACGGCGACGCGTTTCTGAGCCACCATCTGGCTCTCGGCCATGTCGACGACGGCAATCGCATAGTCGTTTTTGTGCAGCATGCTCGAGCCGTTGCGATCGAACAGCGTCTCCTGATCGCCGAGCCGATAGCGGTCCATGATCACGCCCTGCTGCATGATCGCCCCGTAGGCCGCCGACATCACGACCCAATCGAAGCCCGACGAGTGGCGATACGCATCGAGCGCGAGCTGGTGGCCCTGGAACAGGCCATGCACGAACGTGCCGGGCTCGATGTCGAGTGTGTCGAACACACGCATGCCATCTCTGAGAAGTGTCGTGCCGCTACCGACCTGCACGACGTACGGGGTCGCCGCGCCGAGCCGCGACGCCGCCTCGATATAGGCCTTCGCGCCCAGGTAGGCTGTCGCCGTCTCCGGCCTATTGCCTTCACCGACGCCGCCGACGGCGATGATCACGGCATCGGCGCCTCTGACGGCTGCGACGATCGAGGCCGGATCGGTGATATCGCCGCGCACGGCGGAGAAATTAGGGTGATCGACCGTCAGGCTCGCGGGATCGCGCGAGACGCCGATGACCTCGTGGCCGCGCTCGAGCGCTTCGGCGACGATGAGGCTTCCGACGTTGCCGCTCGTGCCATAGACGACAAAGGTGTCGGCGAAGGCGCCCGGCGCGAGCAGGCTGAGAAGAACGAGCGTGGTGAGGCCGAGGTTCGATCCGCTGCGTTGCATTGTTTCTCCTTATTGTCGGGCGGCAACGGTCAACCATAGCCGCCCCGGGTGCGAAGTCAACTCGCGCGCGGCGGCCCGCCTAGTTACCGTCGAAGTCCGCCGATTCGCGGTAGCGCCGATAGCGTCGTTCACTCTCGTCCATGTACGTGCCCCAGGGCCGGGGGTCCGTGGCATCCCAGTAGAGGGCGTCGCCCGGCAGGCGCTCGTTGAGAAAACCGCGCTCGTCCATGTGGACCTTCGTCGAGGGCCCGTTGGTATCCGTGCAGCTGTTGTAGAGCGGGCGAAGCTCGGGGCGTGTGTCGGTCTCGAGCTCATAGAAAAGCTTCGAGTGGACCGGCGTGACGTAGACCGCGTCATCGTAAAACGTAATCTCGCCTTCGATCGTGTCGCCGACGCGGCGGTAACGCTCGACGGTCTCGAGCGCATCGGTGAACTCGGTCAGGCCGCCCTTCCACCCGCGAATCTGGTTGGTATGCACGATGAGTGCGTCGCCGTCCCAAAAGCCAATCGATTCGCCGTGCCATTTCGGGTACTGAAAATCCTCAGCCGTATGGCCGCTGCCGTCGGTATAGATCCAGCGGATGTAGTTTCTGTTGTTGCCGGCGCCGAGGATCCAGACGCGGTCGGGTGTGGCGATGAACTCCTCGGCATCCCTGACGGCCGTCACAAAGCCGCCCGGCAGGCAGAACGCATTGGCGCCCCAGGAGCGCCGCTGCGCCAGCGCCCACATGTCCTGGACGAAGTACTCCTGGTACTGCGGCGTCAGCATCGGCACGACGGAGCTCGCGGGATTCAAGCCGCCCTCGAGGCGATCGCCGCCGCCGACGAAGCGACCGCGCCAGTCGGGCATCGTC
>JBFJXA010000084.1:0-9269 GCA_041623375.1 Gammaproteobacteria bacterium | reverse complement strand
GGCATATGGCGTTGTGTGGTCTACGGCCACCCGACGCTCGGCGACGAGCGCGTCCTGTTGAGCTTCGCGCCCGACCAGAGCGCACGCATCGCACGAAACGCCGACGGTCACAAGCCGATATGGTCGCCGTTATCGCGCTGGCAAATCGAGAACGGTCTGATCTCCTTCGTCGATTCGCGCACGGGCAGGCAGTACATCGCAAGTCTCGAGCGTGAGACGCTGAGCGGGGAGTGGCGCACGCCGGGTCAGCTCGGTGGCTTGTGGTGTGCGGCTTCGGATGCTGAGAACGGCCCGGGCATCGATATTCTGAGCGCGGTCGGAGAGGAGGAGGACGAGCATAGAAAGCGCCTGATCCCGCATATCATGGCGACGCCGACCTTCCCGAGACAGGCCGTGCGCCGGGCCAAAGAGGGCCGGGTCGTGCTGTGTTACATCGTCGAGCCGTCCGGCGAGATTTTCAGTCCCGAGTTTGTCGAGCTCTCCGATGAGATTTTCCGCGCCACGAGCCTCGATGCGCTCATGCGATCGCGTTATCAGCCCTGGGATTCGCGCACGGACGGCGGCGCGCGCCCGGCCTGCCGCAGCTTTGTCTATCGGCTCGATTATCGTTATTAGCGCTGCGATCGCGCTGCGCCGTATCACCGATCTCGCAAGAAAATGCCGCTAAGAAACGCGAAAATGCCGCTATTTGCGCCGATTCCCTCTAGTTAAACGCGATTCGCCTCAATATGCGCGCCACGCGAGGCATTCATCCACGTGGCGATGTCGGCCGCGAACGTCCGGTAGGAGTCGTACACGCGTGCCAGCAGCGGGTCGGAGTCTGCGAGCTCGTCCATGACCTCGGTGCTGTAGCTCTTGAGCGCGGCGAGGACGTCATCCGGGAAGCGTCTGAGCTCGACACCGTGCTCCTCGATGAGCGTCTTGAGCGCCTGATTGTTACGTGTGTTGAACTCGGCAAACACGAAGTCCGCCTCGGCCATGCAGGCTACAGCGACGATCTCCTGCAGCTCCTCCGAGAGCGAGGCATAGGCCTCGGCCGACACGAGCAGCTCGAGCTGACCCGACGGTTCTTGCCAGCCCGGGTAGTAATAATAGGAGGCCGCCTCGTGCAGGCCGAATGCGAGATCGTTGTAAGGGCCGACCCATTCAGTCGCATCGATGGCGCCTGTCTGGAGTGCCGTGTAGATCTCCGATCCGGGAAGGTTTACGGGCAGCACACCTGCGCGCTGCATGACCTCGCCGCCGAGACCCGGAATACGCATCTTCAAGCCGACGAGATCGTCGACGCTGTTGATCTCGCGATTGAACCAGCCGCCCATCTGCGGACCGGTCTGACCCGCGAGGAAAGGCACGACGTTCTGTGCCGCGTAGGCTTCGCGCCAGAGCTCCATGCCGCCGCCGTGGTAAACCCATGCGTTGAACTCGTCGGCGAGCATGCCGAACGGTATGCTGCCGAAAATTTGAGCAGCGGGCAGCTTGCCGCGCCAGTAAATCGGTGCGCTGTGACCGAGCTGGATCGTGCCCCGCGAGACGGCGTCGAGCACCTCGAACGCAGGCACGAGCTCACCGGCGGCAAAGATCTGAATCTCGATGCGCCCACCCGACATCGAGGAAATTCGTTGTGCGAGCCGATTGGCGGAGACACCGTGTCCCGGAAAGTTCGGTGGCCACGACGTCACCATACGCCAGGAATGCCGCTCCTCCGATCGCGTCGTCGTGCCGGTTTCCGTTGCCGGCTGGGTGCAAGCGGCCAATGCGCCCATGCCGCCATAGAGGAAGGTTCGTCGTTGCATGACTACGTCCTGTCGTGGCCCGGAGGGAATTGAGGCACCGCTCGAATTGTGCCAGACCCGTATCATCGACGACAATTACGCGCATGGACGGCGATTCTCAGCCAGGGACGGACTTCATTCGCCAGATCGTCGCCGCGGATGTCGCGAACGGTAAAAATGGCGGGCGCGTGCAGACGCGGTTCCCGCCCGAGCCGAACGGCTATCTACATATCGGGCACGCGAAGGCCATCTGCATTTCGTTCGAGATTGCCAGGGAATTCGGTGGCACGTGTGTCTTACGCTTCGACGATACCAACCCCGAAAAAGAGGACATGGAGTTCGTCAAGGCGATCGAGAACGATGTGCGCTGGCTCGGCTACGAATGGGCGGATCTCACACATGCGTCCGATTATTTTCCGCAGCTCTACGCGCTTGCTGTAACCCTGATCGAGCAAGGCCAGGCGTATGTCGACAGCCTCAGTGCGGAGGAAATCCGCGCTTATCGCGGCACGTTGACCGAGCCCGGACGCGAGAGCCCGGACCGTGATCGCTCCATCGAGGAGAACCTCGATTTGTTCGAGCGTATGAAGAACGGCGAGTTCGCGGAGGGCGAGTACGTCCTGCGCGCGAAGATCGACATGGCAGCACCCAATATGAATCTGCGCGACCCCACGCTCTACCGCGTGCGCAAAGTCGCCCACCAGCGTACGGGTAATCAGTGGTGCATCTATCCGATGTACGATTTTGCCCACACCTTGTCCGATGCGCTCGAGGGCACGACGCACTCTCTCTGTAGCCTCGAGTTCGAGGATCATCGGCCGCTTTACGACTGGCTCATCGAGCAGCTTCCCGTGCCGCACCGCCCGCAACAGATCGAGTTCTCGCGGCTCAATCTGATGTTCACGGTCATGAGCAAGCGCAAGCTCAAACGGCTCGTCGACGAGGGGCACGTCGATGGCTGGGACGATCCGCGCATGCCAACGCTGTCGGGCATGCGCCGGCGCGGCTATACGCCGGCTGCGATCCGTGAGTTCATCAGCCGCGTCGGTATCAGTAAGAGTTATCAGATCATCGAGCTCGGCGCGCTCGAGACCTGCGTCCGCGAGGATCTCAACGAGCATGCGCAACGGCGGTTCGCCGTGCTGAAACCGCTGAAGATCGTCATCGAAAACTATCCCGAGGACGAGGAGGAGCTCATGGAAGCGGCCAATCACCCGAACCGCCCCGAGCTCGGCTCACGCCTCGTGCCGTTTTGCCGTGAGATTTACATCGAGCAGGACGATTTTCGCGAGGACGCGCCGAAGAAATTCTTTCGGCTCGTGCCGGGCGGTGAGGTCAGGCTGCGCTACGCATACATTATTAAATGCGAGCAGGTCATCAAAGATGACGCCGGGAACGTCAAGGAGCTTCGCTGCAGCTACGACCCGGCCACGCGCAGCGGTGCCGACCAGAGCGGACGCAAAGTCAAAGGCACGATTCACTGGGTCTCGGCGCGTCACGCGCGCTCTGCCGAGGTTCGTCTTTACGACCGGCTGTTCAAAGTCCCCGATCCGGATCGCGCCGAGGGCGACCCTACGGAGTTGCTGAATCCCGAGTCGCTCGAAATTCTCGACGGCGCAATGCTCGAACCCGCGCTGGCCGACGCCGAGCCGGGCGAACGCTACCAGTTCGAGCGGCAGGGTTACTTCATCTCGGATGCCGCCGCATCGCCGCACGCCGGCCCGGGATTTCTGCGCACGGTTACGTTGCGCGACTCGTGGGCCAAGCTCGAGAAGCAGGCGAGCGCAGCCCAAATGGGGTCAGACCCCAATTGAAATTATTGGGGTCTGACCCCGTTCGTCGATGCCGAGTTTGCGGATCGACCGCGATTTCCGCAAAATTTGCCACCCCTTAGATAACAACAACTTCCAACTGAGTCTTTAGATGGCAGCGCAACGTTACCGGCGCCGGGTCGAGAGCATGCTCGGCTCGGCGGATATCCGCATCGGTGGGGACAGACCCTGGGACGTGCAGGTCCACAATGAAAACACTTACGGCCGGGTCGTCGCACAGGGCATGCTCGGAGTCGGCGAAAGCTACGTGGAGGGCTGGTGGGATTGCGAGCAGCTCGACGAGATGATCTGCAAGGCATTTCGGGCCGACTTCCATCGCGACATACGGCCCGTCAGATACCTGCTGTTCTCGTTGCAGGCGCGGCTCGTGAATCTGCAACGACAGGCAAGAGCCTTTCAGGTCGGCCGCGAGCACTACGATCTCGGTCGCGATCTCTACCGCGCGATGCTGGACCAGCGCATGATCTACAGTTGTGGCTACTGGCGCCGTGCGACGACGCTCGAGCAAGCACAGGAGCACAAGCTCGATCTCATTGCCCGCAAGCTCGGTTTCGAGCCCGGAATGCGCGTGCTCGACATCGGTTGCGGCTGGGGTGGGGCGCTGCAGTATTTCGCCGAGCGCTACGGCATCTCGGGCGTCGGCGTGACGATCTCGGAGGATCAGCACGCCGCGGCGAGCGAGCTCAACGTCGGTCAGCCCATCGAAATTCGTCTACAGGATTATCGCGAGCTCGATGAGCAGTTCGATCGCATTTACTCGATCGGCATGTTCGAGCACGTCGGCCACAAGAATTACGCGACGTACATGAACGTTGTACGGCATTGTCTTTCGCCGGAGGGCTTGTTCCTGCTGCATACGATCGGTGGGCGGCTCTCACAGGCGCGCACGGACCCATGGATCACGCGCTATATTTTTCCGAACGGCATGCTGCCGTCGGCAAGGCAGATCGCCTCGGCCGCCGAGGGCGTACTGAATCTGGAGGACTGGCATAATTTTCCGCTCGACTACGATCGTACGCTCATGGCCTGGTACGCAAACTTCGAACGTGCCTGGCCGGATCTCCAAGCCAAATATGGTGATCGTTTTTTCCGCATGTGGCGCTACTACCTGCTCGCGAGCGCGGGCGGTTTTCGCGCCGGTGGCAATCAGTTGTGGCAGATCGTCTTCTCGCGCGACGCCGTGGCGGGCGGGTATACGCCTGACGGCATCAGGTAGGGCGGCCGGAGCCGTTGTAGGGCGGGGCCTCCCTGTAATCGGGTAAACTTACGGGGTGGACGACACGGTCAAACAATGGCAGACGACGGGCGAGGTCAAGGATACCCTGGGCCGTCAGCTTCGAGATCTGCGAATCTCGGTCATCGACCGCTGCAACTATCGCTGCCCGTACTGTATGCCCACCGAGATCTACGGCGACAGCTTCGAGTGGCTGCCGCGCCAGCACTGGCTCACGCCCGGTGAGATCAAGCGCGTCGCGGGGCTGTTCACGCAGCTCGGCGTCAACAAGCTGCGGGTCACGGGCGGCGAGCCGCTGCTGCGCCGTGACATCGTCGAGATCGTCGCTGCGCTGAGCTCGATTCCCGGCATTGACGACCTGGCGCTGACCACGAACGGCACTCTGCTCGCTGAGCGCGCGGCGAGCCTCAAGGCCGCCGGGCTCAAGCGCATCACAGTGAGCCTCGACAGCATGGACGAGCAGGTGTTTCGTGCCATGAGCGGCAATCGCGGGGAGCTGCAGAGCGTATTGGACGGCATCGGCGCCGCTCACGCGGCCGGGCTGTCTCCGATCAAGATCAACGTCGTCGTCCAGAAGGGCAAGAACGATCACACTGTCCTCGAACTCCTGGACCACTTCCGGGGCACAGGGATCATCGTGCGTTTCATCGAGTACATGGACGTAGGAACGTTGAATGGCTGGAGTCTCGACGAGGTCGTGACGTCGAAACAGCTCGTCGACATGATTTCCTCGCGCTGGGCACTCGAGCCTCTCGAGCGCAATTACCGTGGAGAGGTAGCGCAGCGTTATCGGTTCGTCGACGGCCAGGGTGAGGTCGGCTTCATCTCCTCGGTCAGCGAGCCGTTTTGCGGCGATTGCCATCGCGCGCGCTTGTCGGCCGACGGGACTGTCTACACCTGTTTGTTCTCGGCCAACGGGACATCGTTGCGCGAGGTGTTGCGTAGCGGCGCCAGCGACGCCGATATCGTTGGGCTATTGCAGAACATCTGGCGACACCGCAAGGATCGCTACAGTGAGCTGCGCGGCAAGGAGACGAAGACCGTCGACATATCGAAGGTCGAAATGTATCGGATGGGCGGCTGATGCTCACCCACGTGGACGAGGCTAACCGGCCGACCATGGTCGACGTAGGCGAGAAGACCGTGACCGTGCGCACGGCACGTGCGCGCGCAACCGTCGTGTTTCCGCCCGACGTGCTCGAGGACCGGCAGGCCGGCACCGAGCTCAGAACCAAGAAGGGACCCGTCTTCGATACCGCTGTCGTGGCCGGCGTCATGGCAGCCAAACGCACGGCCGAGCTCATACCGTTCTGCCATCCGATCCCGCTCGAGGACTGCCAGATAGCCGTCGAATGGGGCGCGCCGGGCGAGATCGTGATCGAATGCGCCGTGCGCGCGACGCACAAGACCGGCGTCGAAATGGAAGCGCTCACGGGCGCGACGGCCGCCGCGCTGACGGTCTACGACATGTGCAAGGCACTGTCCCACGGCATTCGCATCCGCGAGGTCAAACTGCTCGCAAAGACCGGCGGCAAACGCGATTTCACGGAGGAACGGTCGAAGTGATCGCCGTGACGGCTCGCTATTTCGCTGCGTTTCGCGATAAGGCCGGCCACGATACCGAAACGCTGCGCACGCAGGCGCGGACGGCCGGCGAGCTCTACGCCGAGATCGCCGCGGCCCATGGGTTCGCCGACACGATGACGCGCTGCAAAGTCGCCGTCAACGACGAGTTTGCGGATTGGAATACGCAGCTCGAAGACGGCGACACAGTTCTGTTCTTTCCGCCCGTGGCTGGGGGATGAGCTTTAAGATCTCCAGTCACCCCTTGGATCCCAATCGGCTCAAAGATCAGCTCAGCGCCGACGCTGCCGGTGCTTGCGCGTGCTTCGAGGGCTGGGTGCGCGATCACAACGAGGGCGAGGCCGTGCGGGCGCTCGAATACGAGGCCCACGAGGATCTGGCGGTCAAGGAGGGCGAGAAGATCCTCGCCGAGGCTATCGAAAAATTCGGCTTGCACGCCGCGGCGGCCGAGCATCGGACAGGCAGGCTCGAGATCGGCGACTGTGCAGTCTGGGTCGGCGTTGCGAGCTCGCATCGCGATGCCGCGTTCCTGGGCTGCCGTTTCATCATCGACGAGCTCAAGTCGCGTCTGCCGATCTGGAAGAAAGAGCACTACGTTGACGGGCAGTCGGGGTGGATCAACTGCGTGACGGGCAAGGCTGAAGCACCTGAGTAGGTTGCACTAGGCCTCACGCTAAGAAACTAGCAGTTGGCGGGGCATATCCGATTTCCTTCGCGACAGCGGGCGCGCTTTGGGCCTGTCGAGTGGGAAACACGGGGTCAGACCCCAATTACCCGATTATTTCGATAAGCGAGGCGTAGCCTAAACATCAGCCGGATCAATCGGGGTCTGACCCCATGTTTCCCTGCGTCACTGCGCTCGTCGCGAACCGTGCCCGCCGCCGACCCCATGGACGGCGGAAGTGCCGGACTGCAAGAGCGAGTTTCGGCCCAGCGCGACTGCCGGGTCCGAAGAGGTTGCCGGTTCTCCCTGGCGGTCTAGTGGCGCAGCGCGTCCAGATCCCGCTGGGTGTCGATGTCGACGGCTGCGGCCGGCAGGCTGACCGTCGTGATCCGCGCACCGGGTCGTCGAAGAATCTCGCGTGCGCCGACGTCGCCGCTGGCGCGTTTCGCGTCGCGCCAGAATCTACGCGGCAAAATCGCGGGAATTCCGAGCCGCCCGCCGTAAGCGGATGCGGCAGCGCGCTGCGGTTGACGCGTCCACGCTGCGATGAGCCGTTCGAGATCGCTCTTCGATACGAGAGGCTGATCCGTCAGCAGCAAGAGCGCGGCCGTCGCCTCCGGCGGCAGCGCTTCGAGCCCACGACGCAGCGATCCGGCCATGCCGTCGCGCCAGCGCGAGTTCGTAACTGTACGACTACGGCCCTTGCACGTTCGCAACGCCGAGCGCATGCGGAACGGTTGCGCGCCGATGACCGCGACGGTCCGCCCGGGAGTCACTGCTTGCGCAAGATCTGCCGTGTTGCTCAGCAGCGTTTTTCCGCGTCTGCGCAGCAGTTGCTTCGGCGTCCCGAGGCGCGTGGAGCCGCCGGCGGACAGAATAACGGTCCACAATCCTGTAACGCGCCCGGGCATGCGGCCACTATACTTGAGGCTATGAGGATCCGCCTCGGACTCGCGCGCGCCGCCGAAGTGCCCCGGCTCGCAGCCATGGCCCGGTCATTGGTCGAGCACGGGCTGCCGCATACCTGGGACGAGCGGCGGCTGTGTCGGTGTCTCGCCAACTGCGACTACGTCTTGCTCGTCGCGCGTGACGGCAAGCGCGTCGCGGGATTCGCCGTCATGGAGTTCCTGGAGCATCGTGCGCATCTTGCGCTCATGGCCGTCGATACAGCTTATCAGGGCCACGGGATCGGTCGCGCTCTGCTTCGCTGGCTCGAAGAAACGGCCCGCACAGCCGGCACGTTTCTCATCCATCTGGAAGTGCGTGCCGGAAATCTCGAGGCGCGCAAATTCTACGAGCGCGTCGGGTTCACCGAAGCCGGGCGCCGGCGGCACTATTACGCCGGCGGCGAGGACGCGGTGCGAATGGCACGCAATATCGCCGTTGCGTGAGCGCCCTTACTCCGCTTCACGACGCTTGAACCAGGGCCGCCGGCGTTTCGGCGCGCCGCGGGCGAGAAAATGCTGCACGCGCGGCGGGGCCTCACCGCGGTGATATGCGCGTGCGACTCGATTGAAGTCGGCTTCTTCGACCGTGACGCGCTCGCGTCGCCGCAGATGCTCGAGCCAGGTCGCGTCGATGAAATATTCGACGTACCGTCCGGGGTCGCGCACGTCCTGAAACAAACCCCAGGCGACGCAGCCGTTGCGAAGGCGCATGCGACGCACGTCGCGCATCGCGGCTTCGAATGCGCGCGCTTCGCCGGGATCGACGAGATATTCGATATTCACCATGACCGGCCCTTCGTGGGCTCTAGGTTCTGCCGCAGTCGCCGGCTCGTGAACGATCTCTGCAAGCGTGTGATCGGCCCCGACGTGTGCGTTCAAGCGCCAGCGCGAGGCGAGCAAGCCGAAAATCGCTCCGGTTGCGACTGCGATCGTCAGCGCGGTCGTCGTGCTCGTTGCCGATGCGACGCGGCCCCAGGTCGCGCTCCCGGCAGCCATGCTGCCCATGAACGTCGCAATGTAGAGCGCCATGCCGCGCGCCCTTACCCAGGACGGCAGCGAGAGCTGTGCAGTGACTTGCAGGCTCGAGACAACGCTGATCCAGGCCGCACCGCCCGCGAACATGATGCCAGCCAATGCCCAGAGATCGCGAACGTTGGCGAGCCCGATTAAAACGAACGCGCCTACGATCGTCCCGGCTGCGACGATGGCGTCGCTCGAGAATCGTGCTCGTACCGT
>JBFJXA010000083.1:0-9315 GCA_041623375.1 Gammaproteobacteria bacterium | reverse complement strand
GGCAAACAACGTGAACCTGCTCGTGCAGATGGTGCTGCTAAATTACATGGCGCTGCACAGTCAGCAAGGCCAGTTCGCGACGAACCCCTACTTTCCGACGCACGGCCTCGGCGACAACACGAGCCTGGACCGGCTGACAGCGTTCGAGCCCATCTGCAACTTGACGGTCTCGAATCTCATTTAATCGCTCCAGCGAGCCTCTCTAAGCGCTCGTTCGGCGGGGATCCGCGTGGCCAGGGACGGCCATGCGGGTCACCCGCCGATTTTTTGCACGTTTAAAGGGGGTCAGACCCCAATTCTGGTTTTTGGGGTCTGACCCCGATTTCTCGACGTGCCCGGTCTCGTTCGCCCGAGGTAGCATTGGGCTCTATGCCGTTTCTTGAATGAGAATCATGGCTCGCCCACCGAGAATTTGTCCGCCCGGTATTCCCCAACACCTTGTTGCACGCGGAGTCGATCGTAGAGCCGTTTTCTTTCGCGGTGAGGACTATCATCGCTATTTGGGAGTGCTAGGTGAGGCCGCAGATAAATACGGCTGTAGGATTCACGCCTACGTGCTGATGACCAATCACGTGCACATTCTGGCAACCCCAGATACCGAGCAGGCAATACCGAAAATATTCCAAGCACTTGGACGCAAGTACGTGCAGATTGTCAACAAGATATACGACAGAAGCGGCACGCTATGGGAAAGTCGCTACAAGAATAGCCTGGTCGATTCCGAGAACTATTTGCTTACCTGCTACAGGTACATTGAGCTCAATCCCGTCCGAGCGGGAATCGTTTCCGCAGCTGGGTCGTACCCATATTCCAGTCATCACCGAAATGCGTTTGGCAGAATAGATCCGATCATTACGCCACATCTCACCTACCTTGAGCTCGGCGTAGAACCGCAAGCGCGGCGAAATGCCTACCGCGCGCTTTTCGATGAGAATATCCCCGCGGCGCAGCTGTCGACGATTCGACACGCAGCCAGAACTTCTAACATCCTCGGATCGGAACGCTTCAAGGGTCGTATCGAAGAATTGCTCGGTCAGCCCTTGCGATCTCGTAGGCGAGCCCAGCATAGCGGCGAACGATCCAGCACCGTCACTTAGACGCCGTCCCCAAAGCTGCTCTCTCGTGCGGTCGACCTGACGAAACTCGGCGAAGCATCTTGATTTTAAACCACGGGGTCAGACCCCCTGCTCAGAAATTGGGGTCTGACCCCAATATAATGCGACGATGTCTACGCTGCTCGACTTGCTCGCCTGCCCGCGTTGCGACAAAGCGCTCGACGCGATCGATGCAGGTCATCGCTGCACCGGCTGCAAGATCGATTTCCCTGCGCTAGACGGGATTCCATGGCTCTTCTCGGAGCCTAACTTCGCGCGCGCGGAGTGGCGGCAGCGACTCGATTTCCTGCGGCAGCGGCTCGAGCATGACGGGCAGCAGATCGATCGGACGCTCGCAGAGCGAGACGACCTGTTGCCACTTACACAGCAGCGTTTGGAGTCACGCAAGGCGGCCCTGGCCGACCAGTCGGAGCGCTTTCGAGCGCTACTGGCGCCGCTCGACATCGATTCCGCCTCGACGAGCTACGAAATGTATCTCGCGCTGCGCACGCAGCTTCCGCCCGACCAGGGGCTCACGACCTATTACCCGAACCTGCACCGCGACTGGTGCTGGGGCGATGAGGAGAACGACGCCGCGCTCGCACTACTGACCCCCGGTCTCGAGGATCTCGATGACAATGCCAAGGTTCTCGTGCTCGGCTCCGGTGCCGGCCGCCTTGCCTACGATATTCATAACAACCACACGCCGGCTGTTACGGTCGCGCTCGACTTCAACCCCCTCCTGCAACTCGTGCTGCAACGCGTTGCAACGGGTGAAACCGTGGAGCTTTTCGAGTTTCCGCTCGCGCCTCGCGCGCTCGACGACCACGCCATTCTGCGCGAGCACGTGGCGCCGACCGCATCGCGACCCGGTCTGCACGCCGTGCTCGGCGACGCGCTACGCGCACCGTTCCAGCACGGCGTTTTCGACGTCGTCGTTACGCCATGGCTCGTGGATATCGTGCCCGACGATTTTGCGGCGCTGTGCCGGCGGATCAACTGCCTGCTCGTGAAAGAGGGCCGCTGGCTGAATCTCGGTTCGCTGCTTTTCGGCCATGCCGGCTTCGACCGGCAGTACAGCCCCGAGGAGTGCGCCGCGCTCGTAGCGGCTGCGGGCTTTGCCGCGCCCGAGACGGCGGAGGCGACAATCCCATATCTGAGCTCGCCGGCAAGCCGGCACGGACGCCAGGAAACCGTGCTCGCATGGCGGGCTGTCAAGCAACGCAAGGTCAAGCCGCCCGATCGTTACGAGGCGCTGCCGGATTGGCTCGTCAAAGGCACCGACGCGGTCCCCGCGTTGGAGGCGTTTCGCGTCCAGGCCGCAACGACGCGTATCCATGCAGGGCTCATGGCGCTCATCGATGGCAAGCGCTCGCTCAAGGACATGGCCAGGATTCTCGTCAACCAGCGCGTCATGGCGCCGGCCGACGCCGAACCCGCGGTTCGCCAATTCTTGACGAAGATGTACCACGACAGCCGGCGCGGACAACGCCTATGACCAGGCGGCGTCGATCGTCTCCTGCATCGCCGTTCGCAACCACGTGACGAAACGCTGCAGGTTCGGATCATCCGCGCGCCGTCGCGAGCAGACGAAGTGGTAATTGAACTGGGAACGCACGCCCGTGGGGAATGGGCGCACGAGCCGCCCGGCCGTGAGATCGTCGGCGACGAGCAGATCCCTGGCCATCGCGACGCCTTGCCCTTCGACCGCGGCTTGAAGAATGACCGAGAAGTCGTTGCTCAAGCCGGGTTCCCAGCGTGCTGAGCCGAGCCCGTAGACTGCGAGCCAGGGCTGCCATTCATCCCACGGTGGCTTGTCACCAAAGAGCTTGAAGTTCAGCACGTCGCGAGGCTCGCTGAGGCGCTCGGCAATCGCCGGCGTGCACACGGGCGAGACGCGCTCCACGACGAGTGGCTCGACGTGGACGTCAGGCCAGCGCCCGCGGCCGAAGCGGATTCCGGCATCGATATCCGTGTCGCGCTCGAAATCGATCGCGTCGTAGGAGGTGCCGAGCCAGATCTCGAGATCGGGATACTGCTCCTGGAAACCGTGCAATCGCGGAATCAGCCAGCGTGAAGCGAACGACGGCAACACGGTCAGCGAGAGCCTCGGCGAGCTGCCGCGCTCACGTACGCGCGCCGTGCCCTGGCGAATCATGCGCAACGCATCGTCGACGAACTCTCGATATTGTTTGCCGGCCTCGGTCAGCTCGAGCCGGCGTCCACGGCGGTGGAACAGCGGCTGGCCGAGCTCGTCCTCGAGCAGCTTGATCTGGCGGCTCACGGCGCCCTGCGTGATGTGCAGCTGCTCGGCAGCGCGCGTGAAGCTCAACTCCCGCGCAACCGTCTCGAACATCCTGACGGCGTTTAGTGGAGGCAGATCACGTGCCATGAGAAAAACTCATGCATTACCGAACTAGATTTAAGCATTTCAAGGTTTTACCGAATGTATTATTAGATTCACGCAGAACCTACCCGGAGTCAACCATGCGTCCGCTTTACGTAATCCTCGCCCTTACGCTCGCATCCGCGAGCTCGGGCGGCGACGCGGACGAGGTCGAGCGCGCGCGCGTGGGACTGTTGGCGGGCCTCGAGCGCCCCCCGGCCGTCAGCGTCGCGGCCTCCGCGGTCGCCGACACACTCAAGGCACGTGTAGACCCGAACGCGCCCGGGCTTTGCCACCGTCAGCCGGTCAGCGGCGAAACCGTTGCTGCAGCGCCGCCTTTGAGCTCGGCGTGGATCTCTGCGAGCACCGACAGTGCGATCGACTCCGGCGAGTCGGCGCCGATATCGAGCCCGACCGGACCTTTGAGCCGGTCCCGAAGCGCCTCACCCGACGCGCCGAGCGCGTCTAGCAGCCGATCGCGGCGCGCGCCCGGACCGAGTACGCCGAGGTAGGCTGCGGGGACGTGCTCGAGTTGTGCGAGATACGTTCGGTCGGTGTTCAGATGATGGCTCATGACGACGATGGCGTCGTATTGATCGAGGCTGAAAACCTTCGCGAGGTCGTCCGGACGAATGAGCTCGGCGCGCTCGGCCGCGGAGAAATCCCCCTGCTCGAGATAGGCGGGCCGATGATCGGCAACTGTGACCAGCCAGCCGAGGCCCGCTGCGAACCGCACTAGCGGCACG
Organism: Gammaproteobacteria bacterium; assembly: GCA_041623375.1. Classification (GTDB taxonomy): domain Bacteria; phylum Pseudomonadota; class Gammaproteobacteria; order Steroidobacterales; family Rariloculaceae; genus JAHEEM01. Next base: position 5,089 of record JBFJXA010000083.1, on the reverse strand, counting down.
GCGTCGAGCCCGGCACCGAGCACGAGCAATCGCGGAATCGGTATTAACGGCGAGTACAGCACCTCGGCGCCGTCGGGCCCGACCTCGAGCGCAGTTGTCGCGTTACTCTGCGCAGTCGCACAGCCTGCCGAAAGGCGCTCGATGCCGGCCGAATCGAGCTGCCAGGCGAGCCCGGGGCTGCCGTCCAAGATCAGCGTCGCGCCGCTGACGAGCGCGGACTCCCCGCTCGCAATGACGACGGCTATTCCTGCCGGCGCGACGCCGAGTAACCCGTCGGCAATGGAGGCGAACGGCTCGTAATCCGCCTCGGCCGACAGCTGCTGCAGAAATACGCGGATGAGTCCGTTGCAGCCGACACCGAGACCCCAGATGTCATCGCCGTCGTCACGCATGTCGTAGGTAACGGTCGCGGGCTCTCCGCTCTCGAGCACCTTGCGGGCGCGCTCGGCGAGATCGCCCTCCAGACAACCGCCGCTCACGAGCCCCTGATAGTCGCCGTTGGCAGCGATGAGAATTCGGTGACCGGCTTTCGTGTAGGTCGAGCCGAGTGTGTCGTAGACCGTCGCGAGCACCATCGGCTCGCCGGCCTTCCGCCACTCGCCAAAGCGTCGGATGATGCCGTGCGTACTCATCGGAAGCGGAGCATAGCAGCTTCGCGGGAGCATCGTGCCCGGCCCGGCGCCGCAAGTTGCGCGCGGCAAAGCTGCGCCTTAGACTGCCATGCGTCCCGTACCCGCGCATCAGCGGGCCGCCGACCCATTGAGAAGGACGCCAAGTGAAACGTGCAGGCCGAGACGAAGCCGAGCAAGCGGTCCGGACGCTGCTGAGTTGGATTGGGGATGATCCCGACAGGGAGGGTCTCAGGGGCACACCTGGGCGCGTCGTACGCGCGTTCGAAGATTGGTTCAGTGGGTACAACGACGATCCGGTCGAGTTCCTGCGCCGCACTTTTTATGAGGTAGACGGCTACGACGAGATGGTCGTGCTGCGAGACATCAGCTTCGAATCGCATTGCGAGCACCATATGGCACCGATTATCGGCAAGGTCCACGTCGGCTATCTGCCCAACCGCAACGTCGTCGGCATCAGTAAGCTCGCACGCGTCGTGGAGACGTTTGCGCGCCGCTTGCAGGTACAGGAGACGATGACGGCGCAGATCGCACATTGCATCCAGGACGTTCTGGCACCCAAAGGCGTCGGTGTCGTCATCGAGGGCGTCCATCAGTGCATGACCACGCGCGGAATCCGCAAGCCTGGTGTCGCGATGATCACGAGCCAGCTACTCGGCGACTTTCGCTCGGATCCACGTACGCGCGCCGAATTTCTCAACATAATCGACCGAGCTCACCTGGGCGTCTGAGCTCGGGCTGCCGATCGCGAGACGACTCCGGCCCCGGCAATCCACGTGAAACGCATACCGCAGATCAAGAGCTTCATGACGCCGTTTCCATACTCGATCGGGGAGACGGCACCGCTCGAGGAGGCGCAAGCCTTTATGCGCACGAAGCGCATCCGCCACCTGCCCGTCACTCGCGACGGCGCACCGATCGGCATAATTACCGACCGCGACGTAAAGCTCGTGCTCGGCCCGGATTTCGCCTATCCCGAGGCGGACGAGCTCACGGTAGAACAGGTCATGATCAAGGACGTCTACGCCGTCGATCTGGGCGAGCGTGTCGACAACGTGCTCGCTCACATGGCGGAGCACCACCTCGGATCTGCGCTCGTAACGAAAAAGGGGAAGCTTGTCGGCGTCTTCACCGCGACGGATGCGTGCCAGGCATTCGCCGAGCACCTACGCGAGGAGTTCGGCCCGCACGGCGGCGATCTGATCGCCTGACGCAGTGTGCGCCTGAGCTAGTCGCCGCTGTCGGTGACGACGAACGGGATGTTCTTACGTTCGGCGTAGCGTCGCGCGAAGCCCATGGCCTCGTCCTGCGACATGGGGTGGTTCGCGAGCAACGTTCGAATTCGCCAGGTCGTTCCGCCCTCGTCGACGACCTCGCCGCTGTCGATATAGCGCTGGATCGTCGCGAGCGTCACTGAATCGTCCTCCGGCGACTTCCACGTGTAAACGTGCAGATAGTCCTGCTCTAGGCTCATATCGTCGAGTGCCCCGCGCGAAATGATTTGCACAGCCATCGATGCGCCTTCCTGGAAAACCAACTCGTACCTAAGATATAAGCAAGGCTTGTGCCAGCTTGCGGAACCCTGCTCGATTCGCTAAGTTGCGATTGGTTATGTCAGGTCGGGTGACCTGCAGCGTCAGTTTCTGCCACGCTCGAGCGCCGCGCGTCGTCAGATACCAAAATGCATACGGACACATTTTCTGGCGACGATGACCATTGAATGCAGCCCGCGATATAAGGCCTGCGGCGACGATCCGACACGGCGGCCGGCTTTTGAGAACTGGTTCATCGAAAGTGTGACGTGGGTCCGCTATCGTGCCGCCGATTCTTCGTGCAAGCGGCACGCAGGTTGCGCAATGATGCATAGAGAAAAACAGGCGGGATTCACGCTGATCGAGCTCATGATCGTCGTTGCGATCATCGGAATACTCGCTGCAATAGCAATCCCCGCCTATACGGACTACACGATCCGGGCCCAGGTCACCGAGGGCCTGAACATGGCGGCGCTCGCCAAGACGCCGATCATGGATGCGTTTCTGAATAACGGCGAAGCGCCGCTCGATCGAACCGAAGCAGGCATGACGGCGAATGCGACCGATACGGCCGGCAAGTACGTGCAATCCGTCAGTATCGCCAACGGCGTGTTGACGGTCACGTACGGCTTCGAAGCCAATGCGATTATCAACGGGCTCAATGTAACCCTGACGCCGTACGAAACTCAGAGTCTCGGCATCGTCTGGCGCTGTGGATCTGCGCCGGCGCCGGCAGGCCTGCAGCCGATGGGCACGTCGGGCGGCGGTAATACGGCCATCTATGCGCCACCGACTGTACCGGACCAGTACCTGCCTTCATCCTGTCGGCCGTAGCCACTCGGGCGCCGACCGGTCAGTATCAGGATGACTTGATGCCGCTCCAGCGGCGCACTTCGCCTGTGTCGATATCGAACAGGTCGAGTATCCTGCCGACCGTCTGCTCGACCATGGCATCGAGGCTCTCGAGCCGAGCGTAGAAGGACGCCACGGGAGGGAAAATAATCCCGCCCGCTTCGGTGACCGTCACCATATTTCTCAGATGCACGAGATTCAGTGGTGTCTCGCGCGTGACCAGGACGAGGCGGCGGCGCTCCTTCAACACGACATCCGCCGCCCGTGCGACGAGCGTGTCCGCAAAACCCGTCGCGATCGCGGCGAGCGTCTTCATCGAGCACGGCGCGACGATCATGCCGTCAGTCCTGAACGAGCCGCTCGCAAGGCTTGCACCGATGTCCTTGTCCGAGTGAACGACGTCGGCCAGCGACTCTATATCCGCGCGAGGCATCTCGAGCTCGGTTGCGGCGTTGAGAATGCCTGCCGCCGAGATCACGAGATGCGACTCGATGTCCGGCACGCGCGCGAGCGCCTCGAGGATGCGCACACCGTAGACGGAGCCCGTCGCACCGGTGATCGCTACGATGACTCGCCTGCCTGCCATGCTTCGATCTATCCTGCGCCCTGAGAACATCGCAGAATACCATGGGCCACGCGCTCAACCGCCTCGCTTCGTTGACAGTTTCCGCTATATATGACTGAATATTTCGAGAATTCTGGCGGCAGGCTACGATGCTTCGAATGATGTCATTGCTCCTCTGTGCGCTCAGCGTCATCTCGGCACGCGGCGCGCTCGGCGACGAGGCGCTCGTCGCCGTCGCCGCGAGCTTCGTTGCGCCGATGCAAGCCGTCGCCGCGGCCATAGAGGCCGAAACGGAGCACTCGATCACGATCGTCAGCGGCTCGACCGGCGGCCTCTACGCGCAGATCGTCAACGGCGCGCCGTTCGACGTGTTCGTTGCAGCGGACGCCGAGCGGCCGCGCCTGCTCGAGGAGAACGGCCACGGGATCGCCGGCACTCGAGCAACCGTCGCGCTCGGCCGACTCGTATTGCTGAGCGGCGATACCACGCTCATCGACGTCCATGGACTCGACGCGCTGCGTGACGACGCCATACGCAGGATAGCCATCGCGAATCCGAGCCTGGCACCCTACGGCGTCGCGGCGCAGCAGGTGCTCGAAGCGCTCGGTCTCTGGCAAGCGTTGCAGTCGCGACTCGTGCGCGGCGAGAGCGTTGCGCAAGCGTATGCGATGACGGCGACTCAGAACGCCGAACTGGGTCTCGTCGCGCTCGCGCAGGTGCTTGCGCACAACGGGAACGTCGCCTATGTACCGGTTCCAGCCGAGCTCTATTCTTCGATACGCCAGGATCTCATCGTTCTCGAGCGTGCGCGTAATAACGCTGCTGCCTGGGCCGTGCGGGACTTTCTGCTCGCCACGCCCGGGCGCGCGATCGTTGAGCGCTTCGGCTATGGCATAGTCGAGGAATAGAGCCGATGCAATCGATCGACCTCGGACCCGTCTGGCTCAGCCTCGAGCTCGCCGCCGTGACGACGATCGTGCTGCTCGTGATCGGCACGCCGTTGGCCTGGTGGCTCGCATGGACGCGTTCGCGCACGCGTCCGGTGATCGAGGCGGTCGTCGCGCTCCCGCTCGTGCTGCCACCGACCGTGCTCGGCTTCTACCTGCTCGTGATTCTCGGGCCCGCCGGGGCAATTGGAAGCTTCTGGGTCGAGCTAACCGGCTCGACGCTGACGTTTTCGTTCGCCGGTCTCGTCATCGCGTCGGTCATTTACTCATTTCCATTCGTCGTCCAGCCGCTGCAGACCGCATTCGCAGGCGTCGGCCCCGAGCCGCTCGAAGCTGCCGCGACGCTCGGCGCAAATCGGTTACAGCAGTTCTGGCGCGTCGCGAGCCCGCTGGCGCTACGCGGTTATCTTACGGCAATCGTGCTCGGCTTCGCGCACACGATTGGCGAGTTCGGTGTCGTCCTCATGGTGGGCGGCAATATCCCAGGCCAGACGCGGGTCATTTCGATCGCGGTATACGAGCATGTCGAGACGCTGGCCTACGATCAGGCCAACGTGCTTTCAG
>JBFJXA010000082.1:0-9504 GCA_041623375.1 Gammaproteobacteria bacterium | reverse complement strand
GCGCTCGGGGGTCAGCCAGCCTGTGTCGAGCGCGAGCCTGATCAGATAGGCCATGGCCAATACGATCGCCGTCGCACCGGTCCAGCCGAGAATCTGAGTAATGGGCAGAGATGCGGGCGCACTCCTGCGCGCGCCGTCCTTACGGGGTGGTCGCTGCGTCTCGAACGCCGCCCACGGATCGGCGGCTTCTTGCTCCCGGCCCGGCTGCTCGCTGTGCGGCTGCGCTGCCGCGGCAGACGGCTGCGTCTCGCCGATTACCCGCTCGAGACGCGCGAGCCGCGCCTCGATCGCGTCGAGACGATCATCGGTGCTCATGCGGGCACCTCCGTCGGCACCGCCGACGTCGAAGCGGCGCGAGGCACTCGCGCGTCAGCGGCCACGCGTCTTGAAGGCTTTGCCGAGCGCCTCGGTCGAAAGTCCCGGCGCTGCAACCTCGCCGAGCGTTGCGTAGCAGTACACGGCCGCCGAGTAAACGCCCTGCAACGTCGAATGCAGGACGACGGTGGCGAGCAGCACGACGATCCCGGCGATGGCGATCCCCGCGAGCAGCTCCGGCTGACCGGCCGGAGACGCGGCCATGAGCGCTATCGTGCCCAGGATGATGAGGAAGTAACCGAGCGTGAAGACAAAGCTGATGCCGACGTTGCCGGCGATGTTCTCACCCCACGTCTGTTTGAGAAGCCTTGCGCTCTCCGACATCGCCTCGAGCGGCCCGACATCGCGCGCGGCGAGGCATGGCACGGCGAGGAACGTCGCAACGGTCCACGTCACACCGAGGATGCCCGCCGTGATGCGCCCGATCCAGCCGACGCGCTCCTCGATCATGCGCAGCAGAATACCGACGCTGGCAGCGAGCAACGCATAGCCGAGAATCGTCGGCAGGCGCCCCGCGGCGCGCGCGAAGCCGTCGCCGAGGCCCGCCGGGGTACCGCTCAGACGCAGCAAGGCGACGCTCACGAGCGCCGTGTTGAAGAAGATGCTCACGAAATACAACGCGAAATAGAGCAGCGCAAACCAGGCGTAAACGATCGTCTCGTCCTGGGATGAACCTACGTCGAGGTTTTCTACGCGGAACAGCGGTAGCACGAAGGTTACCAATACTATGATCGTCGCGAGGCCCGAAACGACGGGAAACAGTAGTAATGACTTGTTGTCGCGCACGACGACGGCAGAACCCTTGATCAGCGACCAGCTTCGTACGAGTCGTTCGAACATGACAGCCCTCCTACTGACCGGCGCGAGCGCTCGCAGCGCGGTCGGTCTATAGCCAGAACGCCTACGATACCGCAGCTTTATGACAAGGACATGCGAAACGCATCCCAGCTTGAGGAAGCACCCCGATCACCAGGCGCGTCTAACATCGGGGCAGCATATGGTATCGCGTCGCCGGTCAAATCAGTGTCGTCGAACACCGACAGAAATTCGGTTGTATTTCGTCGCTAGGATGTCACCATCGAACTGAGCCCTCGTCGCGAATTGGTGGGAAACACGACGATGTATCGATTGACCGGATTCGGCGTCCTGTGTGTCACGGTGCTAACGGCATGCGGTGGATCGTCAAGCAATGGCACTACGAACCCGCGACCGACAGTGCTCGGCGGGCTCGATCAGCGGCCGCAGAATCTCAGCTGCGTCGCGCCCGCTCTGAATTCCGGTGCCGGCGCGACGATCGATTTGCGCCGGGTATTCGGCGGCTTGCCAGCGCTGAATCAGCCACTCGACATGCTGCAGGCGCCCGATGATTCGAGCCGTTGGTTCGTGCTCGAAAAACCGGGCCGCGTCCGAGCGTTCTCGAACACGCCGAACGTCAACGCATTCGACAGTGATTTTATTAATCTCGCCGCAAGCTTCAACGTCAACAGCAATAACGAAGGCGGTCTTCTCGGCATGGCCTTTCATCCCAACTACGCGAACAACCGCGAGGTCTTCCTTTCCTGGACCGAAGGCACGCCGATGGTGTCGGTCGTGGCTCGATTTACGAGCACGGACGGCGGACAGACGCTCGATCCGGGCTCGCGCCAGGACATTATCTCGATCAACCAGGACTTCGAGAATCACAACGGTGGCAACATCGCCTTCGGCAGTGACAATTATCTCTACATCGGACTCGGTGACGGCGGCTCGGGCGGGGACCCGAACAGCCGCGCGCAGGACACGACGAATCTGCTCGGCGCATTTCTCCGTATCGACGTCGATGGTGCCAATCCTTATGCCATTCCGAACACCAACCCCTTCGCGGGCAATCCGATGTGCCCGGCTGACCACTCGGGCACGCAAGACTGCCCGGAGATTTACGCGTGGGGCCTGCGTAACCCTTGGAGCTGGAGTATCGATTCGGCGACCGGCGAGATCTGGGTGGGCGATGTCGGCCAGAGCACGCGCGAGGAGATCGATATCGTACAGCTCGGCGGCAACTACGGATGGGACTGTCGCGAAGGCCTGATTGCGTTTCCAGGCACCCAGGCCCCGAGCTGCGGCTCGGTAACTAGCTTGATCGACCCCGTGCACGACTATCCGCGCTCCGAGGGCACATCCGTCACGGGCGGTCACGTTTATCGCGGCTTGGCGCTGCCGGCGCTAGTTGGCGACTACGTCTTTGCGGACTACGGCAGCGGCCGAGTTTGGCGCTTGACCGACGATGGCGCCGGCGGATGGATAGACGAGGAGCTGCTGGATACGACGTCCTCTATTGCCGGATTCGGCCAGGACAACGACGGCGAGCTCTATGTCGTGGATATCGTCGGTGCCGCGCTGTACCAGATCGTCGACGGAGGCGGCGGCCCACCATCGACGCCTGTGCCCACGCAGTTGTCGGCGACCGGTTGCGTGAGCGCGCAGTCCCCGAGCCAGCCGGCGAACGGCCTGATTGCCTACGAGCTATCCGCGCCGTTCTGGTCGGACGGCGCCGACAAACAACGCTGGCTTGCAATCCCGGACGGCACGATGATGGACCGTCTCGGTGACGGGGACTTCGTGTTCCGACCCGGAAGCGTTCTCATGAAGCACTTCCGTCTGAACAACACGTTGATCGAGACACGTTTGCTCATGCGGCACGCGGGTGGTGAATGGGCGGGATACACTTATGAGTGGAACGCTCAGCAGACGGATGCCGCACTCGTTCAGGGCGGAAAGGTTGTCGATCTCGGTACACAGAACTGGATTTTCCCCAGCGAAAACGATTGTCTCGGTTGCCACACAGCAGCCGCGGGCTTCGCGCTCGGCCTGGAGGATGCCCAGCTCAACCGTGACTTCACGTATGCGGCGACGGGTCGGACGGCCAACCAGCTGCTTACGCTAGATCAGATCGGGTTGTTCGGCACATCGGTCGGCTCACCCGCAGCGATTCCGGCGCTAACAACGCCGAGTGACGCGAGTGCGCCGCTCGAGAATCGCGCTCGCGCCTATCTGCATACCAACTGCGCTCAGTGCCATCGTCCGAACGGCCCCACGCCGAGCACGATCGACTTACGATTTCAGACGAGCCTCGACAACACGGCCGCCTGTGACGCGGCCCCGCAAGCAGGGGACCTCGGCCTAGGCGCCGCTGCGCGCATCATTGCGCCGGGCGATCCGGACAGCTCCGTGCTGCTCGCACGGATGAACCGGCGTGACGCCAACGCAATGCCGCCGCTCGGATCGACCGTCGTGGATACGGACGGTGTCGCGCTCATCCGCAGCTGGATCGCAAATCTGATCGACTGCCAGTAGCCGTGCGTGGCGGCGGTTGAACGTGGGACTAATCGGCTATCGAGTCGGGCTTTGCGGCCGCGTCATCGAGAACACCTCGTCGATGACGGCATAGTCGGCATAACCGAGCCGCGCGATCGGTCTGATGCGCGCGACATCGACCCGGCCGTCCGTCAGGGCCTCGTCGGCAATGTGGACACCGACGACTTCGCCGAGAATCATCGTGTTGCGGGCGCCGTCGGTTTGCGGCGGCAACTCGACAACCTTCCACGTGCGGCACTCGAACGCGATCGGCGATTCGGCAACGCGCGGCGGCTCGACGATCCGCGACTCGGCTTTCGTCAAACCTGCAAAGTCGAATTCGTCCGCATCGCGGGGCAACGCAGCGGAACTCAGATTCATCGGCTCTCTGAGATCCCAGGTCGCCATATTGAAGACGAACTCTCCGAGCGACTCGGCATTATTCCCACTGTCTTTTGTCCCACCGCCGACGTGACTGCCGTTGTTGCAGAACATCACCATCGGCGGAGACATGCTGACGGCGTTGAAAAAGCTGAACGGTGCGAGGTTCACGTGCCCATCCGCGCTCAGCGACGAGATCCAGCCGATCGGCCGCGGTACGACGCACGCGTACAGCGGGTTATGCGGCAGGCCGTGCGGATTTTTCGGCTCGTAGAACATCTCGAGGTGGGTGCTTACCGGCTTGCGCGCTCGGATACGGAAGCTATAGCACTGTCGTCAACGCAACCCAGCTGAAGAACGCGAGCACGGCGACTAGCGTCAATGAACCACCGAGCTTGTTCTTGTGGGCTTCACCGACCCAGTCCGCCCTGCCGTTCATGATCAATAGCGCAAGCGCCAGGAACGGGAAAAACATCGCGCCCGTGACCGTGTAGAGCAACTGAATCTCGCGGAAGCTGAAGAACAGGCCGATCATCGGCACGATACCTATGATCGCGAGATACGTGCGGTAGGGGGTCGCCCCCGTATCCACAGGTATCGGCTCGCCCTCGGTGTGTTTCGCCCGCTCGCGTATCAGCCCCCAGCAGTCGGCGAACAGGTAGGGCACGGATTGCCAAACGCCGAGCAGGCTGCTGAAGACCGCGCCGAAAGCACCGATGAGGAACAGCCATTTGCCAACGGGCCCGATGAGCTCGCCGAGCCGATCCGACAGCGTCACGAGCAGTGTCGTTCCCTGGCCTTCGATCTGGATCGTGCTGCCCACGATGACCATAGCAAGACCGAAAATCGCCGTCATTGTATAGCCGACGCCGACGTCGACGCGGCAGAACCCGATGTCTCTGCTGTCCGTACGGCCCTCCTCCCGCAACCAGTAGCCGTAGCCGAGAATCGTCAGCGTGCCGCCGATACCGCCGATGAGCGCAACCGTCCACCTCAGGCCCTCGCCGCTGATATCCGGAATGCGGGGCACGAACAGACCCGTGAGCACGGCGCCCGTCCCTGGCCAGAGCCGAAACGCCGTGAGCACGGTCGTCACGAACATGATGCCGATGCACACGCGCATGATCTTCTCGAACAGCTGATAGCCGCCCTTGAGCACGAGTCCGATGCCGATGATGCTCGAGCCGATACCGAACACGATCTTGCCTTGCTCGGGGCTTTCGAAGATCGGAAAGATTGCGTGCAGCGCTATACCGCATGCGCTCATCTGTGCCGAGCCGACGAAGAATGTCCAAAGGAACAGGTACGGCAGGAACACGATGATCGTCGCAGGGCCAAAGCGGTGCGCAACACCCTCGAGAAACGTTTCGCCCGTTGCGAGCTGCCAACGCGCGAGGCCTTCGGTCACGACGAATTTCAGGAATGCGCCGACGAGCACGGCCCAGAGAATGGCCGGTCCTAGCAGGCTGCCGGCGATGCTGGCCGTGGCGAGATCACCGCCGCCGACGCCCGTCGCCGCGAGCAACAGGCCCGGACCCGCGACTGCGATGAGCCCCAAGCGAGGACGCCGATAGCCGTTGTTATTGTCGTTCGAGCTCAGCGGCGTCTCCTGCGGGCGATCGACGTCCATGCCCTCTGATCGCTTAATTTCGCCGCGCCGTCCATGGCTTGGCTCGAATCGGCGCCTCGTCGCTTTAGGCCGTCCATGGCACGCTCCTCGGCGACGACGCGCTCAGAGGGCATGAACATCGATCGATCGACCGGAAGCGCTGGCTTCAGCAACAGCGTCGGCTGCTATGGCGTCGCCCGCAAGCTTACAGCAATCTGCACGCCCGCAGGCAGCGGGTGTCCCGGAAAATTGAGGTCTCCGAAAAATGGGGTCTGACCCTAATTCAGCGAAATGGGGTCTGACCCTATTTTTTACGGCAAACGATGCGTTCGCAGGCGGAAGGCGTCCCGGAGACTTGCGGAGAATTGGGGTCTGACCCCAATTCAGCGAAATGGGGTCTGACCCTAAAATTTGGCAGAGGAAACGCGCGGCGCTAGAGTCCCGTGCCGACCTCGACGTTCTCGGGCTCGAGCTCGAGTCCCGATTTTTTCGCCTGCTCGAATAGCAGCACGGCGAAATCCTGACCTTCGTATTCGGGCGTGACGGTAGCATCGACGAGCGCGCGCGTAAGCTCGATCACGGGTAGCGGCACGCCGAGCTTTTCGCCGGCCGTGAGACCGAGATCGAGATCCTTGCGCAACAGCTCGGGCGTGAACGTCGGCGCCATGCCGAGATTGACGAACGCGGGTGTCTTATAGCGCGTAAACATCGAGCCCATGACGCTCTTGTTGAGAAAATCGAGCATCGCATGGCGCGGCACGCCGCCCTTGTTCGCGAGCACGACGATCTCGGCCATGCACTGAGTCACGACGCCGAGCATGAGGTTATGGCAGATCTTGACCATACGCGCGAGCTCGCCCTCGCCGACATAGGTCGAGCCGATACCGATCGCGTCGAGATAGGGCTCGGCCATGTCGAACGATGCCTTCGGCCCCGACGCCACGATCGTGAGCTTGCCGGCCTGGATGACCTTCGCGTTGCCGCTCACGGGCGCGGCGAGCATCTCGACACCGAGCTCGGCCGCACGCGCGCGCGCCTCGGCAGACGCTTCTTCGGACACGCTCGAGCAATCGATGAGCAGCTTCGGCTTTTTGTCGCCGGTCAGGACACCGTTGTCGCCGAAGGCGACCTGGAGAAGATCCTTCGATGCCGAAACCATCGTGAAAACAATGTCGCGGTCGCAGAGATCCTTGGGCGTATCGACGATCTTGCCGCCGGACTCGGCTAACGGCTCGGCCTTGCTGCGCGTGCGGTTGTAGATCGACACGTCGGCGCCGGCGTCGAGTAAACGCTTAGCCATCGAAAAACCCATGCGGCCCGCGCCGATCCAGCCGACGGTCTGACCACTCAAATTAGCGTTAGAACTTGCCACGAGTCTTGCTCCAAATCCTTGTTTTGACACAATGCAATCGTTTGCATACCCTACCTGGGTAGATGCCGCTTTGCAACCGTGCACCGATCGATGGTGGCGACGAGAAAACCGTGAAGACCCGCTCGAATATCAAAGACATAGCCCGGATTGCGGGCGTGCACCCGTCGACCGTATCGCGGGTGTTGAACCCGGCGACGCGCTCGATGGTGTCCGAAGCCCTGGCCGAGCAGGTTCTGCGTATCGCCAACGAGGTCGGCTACCGGCGTAACCCGCTCGCCTCGGGCCTGCGCACGCGCAAGACGTTCACGGTCGGCATCATGATCCCGGATCTCACGAACCCCGTGTTTCCACCGATCGTGCGCAGCGCCGAAGGCACGCTCGAGGATGCAGGCTACATCGCAATTCTCGCCGACACCGGCAGCCGTGAGCACGGCGAGGGCGAGATCATCGAGAACCTGCGCGCGCGCGATATTGACGGTCTCATTCTGGCCACGGCCACGCGCCGCGACCCTGTCGTCGATGCCTGCGTCGAGCAGGGCATACCGGTCGTGCTCGTGAACCGCACCGTGAGCCGTCACCACGTGCCGGCCGTCGTCAATGACGACGAGCTCGGCATCGAGCTCGCGCTCGCGCATTTGGTTGCGCTCGGCCACACGCGCATCGCTTACATCGGCGGCCCCCAGAGCACCTCGACGGGCTACGCCCGCTATCACGCGCTACTCGAGAATGCCAAGAAGCTCGGGCTAGAGCTCGACGATGCGCTCGTGATCAACGCGACGGCGTTCTCCGAGGCTGCCGGGGAGGATGCATTGAACGGCCTGCTCGACGCGGGCCGTCCGTTCACGGCGGTGCTCACGGCCAACGATCTGCTCGCGCTCGGTTGCTACGATGCGCTCGGAGCGCGGGGTTTGCGCTGTCCGCAGGACGTCTCGATCACGGGATTCAACGACATGCCCTACGTCGATCGCATGAACCCGCCGCTGACGACGTTGCGCATTGCGCACGATGCGCTCGGCGTGAAGGCTGCGGAGCTGCTGCTGCGAGTTATCGAGGACCCGGCTGTGCCCGCCGAGGAGCTGCGGCTCGCGCCCGAGCTCATCGTGCGCGGCTCCACGGCGCCCCCGGCGGATGCGCCGTAGACGGCTCGCCGCTACCACTCCACGCCGATGTATTTCTTCTCCATGTATTCATGGAGTCCGTCATGCGAGCCTTCGCGCCCGAGGCCGCTCTGCTTGACGCCGCCGAACGGTGCGGCCGGGTCCGAGACGAGCCCGCGATTGACGCCGACCATACCCGCATCGATCCGCTCGGCGACGGCCATGCCACGACCGAGATTGCCCGAAAATAGATATGCGATCAGGCCGTACTCGGTATCGTTGGCTGCGGCGATGGCCTCGTCGTCGTCCGAGAACGTGACGATCGGCGCAACGGGCCCAAAGATCTCCTCTTTGAGCATGTTGCTCTCCTTCGGCACGCAGCTGAGCACGGTGGGCGGGTAGAAAAAGCCCGTCCCCTCGATCGGCGCGCCGCCCGTGACGACCTGCGAGCCTTTGCTCGTCGCATCCTGCACGAGACGGTCGATGTCTTCGATGGCCCACTTGTTCACCATCGGCCCGAGCTCCACCTCCGGGTCGAGCCCCGAGCCGACCTTCATGGCCTGCATCGCGGCGGAGAATTTCTGCGTGAACTCATCCGCAACGCGCTCGTGCACATAGAACCGATTGGCCGCCGTGCAGGCCTCGCCGCCGTTGCGCATCTTCGCAACCAACGCCCCGGCGACGGCTGCATCGATATCCGCATCGTCGAAGACCAGGAAAGGCGCGTTGCCGCCGAGCTCCATGGACGTATTCAAGACGCAGTCGGCGGCCTCCTTGAGCAGCGCACGGCCGACCTCGGTCGAGCCCGTGAACGAGAGTTTGCGCACGAGCGGGTGATGCAGCATTGCGCCGACGACCTCGCCCGAGCGCCGCGACGGCACGACGTTGACGACGCCGTCCGGCACGCCGGCCTCGGCGAGAATCTCGGCGATCAGCAACGCCGTCAACGGCGTGTCCGATGCGGGCTTCAAAATCACGGGACAGCCTGCGCCGAGCGCCGGGGCGATCTTGCGCGTCGCCATGGCCGCGGGATAATTCCACGGCGTCACGAGCACGCTGACGCCGATGGGCTGGCGAATCACGACGATGCGCTTATCGCCGCTCGGCGCGGTCAGGATCTCGCCGTAGTTGCGTACGGTCTCCTCTGAATACCAGCGGAAAAATTCGAGCGCATAGGCCGTCTCGCCGCGCGCGTCGGGCATCGCCTTGCCGTTCTCGCGAATGATGTACTCGGTGATCTCGTCCTGGCGCGCCGTGAGCAGCTCCCAGCTCTTGCGCAGAATCTCGGCGCGATCGCGCGGAGCGCGTTTCGCCCACTCGAGTCCGGCCGTATGGGC
>JBFJXA010000081.1:0-9562 GCA_041623375.1 Gammaproteobacteria bacterium | reverse complement strand
CGGCTCTGGTCGCGCGTCTTCAGGAAGTGGCGCCGCTAGGCAGCCTGATCGTCATGCTGACCCAGGCGATGCCCTATTTACTCGTGATCGGGGCGTTCACGTTCTTGTATGCGTTCATCCCCAACACGTCCGTCAGGCTTCGCAGCGCGCTGCTCGGCGGCGTGCTCGCCGGCGGTAGCTGGGCCGTGATCGGCAAGCTCTTTGCGCAATTCGTCGCCGGCGCGACCCGCACCGAGGCGATCTACGCCGGCTTTGCGATCGTGATCGTCGCAATGCTGTGGCTTTACGTCTCCTGGTTGATCCTGCTGCTCGGCGCACAGTTCACGTTCTACCACCAAAACCCGGATCACTTGAGATTCGGGCGGCGCACACCGATGGTTTCGAACCAGCTCCGTGAGCGGCTTGCCATGAGCATCATGTTGCTCATCGCTACCGACTTCGATCGGCCTGGCCACGGCTGGCGTGCGCCGAGCCTCGCCGCGAAGATCGGACTTCCGTGCCACTACATCGAGCCGATTGTCGATGCGCTCATGGACGCGAAATTGTTGACGGAGACGACCGATCAACGTCTCGTGCCCAATCGCGCCCTGCGCCGAATCGAGCTCACCGAGATCATGGATGCCGTGCGTGGCTCGACGACGGACGTGCGCGGTGCGGCAAGCGTCGCCTGGGGCGAGACGGTCGACGCCGTCTGCGGTCGCATCGATACGTCGATAGAGAGCGCCCTCGGCGAGAAATCGCTGGCAGATCTCGTCAGCGAGGCCGAGGCCCGCGAGAATGCGCAAGCCGACAGCGCCGAAGCCTCGGCCTGACCCCGCCGATCCGCCTTACGTGCCCGCGATCGTGAGCTCGTCGACGAGCACCGAGCCGCTGCAGATCGAGCCGCGTCTATCGATGTCCGGGCCGATCGCCGTAATTCGTTTGAACATGTCGGCGAGATTACCGGCAATCGTGACCTCGTGAACGGGATGAGCGATTTCGCCGTTCTCCACGAGAAAGCCGGCTGCACCACGTGAATAATCCCCCGTGACGGTATTGACGCCCTGGCCGAGGAGCTCATTCACGAGAAACATTCGCGGATGAGCGTCGAGAAGCGACTGCAGGGAGTCTACGGTCGGCGCGACGATGAGATTGTGCACGCCGCCCGCGTTGCCGGTTGTCTCGAGCTCGAGCCGGCGAGCCGAATAGCTCGACAGCACGTAACCCTGTAGGACACCGTCGGCGACGAGCCGACGCGGCCGCGTTGCAACACCTTCGTTATCGTATGGCGCGCTTCCGATCGCGCCGGGCTGCAACGGCTCCTCGTTCACGTTCACGATATCGGAGAAAATCTGCTGGCCGCACGCACCGAGCAGAAACGTCGCTTTTCGGTATTGGCTCGTGCCGCGAATACCGGCGATGAGGTGCCCGAACAGGCCACGCGCGAGATGGGCTGGGTACAGCACGGGCAGTCGCGTCGTCGCGATCTGACGCGCGCCGAGACGGCGCACGGCACGCCGAGCAGCTTCCGTGCCGATCTGGCTGGGCGCATCGAGCTCGGCGCGGTTGCGCGCTATCGTGAACCAATAGTCGCGCTCGAGTGCGCCATTCTCTTCTGCGATAACGCTGCAACTGATCGAGTGGCTCGTTGTGGCATAGGCGCCAGCGAAGCCGTGACTGTTCGCGTATGCGTGGACGCTTTGGCCCGTCGAAACGCTCGCGCCTTCGGAGTTCGTAATTTTTGCGTCGAGCGCACGCGCGGCATCTTCGGCTTCGAGCGCCAGCGTCTCTGCCGCCGCCACATCGAGCACCCACGGATGATTCAGCTTCAGATCCGGGTAGTCGTACGCCATGCGTTCGGAATCGGCCAGGCCCGCGTAGACATCCGGCGCAGTGAAGCTCGCGATACTCAGCGCCTTACGAACGGTTTCCTCGACAGACGCCGGCGAAAAATCCGCCGTGCTCGCGCTGCCCTTGCGGTGCGCCTGAAATACCGTCACGGCAAGACCACGATCGCGCTGTCGCTCGACGGATTCGAGCTCGCCGAGGCGCGCCGTCACCGAAAGTCCTTCCTCGAAACTCGCTCCAGCTTCGGCCTGATCAGCGCCCAACTGGCGGGCGAGCTTCACTACATCACCAGTAGTCTCGAGAAGCGTTTCTCGCGCTTCGTCAACGTCCATGGAATCGATCCCTCGCGGATGAGTTGGGCATTCTACCTGCGTTAGAATAACGAGATGAAGCAAGCTCTCGTCGGCATCATCATGGGATCGCAGTCTGACTGGGAAACGATGCGCCATGCAGATGCAACCCTGAACGCGCTGGGCATCGAGCATGAGGTTCGGATCGTCTCCGCCCATCGGACGCCCGATCTGCTGTTCGAGTATGCTGGCAGCGCGCAGAAACGCGGCCTGGAAGTGCTGATCGCCGGCGCCGGCGGAGCTGCGCATTTACCCGGAATGGCAGCCGCAAAGACCCGGTTGCCCGTGCTCGGCGTGCCCGTCGAGTCCAAAGCGCTCAAGGGCATGGACTCGCTGCTTTCGATCGCGCAGATGCCCGCGGGCATACCGGTCGGCACGCTCGCGATCGGCCGGGCCGGCGCGATCAACGCTGCGTTGCTCGCAGCCGCCATTCTCGCCAACAAGTATCCGGAGGTCGCCGAGGCACTGTCCCGGCATCGCGAAGAGCAGACACAAAACGTCCTCGACAACCCCGATCCGCGCGGCGGCTGAACGGAACCTGTCACGGATGAGGGTGGGGATCGTCGGCGCCGGTCAGCTCGGCCGTATGCTCGCCCTCGCGGGGTATCGGCTCGGAATACGCAGTCTTTTTCTCGACCCGGACGCAGATTCCTCGGGCGGTCAAGTGGGCCCTGTGCTCATCGGGGCGATCGACGATGCTTCCTGTATCGGCGAGCTCGCCGCGAAAGTGGATGTGGTGACGTTCGACATCGAGAACGTGCCTGTCGAGGCGCTCGCGGCCGCCCGTTCGACGACACCGATCTACCCGCCGCCCGCTGCGTTGGCCGTCGCTCAGGATCGTCTCGACGAGAAGCGGCTCTTCGAAGCTATCGGCATCGATACGGCACCCTACGTGATCGTCGATCGCAGCGCCGATCTCGCAGCCATCGGCACACAGCTCGGGTGGCCCGTCGTTCTCAAGGCCCGCAGACTCGGCTACGACGGACGCGGCCAACGCCTCGTCCATGCAGATGAAGATCTGGAACCGGCCTGGCGCGATCTGGGCAGCGTGCCTGCTATCGCCGAAGCCTGGATCGAATTCGAGCGGGAGGTTTCTCTGATCGGCGTGCGCAGCGCAGACACGTCGGTGGCTTTCTACCCGCTCTCCGAGAACGTGCACGACGACGGCATACTTCGCTTCACGACCGCGCCGTACGCTGACGAAAATCTTCAACGCGAGGCAGAAAATTGCCTCGACGCCATTTTGCAGCGTTGCGATTATTGCGGGGTCCTCACCGTCGAGTTTTTTGTCGCCAACGGACGCCTGATCGCCAACGAGATCGCACCCCGAGTGCACAACTCCGGTCACTGGACGATCGAAGGCGCCGAAACGAGTCAATTCGAGAACCACATGCGTGCCGTTCTCGGTCTACCGTTGGGCTCTACGAAGGCTGTCGGTCATGCCTACATGATCAACCTGCTCGGTAATATTCCGGACCGCCGGGCGCTCTTGCGATTCCCGGGCCTGCACCTGCATGACTACGGCAAATCGCCTCGCCCGTTACGCAAGGTCGGCCATTGCACGCTGGTCGCAGACGACCCGGCGACCGTGCTCGAACGTGCTTCGACACTTCGCAGCGTCATCTCATGACCATGACAGCGACAGCCTTTGTCGTATCTGGCGCCCGACTGTATTAGGCTTGCATCTTTATGGAGCAGACGACGACAGGCCAAGCCTACTGTGAGCTGTTTGGGCTTACAGAGCCACCGTTCAGACTGACGCCCGATCCGCAGTTCCTGTTTGCGAGCAAGCAGCATGCCCGCGCCAAGGCATACATGGAGTCGACGATCTGGCTCTCTGACGGCTTCGTCGTGCTCACGGGCGAAATCGGTTCCGGCAAAACGACGCTGATCGAATGCTTCCTCGATGAGCTTCCAGCCGATGTGACGCTGGCGGTTATCTCGCAGACGCAGCTATCTCCGGTCGAGTTTCTGCAGGCCGTGCTCGTCGAATTCGGATTCGAGCCATTCAAAAAAGCCAAGGTCGAGCTCCTGGCGATGATCAAGGAGTTTCTCGTCGAACAATATTCGCAAGGCAAAAAGGTTCTTCTCGTCGTCGATGAAGCGCAAAATCTGTCGAAGAAGGTGCTCGAGGAGATCCGCCTGTTGTCCGGCATCGAGACGAAGAAAGAGAAAGTGCTGCGCATCATCATCGCGGGTCAGCCCGAGCTCGGCGACACGTTAGATTCGAATCGGCTCGAGCAGCTTTCACAACGAGTCAGATTGCGCTTCCACCTCGGCCGTCTCTCCAGAGCGGAAACGAAGGATTACATTCTGCATCGCCTCAATATTGCGGGGGCAGAAGACCGGGAGATCTTTACGCCAGAGGCGCTGCGACTCGTGTTTGTCTATTCGGGCGGTGTGCCACGGCTCATCAACATTCTCTGCGATACCGCCCTACTCTGCGCATACGCGGATGAGCACACGCGCGTCGACGAAGACGTGATTCGCACGGCTGTCGAGGAGCTGCAGTGGACAGAGTACGAGCAGCGTTTACGCGACCGCGAATCAGCGGCCATCCCCACGGGCCGGCACGAGCTCGCGAACACGCCGCTCGCGACGCTCGAGCTGTATCTCGCCGATGAGCTCGTCAGTGAAATCGAGCTACGGCCGGGACGCTACGTGATCGGCAGAACACCGGACAACGACCTGCAGATCAGGAGCAAATTCGTCAGTCGTCATCATGCGCAAATCGTGACGGATTTGCAGCAATCCATGATCGAGGACCTCAACAGCACGAACGGCATGTTTCTCGGCGCACGCCGCATCAAACGGCATCTGCTGGCAGACGCAGACGAGATACAGCTCGGCGAGCACAAGCTCATTTACCGCAATCGACGCCCGTCCCGCGTGGCCTCTGTCGACGACACCGACTCGCGACGACGTCCGGAGGAGGCCGACTCTCAGGCTTGATCTTCGATGCGGTGGCGGCTGCGGCTGCGCCGGTAGGCGCGCCGCTTGAGCCATAGCACGAGACCGCCTACGAGACTCAAGAAACCGCCCAGGCCGAAGAGCTCCGACCAATACCAGCGCTCGATCTGGAGGCTGGCCAAGAGAGCGACGAAGCCGAGGGCCATGTAGTAGTACGGTAAGGACTCGTAAACCGGCTTCGACAGCCACATGCGGCGGCTCCGTCTGCGCGACTTAATCTGGCGGCGCTACGCCTGACAATCTACCACAACGCGC
Source organism: Gammaproteobacteria bacterium (assembly GCA_041623375.1). Lineage (GTDB taxonomy): Bacteria > Pseudomonadota > Gammaproteobacteria > Steroidobacterales > Rariloculaceae > JAHEEM01. Next base: position 4,160 of record JBFJXA010000081.1, on the reverse strand, counting down.
GCGCGGGACAGCGGTCCGGCGGGCCTGCACAATCCGCAGCGGCGCCAGCACGGTGGAATCAGGCGGCCTTGCGCCTTCCGATAATCTTGAGCACGCGTTCGAGCAGGGACGAGTGGCCCAGACCGTCCACGCTGAGATCGGGCTCGTCCGGCTTGCCTACCCGCATCCAGTCCTCGGACGGATCGAACAGCAGCTTCGGCGGTATGGCATTTCGCTGTGTGCTATCGAGACTCATGACGACTTCCTTCGAGTTTGCAACAGGCTAAGCGACAGCGCGTCAGAACGCGAGGAATTGTTTCACACGAAGCCCACGATAGATTTAACGTAACTGTTCTGAATGCTCGAGCCAACAGCGTCATCCGAAGCCGCCCGCCGACCAACTTCAGCTGAGAGCGCAGGATGCACCCGGCGAGATAGGCCGGCTAGGCTTGGGTGCCGCCGACGGTCAGCGCGTCGATTTTCAGTGTGGGTTGACCCACGCCGACGGGAACGGACTGGCCGTCCTTGCCGCAAACACCGACGCCTCGATCGAGCTCCAGATCCGACCCAACCATCGACACGCGCGTCAGCACCTCCGCACCGCTGCCGATCAGCATCGCGCCCTTTACCGGGGCAGTCACCTTGCCGTTTTCGATGAGGTAGGCCTCGCTCGCAGAGAACACGAATTTCCCGGAGGTGATATCGACCTGACCGCCGCCGAAGTTCGGCGCGAATATGCCCTTCTCCACCGAGGCGATGATCTCCTCGGGTGCATAGTCACCCGGTAACATGTAGGTATTCGTCATGCGCGGCATCGGCACGTGCGCAAAAGACTCCCGCCGCCCGTTGCCGGTCGAGCGCGTCTTCATGAGCCTGGCGTTGAGCTTGTCCTGCATATACCCGCGCAACATGCCTTTCTCGATGAGTGTCGTGCAGCTCGTCGGCGTACCCTCGTCATCGACACTCAGCGACCCGCGCCGTCCCACGAGCGTGCCGTCGTCGACGACCGTGCACTGCGACGTGGCGACGCGCTCGCCGAGCCGATTGGCGAATACCGAGGTCTTCTTGCGATTGAAGTCGCCTTCGAGACCGTGGCCGATGGCTTCATGCAGCAGCACGCCGGGCCAGCCCGGCCCGAGCACGACGGGCATCGTGCCTGCGGGCGCGGGTACCGCATCCATATTGATGTCCGCCTGGCGCACGGCCTCGCGCGCGATCTCGATTGCCTTGTCCGGCGTGGCGACGAGCGCGAGGTCGCCGCGCCCACCGCCGCCGGCGTATCCCTGCTCGCGGCGTTGCCCGCTCTCGATGATGACCGAGACGTTGAGACGTACGAGCGGACGGACATCGGCAGCGAGCGATCCATCCGTGCCGTGCACGAGGATCATCTCGTGTACGCAGGCGAGGCTCGCGATGACCTGGACGATGCGCTCGTCCAGCGCACGCGTCTGCCGATCGAGCTCGGTCAGCAGCGCGACCTTGTCGGCATCGCTCAAGCTCGATGACGGGTCGATTGCCGGATAGAGCTCGGCGCTCGTCGCCTTCTGCGGAACCTTGAAACGCCCGTCTCCGCCCAGACGGCAGATACCTCGGGCCGCATCGACGGCATCGGCCAACGCCACTGCGTCGAGCTGATCGGAGTAAGCAAAGCCGGTCTTCTCTCCGGCGTTGGCGCGCACGCCAACACCCTGATCCAGACTGTGCACGCCCTCCTTGACGATCCCGTCCTCGACGGTCCAGCTCTCGTAGCGTGTGGACTGAAAATACAGATCTGCGTAGTCGAGACCCCGAGCCATGAGCTGACCGAGCGCGCCGTCGAGGGTCTCGAGGCTGAAGCCGACCGGGGCGAGCATCTGCCGCTCGACGAGATCGATCCTGTCGATCGACTGCGCAGCGTCGGTTTGATCGTTCATGATTGACGGATCTCTTTGCCCTTGTCGGCGGTTGAATCTGGGCGGTCGAAGCTGCGGCGATGCTCGAGCACCGGAAATCGTGCGCGCAGGCTTTCGAGGCGCATGATATCGAGATCGGCCGTTACCACGCCAGGGTCCGCAGCACGCTCGGCAAGCACGTCACCCCACGGCCCGACGATCAGCGAGTGCCCGAAGGTTCTCCGTCCACCCGCGTGCTCTCCGCATTGCGCAGCCGCGACGACGTAGCAGAGGGACTCGATGGCGCGCGCACGCAACAGGACATGCCAGTGGGCCTCGCCGGTCGGTACGGTGAACGCCGCCGGCAGCGACAAAATGTCGAGGCCGAGCCTGCCGAGGCGGTCGAACAGCGCAGGGAAGCGCAAGTCGTAGCATACGGCCAGGCCGATGCGGCCAAACGGTGCTGTATAACTGACGGGTACGCTACCTGGAATCGCGGTGGCCGATTCTCGATAGCTCTCGTCGGCACCCGGCACGCCGACGTCGAACAAATGAATCTTGTCGTAACGCGCCCGGCGCTCGCCGTCGGAATCGTAGAGCAGCGAAGCGGAGTACGCGCGGTCGTTCTCTGCCCCGCGGATCGGTGTCGTGCCACCGATGAGCCATAGCGCATGTTTCCGAGCCTGCTCGGCGAGGAACGATTGCACGGGACCCCCGTCGGGCGACTCCGCGATCGCGAGCCGGCCGGTTTCATCGGCGGCGAGATACGCAAAGTTCTCCGGCAGAACGGCGAGCTCGGCACCGCTGGCAGCCGCTGTGGCGAGCAGCTGCGCGGCCGCATTGAGGTTGGCCTCTACGTCAGTGCCGCTCGTCATCTGCACGGCGGCGACGCGAACTTTAGTCATCGGATTTCAGTAATCTGCGGCCGTTGCCGCGCTCGGCGGGAGGTCGGCACACAGATAGCCCGCCTGGAGCTGCTGCGGCGTCAGGCGCTCGACCACGGGCGCCTCCCAGCTGCCCGTCACGCAGTAAGAAGCACGGCCGATGCCTTTCAGCGGCTCCTTGAAGATCTGAGTGAACAGCAGTAAGGCGGCGCCGACGCCGGGACCGGCGAGAAAACCCATCGTCGGCAGCACTTTCCCGGGCTCCGCCGTCACGACAGCTTGCTGCTGGTAGTCCTCATTGCGCAGGCCCGTTCTGCCGACCACCCCGATATCTGCGACGGGCCCGGTCAGCAGCAGGTTATCGGTATACGCGTTACCGTCAACGAGCACGAAGTCGCCCGCGACCTCGTCGAAAACGAGACCTCGATTGAAAACGTCACGGAAGTCGAGCGCGAGGCGTCTCGGCAGGGCTGAGAAACTCAGCAGGCCCCACATGCGCCCGGCACCGGGCTCGAGATTGATCATGCTGCCCTGCTCGATGCGCAGACTCAGATCGCCGCTGATGCCTTGCTGCCAGCGTCCAGACGGGCCGCCCGGCCAATTGACGCTCGCCGTGACCTGCAGCTCGTCGGCCTCGACGATCGGCTGCAACCCCAGATCCGCGAGCGTCATGCCGACGTCGGTGCTGAGCATGCTGAAAGCAAACCGCGTCGTCGATCCTTCGGGTCCCGAGAGCCAGCTGCCGCTGCCCTCGACAGCGAAGCTGTCACTGACCGAATCGTACGATACGAGGCGCAAGCCCAACGGATCCGACTGAACGTTGGCGCTGAAGCGACCGAAATTTCTCTGCCCTACGGAGAAATCGCTGGCGTTGACGAGCAGTCCGGGCAGATCGCGAGGATCGATCTGTCGGGCCGACGCCTCGTCCGTGAACGTCAGATGCAGGCGTTGCATGTCGGCGACGACCTGTGGCCGATCGCGAACCTCGAATGGGACGACAATATGGCCTGCGACCGACTCACTATCGAGCTCGATGAGCCATTCGTCGCGACCCTGGCGCACGGCGAACGTCGTCGCACCGAGGCGCTGACCGAACGCAGTCATGTCCGCGATGTCGAGGTCGAGCCGCGAGAGAATCGGTTCGTCGCGGCCGAGCAATTCCTGCCCGCGTAACAGCCCGAGCCAGCCGTCGAGCTGCAGCTCGCTCACGTTTCCCTCGATGTCGAGCCCGTCGTCGGGCGGCAACAATGGGTAGGTGCCGTCGAGCCGGACACTGCCTCGACGACCCGCCAGCCCCGAGTCGGCGCTTTGAAAACTCAACGCGAACCGGCGGCTCGTGCCGAGACGACCTTCGATATCGAAACGGTTCGCCGGCAGCACGGTAAATGCGAGCTCGAGTGGCATCGGTGCCGCGGCGGGCTTGGCG
>JBFJXA010000080.1:0-9569 GCA_041623375.1 Gammaproteobacteria bacterium | reverse complement strand
GCCAAGGGCAACCGCTCCAAGCTCGTCACGAGGGCGTGCGAGAAGCACGGCGGCTTCTACCTCGGATCGATCGGTGGACCCGCCGCGCGGCTCGCCCAGGACTGCATCAAGAACGTCGATGTACTGGAGTTTCCGGAGCTCGGCATGGAGGCCGTCTGGCGCATCGACGTCGTGGACTTCCCGGCATTCATCGTCGTCGATGACAAGGGCAACGATTTCTTCGCCGAGATCACCGGCGAGCTCGGCGGGATCCGCGTTAGCGCCTGACGGCCGCGGTCGTCGCGGCGAGACGACGAGCTGGCGAGCGTCGATCCTGCGCACCGGCGCCGAAACAGATTTAAAAAAGAACGCTCTTCAGACCGAGCCTCAGGGCGTGGAATCCTCCGTCCAAATGCGCCGATAACCTCAGATCGCAGGCCGAACGATCGTGCGATTCGGAACGAACGACCGTGCGCCGAAGACGACTCGGCCACGGCCGCGCTCGATTCTTAGAATGCACAACTGTCTCGAACAGGCAACGAACGAATGTGCTTGTTGCAATTTCGAGACGAAACAGCCCGCCGTGAGGCTACGACCGCGCTACCGATCCTCGAAATAGACCTCGCAGTTGTCCGTGCCGACCTCGAGTCCCGGTTCCCAGGTCCAGACGAGAAATCGCTGCTTGTCGATCGGTGCTTCGAACGTGTTCGGATCGTAGGCCCAGAAGTCGTAGGCGAGCGCATCGCCCTCGAGCGTGAAGCGCTCCACGAGCTCCATGCCCTCTGTCTGAGGGATTCCCCACCACGGCGGCAAGTCGAAGTAGGGGTAGTCGATCCGGCTCGTCTCGACGACGAGCGTCCCGCCTTCCCAACGGCCTCGCGAGTAGCCCAGCCGGGACGGCTCGACCGTGGTCGAATCGACATAGGGCGCCATGTCGATTACACGCGTCTGATTGTAGTTCTCCGTGTGAATGACGATATCCTCGCCGCGCTGGGAGATCTCGAACGGGCGGGACCCGGCGATCGTCTGCACACGCGGCATACCCGGCAGGTTGCAGTCCAGCACGGGGTCATCGGCGAGCGGGTCGTAGGCCTCCCAGGCCGCCATGGCCTCGGGCGTCAGCGGCGGCAGCTCGTCGATCTCATACGGCGTACCGCCTCGCCAGACCCAGACGCGATAGATGCCGGTCGGCCGTTCGGCGTCGACGGCCGCCTCGGGCGCGTGGCCGCCACCGAGGAACTCGTCCGACCACCTCGGTGCGGCGCGCGTGAAGATGAGCTCGGGGCCATCGCCCGCATAAATATGCGCGAGTCGCAGCCAGGTGTCGCGACGGTCGGAACGTTGCCCGGCGGCGCGGACGCTGTCCCCGACCTCGATGTAGCCGTTCACGAGACCTTCGTTTCGCACGCTCGTCGCGCCCGGGCCTTCGAGGACCCAGTCCATCGTCGTCCCGCGCGCCGAAATTGATCGTACTGTGTACATGATGTGCGGATTGCGCCAAACGACTCTGACGACCTCGCCTTCTACCTCGATCATCTCGCCACCCGTGTACTCGACACGGGAGTGATGTGCGTAAACAGCAAGCGGAAATGCAAGCGTCGCCACAAGCAACGCCCGCCGACGGGCATCCTCGGTCTTCATTGTGTCCTCCCCGTCGCGAAAGCGGGATTACGCTGCGTCGCGGCACGTCGCCAGACGGCCCGACCCTCGCGAAATATCATCCACGCGGGGTCGCCGGCTGTCTATCCGTGAGCGCAAAGAGGGTCAGACCCCGATGCTCGGGAAACTTTTCGAGCCCTTGCCCTGCCTGCCGCTGAGCGTTTCTCGATGGGGTCAGACCCCGTTTTTTTCGTGTTTTTTCCGCAGCGGAGCCGGATCCGGTTCGCCCAGCCGCGGCTGCGTTGCCGGTCCCGCTTGCCGATGCTAGATTGGCCAGCCCTGCGGGATACGGCTTCAGTGAGGTAGACGGGCCATGGATAGCAGAGTAGCGGCCGCTCGCGCGCAGAAGGTGGCCGACACGTTGGCCGATGCCGCAATCGCTCATCGAGCCGGCGACGCCGCCAAAGCGAAGCGTCTCTATAGAAAGGTGCTCAAGGCGCAGCCCGGGCATTTCAAGGCGCTGCGCCTGTCGGGCGCGTTGGCTCACGAGACGGGGGAGGTCGACGAGGCCATCAGACTGTTGAGCGCGGCCGTGCGCCACGCGCCGCCGCAGGAAACCGGGGCGCTCGAGGATCTCGGCCTGCTGCATCTGCAGACCGGTGGGCAGGACAAGGCGGAGGAGCTGCTCCGCCAAGCCGTAGCCATCGACCCCACGAGCCTCGTGGCGCTGTCACGACTCGCATCGACACTGCTGACCTGCGGGCGCGCCTCCGAGGCGGTCGAGGTGCTCGCCAGGGCGCGGGAGATCGACAAGAGCGATGCCCGGATCGCGTATGCGCACGCGCACGCGCTGCTCGAGGACGGCGAGTTCGACGCGGCAATCGAGGCGGCGGACGAAACGCTCTCCCTGCGTGCCGAGGACCCGCCGACGTTGCTCGTCAAAGGTGTCGCTCTGTATCAGTTGGCGCGTCACGATGAAGCCGAGCAGGTCCTGCAACGGGCGACTTCGCTGCAGCCCGAGGACATCAACGCATGGCTGCATCTCGGCCAGGCGCGGCTCGCGCGCGGTGATCATGCCGGCGCCATCGATGCATTCTCGGAGGGCACGAAGGTTGCGCCGGATCTCGCCAACGTCGCAAGCCAGCTCGCGAATGCGCTCAATGCTGCCGATCGGCCCGACACTGCCGTGGAAATCTGCGACGCGTTTCTCGAGCGCCACCCGACTGCGGCGCCGGTGATACTCGTCAAGACGCTCGCACTGCGTGACATGGGCCGCACCGGCGAAGCCGACGAGCTGCTCGGCCAAGAGACTCTGGTCGTCGCGCGAGCCATCGATACGCCGGCCCGTTTCGACGATCTCGCTGCGTTCAATCAGGCGCTGAAGCGCGTCATTTTCGAGCATACGTCGTTCGGCCACGTGCACACGAATCGCGCGACGCAAAACGGCCGGCAAACCGGCAGCCTCATGATCGATCCGCCGCCGGAGATGCGCACATTCGCACGCCTCGTGGATGGCCGAGTCCGAGCTGTTCTACGCGAGCTGCGTGCGGCAGGGCATGGGGAGCACCCGTGGGTAAAGCACGCGCCAAACGACTGGATCGTCAACGCCTGGGCCGTCGTCCTGGGCGATCAGGGCTACCAGACCTCGCATATGCATCCGGAGGCGTGGCTGAGCGGGGTCTACTACGTGGCCGTTCCCGAGGAGGGCATCGGCACGGGTTACGGTCAGGACGGCTGGATCGAGCTCGGCCTGCCGACCGAGCAACTCGTCGCCAAGGTCAAGCCGCCGACGCGGCGCATCCAGCCCGAGCCCGGGCTCCTGCTGACGTTCCCGTCATTCAGCTTTCATCGCACGATACCGTTTCGCGGAACAGGCGAGCGCGTCAGCATCGCGTTCGACGTCTTTGCGGCGCCCGACGGGGGCTAGCGCACCGGCGGAATGGCCGGGGGGTCTTGCAATTTATGCGCCGAAGGGGGTAGATACTCTTTTGGGCAAGAAGAATATGCGGAGCCTAGGCGGACACGCGGGCCACGCATTTGGGAACCCTCTCAATAAGGAGTTCAGCAATGACAGTTAACGGGGGAAGACTCTTCGCGTCGGCCATGTTCGTAGTGGCTGGTTTTCTGGCTGCCGCGGCAGCCCAAGCGCAGATGCCGCAATTCGACAGCGACGACATCGGCGGTGTCGTGACGAGCGCCAACGGACCGGAAGCCGGCGTCTGGGTTATTGCCGAGACTGACGAGTTCGACACGCGTTACGCCAAGATCGTCGTCACCGACGACGAGGGCCGCTATGTCGTGCCGGATCTTCCGGATGCCGACTACGAGCTGTGGGTCCGTGGCTATGGACTCGCCGATTCGGAGAAGGTCGCCGCGCGACCGGGCGAGCGCCACGATCTCGACGCCGTCATCGCGCCGAACGCAGCCGTGGCCGCCGAGGTTTATCCGGCGATCTACTGGTACGCGATGATGCACCTGCCGACGCGCAGCGAGGTCGAGAATCTCGAAGGCGGCCTGGATTTCTATCAGAACATGATGCGCAACAACGGCTGCATCGGTTGCCATCAGCTCGGCCAAGCGGCCACGCGCACGATTCCCGAGGCCTTCCAGGACATGGACTCCGAGGCCGCCTGGGTGCGACGCGTGCAATCGGGTCAGGCCGGTGGGCAGATGATCCGCCAGCTGGCCCAGGAGCTCGCGGGCATTCCGTTCAAGTATCTCGCCGATTGGACCGATCGCGTTGCGGCAGGCGAGGTGCCGGCCGAAGCGCCGCCGCGCCCGTCGGGCCTCGAGCGCAACATCGTTGCGACCGTACGCGACTGGGCGACGGAAAAAACCTACCTTCACGATCTGACGACGACGGATCGACGCAACCCGACCGTCAACGCCTACGGGAAGATCTACGGCTCGCCGGAGCTCAGCACGGATTACTTCCCGATCCTCGATCCGATGGCGAACACCGACACGAGCTTCCATGCCATGCCGCGTGATCCGAGTACGCCGACGACGAACGACGATCCCGTCGTGCAGCCGTCACCGTACTGGGGCGACGAGCGTATCTGGGACAGCCAGTCGAACTCGCACAATCCGATGATCGATCAGGACGGGCGCGTCTGGTATACGGCGCGAGTCCGTGCGCCGAGCAATCAGCCGGATTTCTGTTTGGAGGGCTCCGATCACCCGTCTGCGCAGGTGTTTCCGGCAACGCGAAACGCGGGTAGACATCTCGCGATGCTCGATCCGAAGACTGGCGTCTATACGCCGATCGACACGTGCTTCGGCACCCACCATCTGCATTTCGACCAGGACGAGGACAACACGCTGTGGACGAGCGGCGGCGGCAACGTCGTTGGCTGGCTCAACACGCGCATGTATCTCGAGACCGGCGACGAGGCAGCCTCACAGGGCTGGGCGCCGCTGATCGCCGATGCGAACGGTAACGGCCGGCTCGACGATTGGGTCGGACCGGATGAGCCGCTGGATCCTGCGAAGGACCGGCAGATTCCCGGCGGCTACTACGCGGCGATGCCGAGCCCCGTCGACGATTCCGTCTGGGGAACCATCCGCACGTTCCCAGGCGCCATCGTTCGCCTGGATCCCGGTGACAACCCACCGGCCACGGCGCTGTCGGAGGTGTATAACGTGCCGCTGCCGGGCTATGGCCCACGCGGTGCCGATATCGATCTGCAGGGACGTGTCTGGGTGTCGCTGGGCAGCGGCCACCTCGGCGAGTTCGACCGTCGCAAGTGCCAGGCGCCGCTCAGCGGCCCCGAAGCGGCGATGGGCAATCACTGCCCTGAGGGCTGGACGTTCCACCGCTACCCGGGTCCCGGATTCCCCGAGTCGCCGGAGCTCAGCGCCGAGTCCAGCTACTACAGCTGGGTCGATCAGCATAACGTTACCGGTCTCGGCGAGGATGTGCCGATGTCGACGGCCAATCTGTTCGACGGCGTGCATGCGCTCGTGGAGGGAGAGTGGGTCACGATGCGCATTCCGTATCCGCTCGGCTTCTACTCGAAGGGCTTCGAGGGCCGCATCGACGACCCGGACGCGGGCTGGAAAGGCCGCGGACTCTGGGTGCCAAGTGGCGACCGCACGCCGTGGCTCAAGGAAGGCGGTCAGGGCACACGTCCGCTGGTCGTGCACTTCCAGGCGCGCCCGGATCCGCTCGCGCACTGATCGGCCTCAGGGACGTTAAATGGAGCGCCGCAAGCCCCCGGGCTTGCGGCGTTTTCTTTGGCTGTGGTTACGCCGAGCGCCTGAGCGGCAGGACGGCGGCAGTCGTGCTCAGGGGCGCCGGGGTCGTGCCGATCTCGACGCGGTTGCGGCCGAACTGCTTGGCGAGATAGAGCGCTTGCTCTGCGCGCGTGAGCACGCTGGCCGCGTCTTCGCCTATCCGCGCGAGCACCCCGCCGACGGAGGCACTCAAAGAAAAGCCCAAAATGTACGGCGTGTCCCCGACCGACTCATGCAACGCGTGCGCCGCCGCTGCCAGCGCTTTCGAGCAATCCGTCCCGACGAGCACGCCGAAGGCGTTGCCGTCAAAGCGTCCGACTACACGATCGGTGGCTTGCGCTGTGCCGGGGAGCGTGGTTCGCACGAGCCGTCGCGCGATGTCGCGTAACGCGTTGTCACCGCACGCCGGCCCGTGCGTCAAATTGATGTTGCGGAAGCGGTCGATATCGACGAGGCAAACGCCGAAGGTCTCGCCGTCGCGTGACGCCCGCTCCGCTACGGCGGCAATCCTTGCAATGAAGGCCTGGCGCGAAAGCAGAGCCGTGAGCGGGTCGCGCTCGTTGTCTGTGGGACCCGCGCCATGCACGCGTCCGGAAGTTTTTGCCACGGGAAATAGCTGCTGACTCTTGACGGTGGCATCGTGCCAGTGAGCGACCCGGTCAGTCAGTGACAGCGCTCGCGCTTTTTCGCGTATTGCCTTTACATAAGTGCAGTTTGCGAGTCGCCGCTGTCAACCGAGCAGGGCTTCGCGATCATAGAATCGAATGGCGAGCATCGCGAGTGCGGCGCCGAGCACGATGCTTGCCGTTGCCGACACCGCTGCGTATGACCAGCTCAAAGGCTCCGCCTTCAAGAGCGCGGTCACGAGCAAGTGTTGACTGAGGCTCGGAATCCACATGAGGCTCATGTCCGGCTCGACGTTGAGCAGGCTCGCCAATAGCAACGGTAGCGTCGGGATCAGCAGCACGAGCGTCAGATAGGTCTGCGCCTCTTTGTAGCTTCGCGTGAATGATGCCACGAGGGTCATGAGTGCTGCGCCGAGCGGCGTAAACGGCGCGAGCAGCAGAAACGTCTTCACCGCAACGGCAGCATCGAAATTCGCGCGCATGCCGAGGCCTTCCAACGGCACGAACGCTAGCGCGACTCTGAATCCGATGAGCGTCAGTGCCAATGACAACAGCATGTAGCAGATCGTTGCCGCCATCTTGCCGAGAAGCAGGCTCGAGCGACCGACCGGTACGGTCAAAAGGGGCTCGAGCGAGCCACGCTCGCGCTCTCCGGCCGTAGCGTCAATGGCAAGGTAGAAGCCGCCCGCGAGCGTGGCAAGCAGTAAAAAATAGGTCAGCATGCCGAGCAGCAGCACCGAGCGTGCCGCCGCCGAAGACACGTCGAGCTCGTCGATCGTCACGGCGCGCAGCACGGTTGGGTTCAGGCCGCGGGCCTGCAGCCGCAACATGCCGATCTGATTCGCGTACGCATCGAGGACAAATCGCACCCGCTGACTCGTGGCCGTGGCGCGTGTCTCGGAACGGTCTACGATCAGTGTGACGCGTGCGTCGTCACTGTTGCGAAAGGCTAGCGCATAGCCCGGATCCACGGCGAGCGCGACATCGTATTGACCGCGCGCGACGGCGGCGCGGGCATCCTCGATCGTTGTCGGGCCACCGTCGGCCGCCTCGAGGCCGTGGCGGGTTAAGAATTCGACGAGGTTCGGCGCGTGCCCGGCGCCGATGATCGGCAGCTCGACGGTCTCGTCCATGCCTGACAGCGCCTGCGAGAGCATCACGTTGATCAGGACTGCAAAAAGTGCCGGCGCAAAAAGGGGACCGAAGAACAACGTCGATAGCAGCGTACGTCGATCGCGCGCGTTCTCGACGACCTCCTTGCGACAAACGACGAGAATCGGGGTTCTCATGATCCAGCCACGGTCTCGACGAAGATCTCTTCGAGCGACTTATTACCGAAACGTGCACGCAACGCCTCGGCCGTGCCGTGGGCGACGATGCGACCGTGCGCGACGATGACGATGTCGTCGCACAATGCAGCGACCTCCTGCATGATATGGCTCGACAGCACGATGCACTGGCCGCGGTCTCTGAGCTCGCCGAGCCAGTTCCGCAGCGATAGCGTGCTCATGACGTCGAGGCCGTTGGTCGGCTCGTCGAGCAGCAGAGTGTTCGGCGCGTGGACGAGCGCGCGAGCCAGGGCGACCTTGGTGCGCTGGCCCTGGGAGAAGCCCTTCGCGCGGCGATCGGCGATCTCCTCGAGCTCGAGGCGTGCGATGAGCTCGGCGACGCGTGCCGACAGCGCGGGCTCTTTAATGCCGTGCAGCCTGCCGAAGTAGGCAATGTTCTCGCGTGTCGTTAGCTGCGGATACAGTCCCGCGCCGTGCGGCAGCACGCCGAGCTCCCGCCGTGCGCGCAGCGGATGCGCGACGACATCCACGTCGTTGATCGTCGCGCTGCCGGCGTCGGGCTTCAGGACGGTATACAGGATCCGCAGACAGGTCGACTTGCCCGCGCCGTTGGGCCCGAGCAGGCCAGTGATGCGTCCGTCCGATGCCGAGAAGCTGATGTCATCGAGCGCGACGACCGAGCCGAAGCGCTTGCTCAAGCCCGACACCTCGATCATGGGGCCGGGCCGTTGAAATCGAGGAAGAACGGGCCCGCTTGCTCGCGCTCGAGGCACGCGGCGTCGAGTTGCCGGGGCTCGAGCGTGTCGAGAAAGTCTCTCATGAGCCGCGGCACGCAGCCGACACCGGCAAGGCCGTGGCCTTGACCCGGGCCAATCAAGTGGCGAGCGTTGCCGAGCCCGGTCAGGACCTGCTCGGCATAGGCGGGTGGCGTGATCGGATCGGTGTCGCCGGAAAGCAGCAGCACGGGGTGATCCGATCGCAGCGGCGCCCGCAGATCGGAGTCCATCGCGCCCGCGGGCCAGACTTCGCAGACCGCGCTCAGCGCGTCGACGAGCGTCGTACCGAGGTACGTGGCCTCGATCCCCGACGGTGATGCTGCAGCGAAGAACGGCACGTCTTCTGTGCAGACTACAGCGTTGTGCATCCCCAAGCTCAGCGCCGATTCCAGGTCGCCCGTGATCATCTCGGCTTGTGCGGCGAGGGGCGCAAGGTTTCCGGAAGCGGCGGCATCGATGAGCAGCGGCAGCAGCGCAGCGGTCTGGGGCGAATAGCTCAGTAGGCGTAATACAGCCGTGACGTGGGCGTAGGAAAGTTCGCGGGTTTGCGGCATGCCGTTTCGCGGATTGGCCAGACGGACCATTGCGGGGCGCTGCGCCAGCGAGGCGAGCAACGAGTCGAGCTGCGCTGCGAGCTGCGGGTAGCGTTCTGCGCACGCCGGTTCCGCGGCGCACCGGGCCATGAGCCGATCGAGCACGCGTTGAGCCTGTCTGGCGACATCGGGACCGAGCGCCGCCTCGCTCGGCACGACGCCGTCGAGAATGAGCGCGCGCGTGCGTTCGGGATGGCGCCGCAGATAGTGCTGGGCGACCCGCGTGCCGTAGGAAACGCCGTAGAGATTCCATCGCTCGACGCCGAGCGCTGCTCTGACGTCCTCGAGATCGCGTACGGCGATCGAGGTCGTGTACAGGCGCGGGTCGCCGCTGAGCTCGACGAGGCAGGCCTCCATGAGCGCCGGCAGGTCCTCGGACTCGGCGAGCTCGACGGTCGCCGCCGAGACCTGCGGGCACGTCAGCGGCGCCGACTTGCCTGTCCCGCGCTGATCGATCAGCACGATGTCGCG
>JBFJXA010000079.1:0-9588 GCA_041623375.1 Gammaproteobacteria bacterium | reverse complement strand
CGGCGGCTGCGCGCGGTGGCCGGTTCAGGCGCGGCGGAGCATCAGCGAGAAAAACGATGCTGCGACGAGCACGGCCACGAGCGTTGGGCCAAACGGCTGATCGAGCACGAGCGCCGTCGCGAAGGCAAGAAGGTACGTGGCAACACCCACACTGACGCTCAGGAGCTGACAGCGGCGCCAGCTCGGTGCGAGGCGAAACGCGATGAGCGGCGGCACGAAGGCCATGGCAAAAGCGCCCAGCAAGCCCAGCGTTCCGGCGCCGACCGCCAGGCCGAGCGCGACGATCGCATCGAAGCTCAGATGCCACCGCCACGCTGGCAGGCGGTTTGCGCGCTCGTATCTCGGGGCGAGACGGGCGCGAATGAGCGGATGCGTAATCAATGCCAACGCCAATCCCGCTAGCGCTGCGACTGTTGCGGCTGCAGCGAGGTGGACCGTCCCTGCGAAATACAGCTGACCCTCGATGAGCTCGTAGCCGACAACGTCGCCGAGCGGTGAGTTTGCGGCGACGAGCATCGTCGTGCACCAGCCCACGAGCACCATGAGCGCGTAGATCGTATTGCCGTGGTAACGGCCGAATGCTTTGACGGCGGCGCCGCCGAGCGCGCCGAGAGGCGCGCCGAGGACGGCCGGTATGCCGAACGCGAGGCCGATGAGCCCCGTTGCGCCGGCGAGGTAGGCGAGACCGAGTGCCGCCAGCCACTCATCGCGTAGCCGGAGCAAATTACCGAGCAGCGGCAGTACTGCGCTCAGAATGAGCCCCACGAAAAACGGTATGCGAAACAGCGGGTCGAACAGTATGTCGAGGCTCACGTGTCGAGCTCCAGCACGCGGTCGCAAAGATTCTCGAGAAACTCGGGGTTGTGACTCACGAGCAGAATGCTGCGATCGCCGCGCTCGCGGGCGAGGATGTCGCGCAATACGTGAGCACTTTCCTCGTCGAGATTATTCGTCGGCTCATCGAGCAGGACGAGGTCCGCCGTACCGCCGAGCGCCATCCAGCACGTCAGCAATTGGAACTGTCCGCCACTCAGCGAATCGACACGTCGATCGAGCCAGTTAGCCAGGCGCTGCGGTGGTGCTTGCCGGTCGGCGTCCGTGAAACGCAGGTATTCCCAGCCGCTAAACGGCATTTCGGACATCCGCCGATGCTCCTGCTCCATCCAAGCGATCGAGAGCCCCTCGCGGCGTATGATCTGCCCCCCAAAAATGCTGGCGTTGTCCGCAATGGCTTTGAGCAGCGTCGATTTTCCGGAGCCGTTTGGTCCGACGAGTCCTACGATTTGACCGCGATCGATTCGGAACGAAATAGGACCGACGATCGCCGAGGTATACCCTGTCTCGAGCGCGTCGACTTCGAGCAGCGTTTCGGTCATCGCGCGCCGGCTGCGATCGCTTCGACCCAGCGATCGATATGTGCGATATAGTCCGAGCCCACGGCATCGAGCGGGGGCTCGAGAGGCAGGCGCGCGGCTGGCCAGTTCAGTTGCCTAGCTAACGACTCGGCCGCCTGCGCCGGTTGAAACGTCGTGTAGAGCACGACGCCGGGCCGTCCGGTCAGACTGTTGATCAGCGTTCGCAACTGGGCGGCCGTCGGTGGGATGCCGGGCACGGGCTCGAGAAAGCCCAGCAGCGGCACGTCGAAGCGATAGAGCAGGTAGTTGGCATCCTGGTGAAACAGAACGACGCCTGGCGCGTCTTGCAGACGGGCTTGCCAGTCCGGGAGCTTGCGCTCGATCGCCGCGACGAAAGCCTCGGCGTGTATGCGAAAGTCCTCGGCGTGGGCCGGATCGAATTGCGCGAGACGCTCGGCTAAAGCCGTGGCGATCGTCGCCATGCGGACAGGATCCATGTATATGTGCGGGTTACCGAGCGGGTGCACGTCGCCGAGGGCGCGGTCGGCGACTCCACCAATATCGACGAGATCGACCTGTGCGGCGAACTCGAAATAGCCGGGACGGCCCGGCAGTATGCGGGGATTCGCGGACTGGCGAACCGCGACGGGGAGCCAACCGAGCTCGAGGTCCGCACCGATTGCGACGAGCAGGTCGGCGCCGCGCAGCGCACGCATCATGCTCGGTCGCGCCTGCAGGTAATGCAGATCGCGGTCCGGTGGGGCCAGAATCTCGACTGTTGCATACTGATGAGCGATCTCGCGCACGAGCATGCCGCCGCTCGAGCTCGTCGCGACGACATCGATGGCGGTAGCCGTGCGAGCGGCGAGCACCAAAAAGAGCGCCAAGAGTTTCATGGCAGCCGGCTTTCGTGTTCTCGTCAGGTTCATGAGGCGTTCAGAAATTATGTGCGCCGTGTGTGCCCATGCTCAGGATCCACTGCAGCCAGAGCGTATCGAATTCTTCTCGTATGCCGTCGATCGTCGTGATGTCGCTGCGCGAATACTGCAACCGCAGACGTGAAAACTCCGTAGGCGTCCAGGTCAGCACGCTCGACCAGCGATCCGAGGAATCGAAACGCTGTCGTATGTCGCCAGAGACCTCGTTCGTGCGTCCGAGCGCGTCGTAGCGCAAGCCGAGCTGCCAGCGTGGGGCGAAGCCGTAGAGTCCCTGGATGTAAACGCCGTCGGTCGTGAGATTGCGTGCGTTGCCGATCGTGGCCGGATCGCCCGAGCGGACAAGAAGATCCTTGTTCGATTGCAGATACTCGGCTTGGAGGTTGAAATCCCGGTAGCCATATGCGCTCGCGTTGTCGTACTTGTAGACGACGTCGATTCCCCAGAGCGCCGAATCGCCCTCGAGACCCGTCTCGAACAGCGGTGCCTCGTGAACTTCCTGATGTTGTCGGCCGCGAATATACGAGGCGCCTAGCCGAAGCGCGTGATCGTAGCCGAGCTCGGGCGAAAACTTCGCGAATAGCGAATAGAGCCGCGGCCCGTCTTTCTGCGCGCTCAGGCCAAGCGCCTGTCGCTCGGCGTCTTCGCCGACAAACGCGGTTAGCCGATCTTGATCGCCTTGCAGGATCTCGGCACCGAAGACAGTGTAGATGGGAAGATCGGGAAGCCACGTAAGTTGCAGTCCGATGTCCTGCAGGCCGTGACCGCCGAGCAGGTTCTGGTAGGCCAGGTTTTGATCGACGAAGCTCCAGACGTGCGGGTGCTGATTGTTCAGATAGCCGATGTCGCTCAAGAACTTGCCGGCCTTGAGCCGCAGCCCGGCCGGCAGGTTGCGGGTCGCGAACCAGGCTTCCTCGATCTCGACCTCACCGCCCGATTCGAGCGCCAGATAGACGGCGGCGTCGAAGTAGGGATCGACGGCCGCCGTGAAAGCGATCTCCGTCTCGCGCAGATTGAAGCCGTTCTCGATATCGGCTCCATGCGCGTGGTCATGCTCGGCTTCACCGTGGCCGCCGAGCGAGGGTTGAATGGTTTCGTTGAGCAGAACGTTGCCGTTTCCGCCGCTATCATCGTGATAATAGCCGCCGTCGAGAATGACGGAGATCTGCGGATTGAAAGCATTGCCGACCGTCACGCTGCCGCCCTGTGGCGTGGCGACAGTCCGTTGCGCAGCCACCGAGGGCGTCGGCTGACGCTCGGCGGAAGCGGCCGCACGTTCGGCGGATTCGAGGCGCTGCTCGAGCTCCGACAGTCGTTGCTCGTAGTCGCTTCTGAGCGCTTCTATCAGCGTGCGCAGCTCGGCGATCTCACCGGCGTCCTGAGCAGCCGCGGGCGCTGCGCCAGCGAGCGCGACGAGCGTGGTTAGCACCATATCGATGCGCAGGCATCGACGCGGAAGTCGGTAATTTCGATTCACAACGGGTACCCCTTCGAGAGGCAGTGCGACTTAGTTGGACTGATCCCGTGCCGCAGCCGTTCCCGCAAGCTTGCCGAAAACGGCGCCGGACATGAGACCCGTGCCGCCCGGGTAGTTGTGATAAAAAATGCCGCCGACGAGCTCACCGGCAGCATAGAGGCCCGGAATGGGTCTGAGATCCGTATCGAGAACGCGCGCGTCGGTGTCGACGCGCAACCCGCCGAACGTGAACGTGATGCCGCACGTGACGGCGTACGCCTCGAACGGCGGCGTGTCGAGCGTGTTCGCCCAGTTCGACTT
Organism: Gammaproteobacteria bacterium; assembly: GCA_041623375.1. GTDB lineage: Bacteria > Pseudomonadota > Gammaproteobacteria > Steroidobacterales > Rariloculaceae > JAHEEM01. Next base: position 5,521 of record JBFJXA010000079.1, on the reverse strand, counting down.
GTCGATTGCCAGGCCCTGCGTGCTGCGGCCGTCTTTGACGTTCGGATCGAACGGTACGTCCTGCTGCACGGCCGCGTTGTAGGCCTCGATCTCGTCGATGCAGGCTTGCGCGTCGACGCCGTCGAGCTTCGCGGCGAGCGCCTCGATCGTGCTCGCGGTCTCTTTCGTGATCTGACGGATGCGGTACTCGTCACGCAGCAAGTGCGTCACCTTCGCATCAAAAATCTGCCAGGCGAAATAGCCCGGTTGCTTCATGATCTCAGCGCCGTATTTCGCGTAAGTGTAGTTGCGAAAGTCCGCGCCTTCGTCGACGAAGCGACGCCCGGCGGCGTTGACCATGATGCCGAACGGGTAGGAGTGTTTCTGAAATTGGTCGCCGACGGCGAGATCGCCGAATTCGGGTGCGTTCTGATCCCAGCCGACCGCGTGACAGCCCGACCAGTTGCCGTACGGCGCAGCACCGATGTCGAGCGCCATGCGGATACCGTCGCCCGTGTTGAAGCGCGTGCCGCGGACCTTGGCGATTTCCCAGCCGGGCCCGAGATAGCGAGTGCGCCATTCGGGGTTGGCTTCGAAGCCGCCGGCTGCGAGCACAACGGCCCTGGCCTCGATGGTCTCGGGCGCGCCGCCCGCACGGCGCACGACGACGCCTGTCACGTTGCAGCCGTCGGTCGTCAGTCCGGTGACGCGCGCTTCGTACTCGATCGCAATGCCGCGGCGCGTGCAGCTTTGCGTCAGGCTGTCGACGAGGCCCGGCCCACCGCCGATCGACTCGACCGTGAGCCCGCCCCAGAATTTGAACTTGCCGTCGACCTTGAAGGCCTGGCGGCCGTAGATCGGGATGAAGCGGATGCCTTTGTCACGCATCCAGTACATCGTCTCTCTGGAACGGCGCACGAGAACCTCGACGAGATCGGCGTCGCAGCGAAACTGCGTGACGCGGTACATGTCGTCGAAGAACTGGTCTTCGTCATACGTGCCGAAATCCGTCATCGCGATATCGTCGTCGCTCAAATCGGGCATGAGCGTTTTGAGATCCTCGACGCCATCGTAAGCGAAGCGGAATGCGCCGGCCGTGAAGCGGCTGTTGCCGCCGCTCTCATCCTCGGGCGCGCGCTCGAGGACGAGCACGCTCGCGCCGTTCTCTTCGGCGGCCAACGCAGCGCAAAGGGCAGCATTGCCACCGCCCACGATGATGACGTCGTAACTCGGCATAGGCTCAGAAATCTCCTCGCGGTGACCGCGACGGCTGACCGGCCGCTAATTGTCGCCGGTCGAGGGCGGTCATGGCCAGCCGGTCACGAAACTGAAGCATGCAAATGCGCGGTGGCGTGTCACGCGGGCAGTGTTTTCTGCCGCGTTTTTTGACACCTACAAGCTCGGCCGATACCCTCGGATGACACCCTGCGTACACTGACGAGGCTGCCGGCGCGACGCCGGCTCTTGGTTTTCATGGTTTCTGTTCCCGCCGATTGCCGGCCACGAGCGACCGAGTCGCTGATCGACTGTTACATGCGGTTACGCGGGCTCAGTCTCGATCTGACGGTGCCGCTCGCGATCGAGGACCAGGTCGTACAGACGATTGCCGAGGTCAGCCCGACGAAGTGGCATCTCGGTCATACGACGTGGTTTTTCGAGCAGTTTTGTCTAACGCCGCGAGTCCAGGGCTACAGGCCTTACGACGAACGATACAAGTTTCTGTTCAATTCCTACTATCAGACCGTCGGGACCATGCACGGTCGTCCGCAGCGCGGTCTGTTGAGTCGCCCGACGGTCACCGAGATCCATGCGTATCGCGCGCACGTCGACGACCGCATGACGCGGCTGATCAGCTCACATGAAGACGACGAGGAACTCGGCTTTCTCGTGACGCTCGGGTTGCACCACGAGCAGCAGCATCAAGAGCTCATGCTGACGGATATCAAGCACGTGTTCTTCAGCAATCCGCTGTTTCCCGTTTATCGGCAGGCGCGCGAACGCAGCCCCAAAGCCGTGCAGCCGCTGGGGTTCGAGCGTGTACCCGGCGGGCACTACGAAATCGGGGCAACGGCGACGGGCTTTCATTTCGACAATGAGACGCCGCGCCATACGGCGCTGGTCGAGGATTTCTCGCTGGCGGACCGGCTCGTCACGAATGCCGAGTTCGCCGAGTTCATCCGCGACGGGGGCTATCGGGAGCCGTCTCTGTGGCTCTCGGACGGCTGGGCGGCAGTTCAGTCGCAGGGTTGGACGAAGCCGCTCTACTGGTCGGATGATGGCGCGCGTGAGTTCACGCTCGCGGGTTGGCAGCCGATCGAGCCGGCGGCGCCCGTGTGCCACGTGAGTTTCTACGAAGCCGACGCGTTCGCGAGGTGGGCGGGCCATCGCCTGCCGACCGAGGCCGAATGGGAAGTCGCAGCGGCTGCGTGCGCCGTGGACGGCAACTTCCTCGAGTCCGAGCGCTTGCATCCGGCGCCTGCGACTTCAGCTGAGCCTCGCGGCCAGCTCTTCGGCGACGTGTGGGAGTGGACGGCGTCGCCGTACAGCGCCTATCCGGGTTTCAAGCCGCTCGCGGGGTCGCTGGGCGAGTACAACGGCAAATTCATGTGTAACCAGATGGTCGTGCGCGGCGGCTCATGCGTGAGCCAGCGCGATCATTTGCGCGCCACGTATCGCAGCTTTTTCTATCCACACGATCGCTGGCAGTTTCTGGGTCTGCGGTTGGCGAGCGACGGCTAGGACCGCATTGATCCCATGACACAGGCCCGCGCTGCGCTCGTCAGAGCGAACGACTTGGCTCCATCGCTCGTCGACGATACCGAGAAGATTCTCGCGGGGCTCACTGCGCCCCGGAAACGGCTCGCGCCGAAGTATTTCTATGATGAGGCCGGCTCTCGATTGTTCGACAAGATCTGCGAGCTGCCCGAGTACTATCTGACGCGCACGGAATACGCGATCATGGACCGTCACCTCGACGAGATGGCCGGGCTCATCGGGCCGGGAGCGGCCGTCATCGAGTTCGGCAGCGGCTCGAGTCGAAAAATTCGCCAGCTGCTCGATCGTTTGGATGAGCCGCTTGCCTATGTCCCCGTGGATATCTCCGAAGATTATCTCTCGCGCATGGCCGGCGCGCTCGCGCGCGATTACCCGGACCTTCAAATCCTGCCCGTATCCGCCGACTTCACGCGACCTTTCGACCTGCCGTCCTTCACGGTATCGCCCAAGCGTAATCTCGTGTTCTTTCCGGGGTCGACGATCGGCAATTTCGAGCGCGAGCAAGCGCGTTCGCTCCTGGAAGTCATGCGGCACGAAGCGGGCCCGGGCGGGGCTTTACTGATCGGGGTCGATCTCACGAAAGACCCGGCAGTCATCCGTGCTGCCTATAACGATAGCGCCGGCGTGACGGCGGCCTTCAATCTCAACGTGCTGCGGCGTCTGAACGCCGAATTGGGCGCGAATTTCGATCTCGCAAGCTTCCGGCACGAGGCCGTCTACGATGAGAGCGAGAACCGAATTGAAATGCGCCTCGTCAGTGTGAGGGACCAGCGCGTCACGATTGCGCGGCGAGCAATTGATTTTCGTGCCGGCGAATACATCATCACCGAGCACTCGCACAAATACTCTCAGGACGACTTCGAAACACTCGCCACGTCGGCAGGCCTGGAGCCGTTTCGCGCCTGGAACGATCCGCGCGAACTGTTCAGCGTCCAATTCCTGACGGTACCGAGTTGAACCGTCGACTCGCCTCACGCTGTGACATTCGAAGCGGTTATCCGGTCTATGGTCTGAGCGCCGGATGCGTGCGCCGATAGTTTCAGTCGCGGACGCGGCGCCGCATGGGGAGCGTGGTTAGTGAATGCAGCCGAATTTCCAGCCCTGGTTCTCGAGGACTGGCGCGCGACGCGCGATGCGCTGCACGACTATGCGCGCGTACTCGGCTATTTCCGCCGCGAGCTCATGCCGCCGCAGAAGCACTGGTGGCACATCACGCTCAGCGTCTCGGCGCGCGGGCTGACGACGACGCCGATGCCGGGCGGATCTGCCGCTGTCGAGCTCATACTCGATCTCGTTCAGCATCGCGTCGAGATCGTTTTCAGCGACGGCCGCGCACAGTCGATTCCGTTACGCGGACAGAGCGCTGAGGATCTGGGTCACACGATCGATGCCACGCTGCGAGACGACGGTGCTCAGATATCGGCGAGATCGAGCTTTTCCGACGCGACTCACGACTATGACCGCGCAGCGGCATCGCGCTACTGGGCGGCGCTCGTCGCCGTCGACCTGACGTTCAAAACGTTCAAGGGAAGGCTTCGGGAAGAGACGGGACCCGTGCATATCTTCCCGCACCATTTCGACATGAGCCTCAATTGGTTTTCCGGGCGACGCGTGCCCGACGTCGATCCGGCCGATGCCGAAAATGCCGACGAGCAGATGAATTTCGGCTTCGTTACCGGTGACGGCAGCATCGAAGACGCGTACTTCTATGCGACGGCCTATCCGTCACCGGACGACCTCACGGACGGTAAACTGCCCGAGCATGCCTACTGGTACACGGAGGGCTTCACGGGTGCCGTGCTGCCTTATGCGGCGATCGCCGATGTGCGCGACGGGCACGCACGATTATTGGAATTTTTATCAGCGGCGCAGCACGCCGGCGCCGAGCGGATGCGCTGAGCCGCGCGGAACGAGGGAGCTCAATGAACACAACCAAGATAGCCGACTGGGACGATCTCGACCCGCTCGAGCCCGCCTATGCACTGGTGTCCGACGTCGATCTCGTCGTGATTCGGTGGAAGGACGAGGACGCCGTGTCCGTGCTCTACGGTCGTTGCCTGCACCGCGGCGCGTTGCTGTCCGACGGCCACATCGATGGCGACGACCTCATCTGCGGCGTGCACAATTGGGACTACCGTTATCGCACGGGCGTGAGCGCCTACAACCCCAGCGAGCGTCTGAAGCGCTTCGAGGCGTGGATCGACGACGGTGCCGTGCTCGTCGACGCCGATGAGATCGCGGATTGGGCAAAGGACAATCCGCAGCCCTACGATCGCGATGCGTATCTGGGTCTTTACGCGGACAATGAAGGCGTGTCGGCGGAGCCGCACGTCAAGTATATCCAGCAGCTCGCGAAGAACGGGCTCGATAAGGTCGGTCACCACGGGCGCGTGGCGGCCATGGGCGTGCCCAGAGATCAGTTGCCGAAGTGGGAAGATATTCAGATCGTAACGGCACAGTTGCACAAGCTGCCGCTGCTCGACGACGCACCCGTTGCGACAGACGTCGTCATCGGGCCGGGCGCGCGCAAGCCCTTGAAACTCGATATCCCGCTGTTCGTCTCCGACATGAGCTTCGGGGCGCTGTCCGAGGAGGCCAAAGTCTCACTGTCCATGGGCGCCGAGCTTGCCGGCACGGGCATCTGTTCCGGCGAAGGCGGCATGCTGCCCGAGGAGCAGTCTGAGAACTCGCGGTACTTCTACGAGCTTGCCTCGGCGCGTTTCGGGTACTCGATGGAGAAGGTGCAGCGTTGTCAGGCGTTTCACTT
>JBFJXA010000078.1:0-9677 GCA_041623375.1 Gammaproteobacteria bacterium | reverse complement strand
TGCTGCTGCCGTTCACGTTCGATATGGATCCATTGACGGCGCTCGCGTTTCTCGTCGGGTTGCAGGCAGTCGTCGTGACCTCCGATACGATTCCGGCGATCCTGTTCGGCGTGCCAGGCACCGTCGGATCCGCTGCTACGATTCTCGATGGCCACCCGATGGCCAAAAAAGGCCTTGCAGCCCGCGCGTTTGGCGCCTCGTTCTCGGCGTCCGTGCTCGGTGGACTCTTCGGCGCACTATTCCTCGCGCTCAGTGTGCCGATTCTGCGACCGGCCATCCTGAGTTTTGGCTCGCCGGAGTTGCTGGCCTTTTGCGTATTCGGACTCTCACTCGTCGGCGTGCTCAGCGGCGGTGCACGGCTCAAGGGACTGGCGGCTGCGACGGTCGGAGTCATGATTGCGACGACGGGCGAGGAGCCCAATACGGCCATCGAGCGGTGGACGTTCGGGACACTGTATCTCATCGACGGCATCCCGCTAGTCCCACTCGCCCTCGGACTATTCGCAATTCCGGAGCTCGCGGACATGGCGATCGCGCGTCGCGTCGTGCCCATCGATGCGCTACATGCGACGCGGCACGGTCAGCTCGAAGGCATCAAGGATACGTTCAGGAATTTCTGGCTCGTGATTCGCGGCTCGGCGATCGGCTCGGTGCTCGGCGCCGTGCCGGGCATCGGTGCGGCCGTGATCGACTGGATTGCCTACGGCCACGCGCTGCGCACGGAGAAAGGCGCAAATGAGACGTTCGGCAAGGGCGACGTGCGCGGTGTGATTGCCTCGGAGAGCTCGAACAACGCCAAGGAAGGCGGCGCGCTCGTCTCGACGATCGCTTTCGGCGTGCCGGCGACGGCGGCGATGGCGCTGCTGCTCGGGGCCTTTCTGATCCACGGCATTACGCCGGGCCCCGATATGTTATCGACGCGGCTGGACGTGACCTACACGCTCGTCTGGACCGTGGCGCTCGCAAACATACTCGGCTCGGGCATCTGTTTCCTGTTCGCCAATCAGCTGGCCGGCATCGCGCGGATTCGTATCGGCCTGCTCGCACCAATCGTCCTGTCCGTCACGTTCATCGGCGCATTCCAGGGCAGCCGGCAGTGGGGCGATATCGTCGTGTTGCTCGCATTCGGCGCGCTCGGCTGGACGATGAAACGGGTCGAGTGGCCGCGCCCGCCGCTGCTGCTCGGCTTCGTCCTCGGCGGACTCATCGAGCGTTACCTGTTCATCTCGTTCCAGCGTTACGACACCGATTGGCTCTCGCGGCCGATCGTGCTCACGGTCTTTGCGATTACGCTGTACGGAATCAGTAAGCCGTTGCTGGGCCGACTCGTCGGTTTGGCCAGGCGCGAGCGGCAGCCGTTCGTGGCGCGATTCAACGCCGACTTCCTCAATACCGACTTCGTCTTCACGCTCGGTATCGCTACGTTCTTCGTCTTGTGCATCGCTTTCGCAGCGGACTGGGAGCTCGGCGCGCGCCTCGTGCCCGTCGTTGTCGGTACCGCCGGCCTCGTGTTCGTCGGACTGCAGCTCGCAACGTCGATGCTCATTCAACCGGCTCGTCAGCCGGATAAATCGCAGAAGGCGTCGATGGATCTACAAGCCGACTTTGCCGGCCTCTCGAAAAACGACGTTCGCCGTCGCGCGCTTCGGTATTTCGCGTGGTGCCTTTTCGTCGTGGTCGCGGCAACCATCATCGGGCTGCTGCCGGCGCTGTTCGTCTTCCTGTTCGGCTTCACGTTGACCGAGGGGCGCGAGCGCCCGCTCGCGGCGCTGGCGGTTGCGGTGCTCGCTTCCGCCGCGTGGTATTTTCTCTTTCACTACATTCTGCGCGTCCCCTGGCCCCCGGCGTTGCTCGGCGATCTACTCCCGGCGCTGCGCAGCAACCCGTTGACCAATGTGCTATAGGCTGTCCAACAACATATGAAACACATCATCACCGTCGGTGGTAGCGACGGCCAGCTCGTGACTCAGCTCGGCCGCATGAGCAATCGGCACGGTCTCATTGCCGGTGCAACCGGCACGGGCAAGACCGTGACGTTGCAGATTCTGGCAGAGGGCTTCTCGCGCCTCGGCGTTCCGGTATTCGCCGCTGACATCAAGGGCGACCTGTCCGGAATCTCGCAAAACGGCAAGCCGCACGCGGAGATCGATCGACGCGTGACGGCGATTCCGATCGACGACTATGAGCAGCGTGGTTATCCGACGCTGTTTTTCGACATCTATGCCGAAAATGGACATCCGGTCCGCACGACGATCTCCGAAATGGGTCCGCTAATCCTGTCCAATCTGCTCGAGCTCAACGACACGCAGACCGGCGTGCTTTACGCGTGCTTCGCCATCGCCGATGACGAGGGGCTCCTGCTGCTGGATCTGAAGGATCTGCGCTCGATGCTCAGGTGGATGAGCGAGAATCGCGCGGAGCTGCAGGCCACCTACGGCAATATCGCGCCTGCTTCCATCGGTGCGATCCAGCGGCGCTTGCTCGTGCTCGACGAACAAGGCGCCGATCGCTTCTTCGGTGAGCCTGCCTTACAGATAACCGATCTCATGCAGCACGACTTCGGCGGCAATGGCGTCGTCAGCCTGCTGTCGGCTGACCGCCTGATCCGGGAATCGCCGCGGCTCTATGCAGCTTTTCTGATGTGGCTGCTCAGCGAGCTGTTCGAGGAGCTTCCGGAGAGCGGCGATCTGCCCGTGCCGAAGCTGGTCCTGTTCTTCGACGAGGCGCACCTGTTGTTCACGGGCATGCCCAAACCGCTGCTCGAGAAGATCGAGCAAGTCGTGCGGCTCGTTCGATCGAAGGGCGTCGGTGTCTTCTTCGTGACCCAGAGCCCATTGGATCTGCCCGAAACCGTGCTCGGTCAGCTCGGAATGAAGGTGCAACATACGCTGCGCGCGTTCACGCCGTCCGATCAGAAATCCGTGCGCGCAGTGGCGAACGGCTTTCGTAGCGACGGGACCTTCAACGTCGTCGAAGTTATTACATCGATGGGCGTCGGCGAGGCGCTCGTCTCCACGCTCGACGACGAAGGCGCGCCCACGCCCGTACGGCGCACGCTCATTCGTCCGCCTGAATCGCAAATCGGCCCGATCGACGCCGAGACGCGCACTACCCTGATTGGGCGATCACCGCTCAACGGCAAATACGAGCAGACCCTGGACCGCAGCTCAGCCTACGAGCTGCTCGCAGAGCGAGCCGCCGCGGCCGCCGCGCGGCAAGCCGAGATCGACGCGCAGGCGGCCGAGGAACAAGCCGCAAAATCTGCGCAGCGCTCGACCGGGCGCCGGCGTCAGAGCGTAGGCGAGGCATTACTCAAGAGCGCAGCGCGCTCCGTGGGCAGCTCGCTCGGCAGGCAGCTCGTGCGCGGCGTTCTCGGATCCCTGCTCAAGTAGGTCGCTGCACCGGCCCTACGCCCTCACTCGACATAACCCCGGCCTCGTCAACCGAATCCGCTCCCCGCGCGTTGTAAGGGGCAGATCCAGTCGTACACCAGGGAGACGGTTATGAATGCTTTCCTCGCAGGCCTCGGCCGACTGCAGCGCTTATCGAGCCTGCTGGTCGTGATTACCCTACTCGCCGCATGCAGCGGCTCCGGTACCGGCACGGGTACGGGCTCCACGGCCACTGCGTGCGATCCTGCCGATCCGAGCACGTCCGGCCAGTGCGGCGAGCTGCTCGTCGCCGTCACGGACGCCGACGGCGATTTCGTCAGTTACGCCGTCGACGTGCTCTCCGTGTCCCTGGACCGGCCGAACGGCGCGTCCGTCGAGATGTTACCCGCGGCGACGCGCATCGACTTCGCCGAGCTCACGACGCTCTCGGAGTTGCTCACTGCGGCGTTCGTCGCGCCGGGTGACATCGCAGGCGGCTCGATCCGGATCGATTACACGAACGCCGAGATTTACGTCGAGTCCGGCGGCAGCGTCGTGCTCGCAGAAGCCGTCGACGACACGGGCGCGCCGCTCGGGATCGTAGATCTCGAGATTCGGCTCGACGACCGCGAGCGACTCGTCATCACGCGTGGCAGGACTGCGTTACTCAGCATCGATTTCGATCTGTCCGCCTCCCACGAGGTCGACCTCAGCAATGCGCCGGTCCAGATCACGACTCGACCGTATCTGTCCGCCGAGGTGCGTCCGCTCGACGAGAAGGAGCTTCGCGTACGCGGCTTGCTCGTCGACGTCGACACGACTGCCGGCACTTACGACATACGCGTACGGCCCTGGCACCGGCGTGACGGCGATTTCGGCACGTTGACCGTCTACACGACGGCGACGACGGCGTTCGAGATCGGTGACGCGGTCTACACAGGCGCGCCCGGTCTCGCAGCGCTCGAAGCGCTCGGCCCCGGTGCATTGACGGTGGCTTTCGGCACCCTCGATGTATCGACGCGACAGTTTACGGCCGATATCGTGCACGCCGGCGACAGCGTCGGCGGAGATCGTTTCTCGGCCGTACACGGTAACGTCGTTGCGCGCAGCGGCGACACGCTAACGGTCAAGGGCGCCCTCGCGGTGCATCGCGACCGGCCGGCCCATTATCGCCGCACTGTCCTCGTCGAGATCGGCGACGGCACGCGGGTGAGCAAGGTCGCCGATTCGCAAGCCATGCTCGACAAGGACGATATCTCGGTCGGTCAACGAATTGTCGCCTTCGGCCAGTTCACGAATCCGCAGGTTGCGAGCAACGATCCGCTCGGCCCAGACGTTGCGCTCATTCTCGATGCGACGCAGGGCCGCGTGCGCATGCTCGTTACGCGCCTGCACGGCACGGTCAACAGCGTTGTCGCCGGCCAGCTCAATATGCGCCTGCGCGGCATCGATCGCCTCGGGATCGACCTCTTCGACTTCACGGGCACGGGCGTCAACGCCACGATGGATGCCGACCCGCTCGACTACGAGATCGATACGAGCACGCTCGCGCTCGATGCGCTCGAAGTCGGCAAGTCGGCGCGTGTCTTCGGTTTCGTCACGCCGTTCGGTGAGGCGCCGCCCGATTTCACCGGGCGCACGGTCGTCGACCATCGCGATATCCCCGCGGCACTCGGCATCGGCTGGGGCCTCGCGGGCACGGCCACGCCGTTCTCGAGCATGAATCCCACGGGGCTCGTGCTCGACATGAGCAATCCGCAGATCGGCACGCGTCATCACCTGCTGCTCGGTCGCGAGCTCGTGAATCTGTTCGATCTCTCCGGGCCGGCGACGATCGCGCCTGCCGGCACGCGCGGACTCTACGGTATCTGGGAGCCCGGCCATATCGAGCAGTTCGCCGATTTCGCGGACTTCCACGATGAGCTGCTCAACCGCCTCGGTGCGGGCGCGAACGCGCAGGCGCTGGCGGCCTACGGGACGTTCGATGAGAACGCGCTGACGCTCTCCGCGCGCAAGGTGTTCGTCCACATGACGCCGACGCCGTAGCGGTATTGCCTACCGGGGAGCGGCTTCAATCCCCCGGGGTCGACTCACGACTCAGAAGCCGCTCCCCGCTCCTGCGCAAGCCACGGGGTCACTCCGCTAGGTCCGATCGCCCAATGCGGCTTTCGCAGCCAGCCAATAAGCCTCCAGCTCCGCGAGCTCGAACGAGTGCCAATCACGCCCGCTGGCTTCTACGGCTCGCTCGAGTTGCCCGAACCTTGCCTCGAAGCGCCGATTGGCACCGCGCGCACAAGCTTCAGGGTCGAGCTCGAGATGCCGGCATACGTTGACGAGCGCGAAGAACATGTCGCCCATCTCCGCTTCCATCGCCTCGCGATCGCCCGAGCGTATGGCTTCATCGAGCTCGTCGAGCTCCTCGCCGACCTTTTCGCGCGCACCGTTCACGTCCGGCCATTCAAAGCCGACCCGGGCAGCACGGCGTCCGAGCTTCGCCGCGCGCGTCAGCGCCGGCAGGCCGACCGGCACGTCACTGAGCACGCCTTCGCCGCGCTTCTCCGCAGCCTTGAGCGCGTCCCAAGCCGCCGACTGCGCTTTCGCATCCGTGACCTGCGCACTGCCGAACACGTGCGGATGGCGGCGAATCATCTTCGAGCAGATTGCATCGACGACATCACGGAACTCGAAATGCCCGGCCTCCTCGGCCATGCGCGCGTGATAGACGACCTGCAAAAGCAGATCGCCGAGCTCCTGCTCGAGCTCACGCATGTCGCCATTCGCGATGGCCTCGGCAACCTCGTACGCCTCCTCGATCGTATAGGGCGCGATCGTCTCGAAGGTTTGCTCGAGATCCCAGGGGCAACCGTCCTGCGCCGAGCGCAGCCGCGCCATGATATCGAGTAATTTCTGGATATCACTCATAAATATTTGTTTAATCTAAATAATAATGTCCCTGAAATTCATGAGAATCGCCGCCGTTGCGCCCCAGATGTGGCGCTCCCCGTAACGGTACTCGTACATTCGAAACGTCGCGCCCATGCGCTCGCGGTAGCTCACGCCGACGTTGGCCTCGTCCAGAAGAAACTCGAGCGGGACGCCGAAAACGTCCTCGACTTCGTTGTTGTCCGGGGCTGGCTCGAACTGCGAATCGACGAAGCCGACGACGGGCGTGATCAGAAATCCCGTCGGCGTCAGAAACGCATCGAGGCGCCCGGCGACCTGCACGAGCGAAGGCGTCAGACCGATCTCCTCCTCGGCTTCCCTGAGTGCCGCGTCGACCGGTCCACTGTCGTGTGCCTCTAGCCGTCCGCCCGGAAAGCAGATCTGGCCTGCGTGCACACTCAGATGTGCGCCGCGCTGCGTAAACAGCACATCGAAACCCTGCGCGCGCTCGATGAGCGCGAGCAGCACGGCGGCCGGCGCTGCGTCCTGAAGCCGCTCCGCGAGATCGGCCGGTGCCTTGCCGGCGACGTTGGCCAGCGTTCGCGCGAGCGGGTCCGCCGCCGGCCGAAATTGTGTAAGGCGGCTTTCTATGAGACTACGCATGGCTGCGCGCTCAGTCCTTGATGCCGCCCTTCGTGAGCTCGGCCGGGTCGAGCAGCAAGGCGAGCTCGGCCTCGTCGATATCGGTCTCGCGTGCGGCGACCTCGCGCACGGGCAAGCCTTCGCGATAGGCCTTTTTGGCGATCTCTGCGCCCTTCTCATAACCGATGACCCGGTTCAAGGCCGTCACGAGAATCGGATTGCGCTCGAGCGCCTCCTGCAGCCGGGCTTCATTGACCGTGAATCCCTCGATCGCCGCGTCGGCGAGCGCGCGACTCGCGCTCGCGAGCAGCTCGATGCTCTGCAGCACGTTATAGGCGATGACGGGCAGCATGACGTTGAGCTGAAAGTTCCCGGACTGCCCGGCCACAGTGATCGTCGCGTCGTTGCCGATGACCTGTGCCGCAACCATCGTCACGGCCTCGGGAACCACGGGGTTGACCTTGCCAGGCATGATGCTGCTGCCCGGCTGCAGCGCCGGCAGCTCGATCTCGGCCAGCCCGGCCAATGGGCCGCTGTTCATCCAGCGCAGATCGTTGGCGATTTTCATGAGGCTCACGGCCGTGGTTTTGAGCTGGCCGGAGAGCTCCACGGCCGTGTCCTGACAGCTCAGGGCCTCGAAATAGTCGTCCGGCGGTCGGAACGCGATCCCGGTCTTGGCAGCAAGCGCCGAGGCGACGCGCACACCGAACTCCGGATGCGCATTGATGCCGGTGCCGACAGCCGTGCCGCCCTGGGCGAGCCCGCTGAGTCGCGGCAGCGTCCCCGCCACCCGCTGGTAATCGGCCCGAATCTGCGTCGCCCACCCGCCGAGCTCCTGGTCGAGCCGCACGGGCATCGCATCCATGAGGTGCGTGCGCCCGGTCTTGACGACATCGGCCAGCAGATGCGCCTTGCGCTCCGTGACGGCGGCGAGATGATCCAGCGCGGGCAGCAGGCTCTCCGTCACGGTCAGCGCGGCGCTGACATGGATAGCCGACGGAATGACGTCGTTGCTGCTCTGGCTCATGTTGACGTGGTCGTTCGGGTGCACGGGGCTCCCGAGTGCCTCGCTTGCGAGATTGGCAATGACCTCGTTGGCGTTCATGTTCGAGCTCGTGCCCGAGCCCGTCTGGAAAACGTCAACGGGAAACTCGCTATCGTGCTGACCATCGGCCACGGCCAACGCGGCGTTCTGCAGCGCTTCGGCGATATCGGCGCTCATGAGGCCGAGGTCGCGATTGACGCCGGCCGCGGCCCATTTGATGAGCCCGAGCGCTCGGATGAAGGCCGCAGGCATCGTCAGGCCGCTGATCGGAAAATTATTGACGGCGCGTTGCGTCTGTGCGCCCCAACGCACGTCGGCCGGCACCTCGAGCTCGCCCATGCTGTCGCGCTCGATCCGAAAATCGCCTTTCATAAATGCTCCTTCGAAGCCGTCGAGGGCCGCGCAGAGGCGGGTCCGGCCGGGGGGGCGGACCGCAGTTTGGCGGTGAAAGCGTGTATGATGCGCACTCCTCCGTTGCTTGTATAGAGATACCGGGCGCTTCCGTGGAGACTGCCTCGCTCACCGCCCTTTCGCCGCTCGACGGTCGCTACGCATCCAAGACGGCACCGCTGCGCGAGTATTTGTCGGAATACGCGCTCATTCGCTATCGCACTCTCGTCGAGATCCGCTGGCTGCAGTTCCTCGCCGACGAGAGCGGCGTCGACGATCTGCCGGCGCTCGAACGCCCCGTCAACGACGTGCTGAACCGGCTCGTCGACAACTTCAGTCTCAAGGATGCCGAGCAGGCCAAGGCCATCGAGCGTGAGACCAATCACGACGTCAAAGCCGTCGAATATTTCCTGCGGGCCAGACTCGAAGGCATCTCGAGCGCCGCGACCCAGCTCGACCCGTTTCTGCACTTCGCCTGCACATCCGAAGACATCAACAACCTCGCCTATGCGCTCATGCTGCGGGACGCGCGCCAACGCATTTTGTTACCGCGCATGCGATCCCTAGCCACATCGCTCAGAGATCTCGCCCATGACCACGCCGCGCTGGCGATGTTGTCTCGCACGCACGGCCAGGCCGCCTCACCGACGACGCTCGGCAAGGAGTTCGCCAACTTCGTCGCCCGCCTCGAGACGCAGGCCGGTCGATTCGCCGGCGTGCCTGTCGTCGGCAAGCTCAACGGCGCCGTCGGCAACTACAACGCTCACGCGGTTGCATACCCCGATCTCGACTGGCCGGATATCAGTGCCCGCTTCGTCGGCTCGCTGGGTCTCGAAAACACGGTCTATACGACGCAAATCGAGCCGCACGACTGGATCGCCGAGTACGCGCAGGCATTGGCGCGCTACAACACCGTGCTCATGGGTCTGTGCCAGGACGTCTGGGGCTACATCAGCCTCGGTTATCTGCGCTCGCGCACGGTCGCCGGTGAGGTCGGCTCGTCGACGATGCCGCACAAGGTCAACCCGATCGACTTCGAGAACGCCGAAGGCAATCTGGGCATGAGCAATGCCGTGCTCGGCTTTCTCGCCTCCAAGCTGCCGATCTCCCGCTGGCAAAGGGATCTGACCGATTCGACCGTCCTGCGCAATCTCGGGGTGGGCCTCGGCCATTGCCTGCTCGCGATCGACTCCTGTCAGAAAGGCCTCGACAAGCTCGAAGCGGACCCCGACCGAATCGCGCTCGACCTCGAGGCCAGCACGGAGGTCCTGGCCGAGGCCGTGCAAACGGTCATGCGCCGATACGGGATCGCAGACGCCTACGAGCAGCTCAAGGCTCTCACGCGC
>JBFJXA010000077.1:0-9702 GCA_041623375.1 Gammaproteobacteria bacterium | reverse complement strand
CGGCGTTGATTCTCGAACGTGCGATTCACGGCATTGGGCTCATCGACGGCTGCATACCGAACCGCGAACTCCAGTGGCTCGGGAATGCGCTCGAATAGATGATGGAAGAAGTATCCTGCCTGAACGTAGCCGCCCGTGAGCTCGTGCTTGCTACCGTCCGACCGGTCGCGAATCGTCTTCTCGTGATATTCCTGTTGAATCGACAGACCTCGGTACTTGAAGGCGAATTCCTGAACGACCTGGTCGATTTCGAATTGGTCAGGTGCCGCCGTCGCGGGCGATTCGAAACCATCGAGATTGCCGCAACCCGATGAGGACCATCGCGTGCAATTGCCGGTGTTGGTAAAGCCGGCGAGCGCGAGCGTGCCTGTCGGCAGCTCCGTGAACTCGACGTCGGTCTGACGAAAGGCCAGATCACGGCCGAGGAAATTCCACTGCAACCGGCCCATGTACATGAGTCCGTCGCTGTTGTTTTTGACGCCGCGGCCGTCGCCGTTCATGACACCAGCCCACCATCTGAAGTCTGCTCGCGTCTCCCTGAACGCGCGCCCGCGCAGCTGAATACCAATTTGACGATCGATCGTAAACACGCGATTGGAGATCGAGCGCTCTACGAACTGTTGCCTGCCTGACGAGTCGACACGCTCGCGGTTCAGATCGATCTTCCATTGACCGACGCGAAGCCCGCCCCAACCCCATTTCGCGATGTCGAGCCGCCAGTCGATCACGCGTGCGCTCGCCGACGCGCTCCCGTCATCGACGTCGCGCCCCGGCTGAAAGTCCACTTCCACGTAATATCTAAGCCAGGGCTGGTAGCCGAATCCGCCGACCTTCATGCGCAGGCGGCGAGGCTCGAAGTTGGTAATATCATCCGCGGCAAAGGCCGAAAGCTGACGTGGCTCCGAGTCGAATGGCGTCGATGCGCGTAGCTGCGTTCGCCACTGGATTTCGTGCCGCCAGTTGCCGTCGCGGCTTTGCAGACGGAAGCCGCTGGTCTCATAGCTGCCATCCAGCGTCAGATCGTCGACGTACCCAGCGCTGATGCCTCGGTCTGCGGTGGATGCGGCCGGCACGGTCTCGTCGTCCTCGCCCGCACTCGCCCCCGCGACGCTGGCGTCCGGCAGAATGTCGTCGCTCGTCAGCGTCTCCACATCGAGCAGCGACTCGTATTGCTCAGGCGTGATCGCGCCATTGGCGAGCAGCACGTCGAGCAGTTCCTTGTCCGCCGCGCGCACGCCGCTCGTTGCGGAAACAAAGATTGCAAAGAACAGAATGGTTTGTACAACTGAATTTCGCATGTGAGTATTAGTTCCTCTACCCCGTGGAATCTGGGATAGAGAACAGTCTGATCGTCGACTGTTACATTTCGGTTACAGCGGGCTCAGGACCGCTTGCAACACATAGAAAAAGATGATTGAGAGCAGCGCACCTGCGGGAATCGTGACGATCCAAGATATGAAAATGCGCCCTACCACAGCGAGATTGATCGCCGTGATTCCCCGAGCCATACCGACGCCGAGCACCGCACCGACGAGTGTATGAGTCGTCGACACGGGCATGCCGGTGCCGGACGCAAAGACGATCGTGAACGCTGCAGCAAGCTCGGCTGAGAATCCGCGCGTCGGCGTGAGATCTGTAATACGTGCGCCGACCGTCGCTATCACGTGCCGGCCCATGGTGCCCAAGCCGATTACGATGCCGAGCCCTCCGAGCACCAGGACCCAGAGCGGCAAACTCGATTGCTGAGAGACGACGCCCGTCTGCGCAACGCTGATGACCGCGGCAACAGGCCCGACAGCGTTGGCAACGTCGTTCGAGCCGTGCGCGAATGCCATGCTACAGGCAGTGATCACCATCAGAACCGCGAAGACCCGTTCCACAGTTGCGAAGTGAAATTTCTTCTCTGCAGTGCGGTCAACTGGAATCCGTAACACGAACCAACGCCCGATGACCGCGACGACGAGGCCGCAGAGCAGCGCGAGCGTGTAGGACTGCGCGAGTGTCAGCGTCAGTCCGACATGCGTAAGTCCTTTCAGCAGAGTAACGAGCGAGATTAAGGTGATCGTCGCGAAGATATAGACAGGGGCGTATCGGCGTGCCCTCGCGAGCGGATCCGGTTGCGTCAATATCAATCGCTGAATGGAGTTGAAGATAAAGAACGCGATGATGCCGGCCGTCAATGGCGACGCGACCCAGCTCGCCACGATGGTCACGATCTGGCCCCACGAGACCGAATTCACGCCGAGCGCAATTACGGCGAAGCCGACGATCGCGCCGATGATCGAGTGAGTCGTCGACACGGGCCAGCCTAGCTGTGAGGCGACGAGCAACCAGCTCCCCGCCGCGAGCAGCGCAGCGAGCATGCCGAAAATTAGAACTTCGGGGGAGTCGACAACGTAAGTCGAGTCGATGATTCCGCGCCTGATCGTCGAGGTCACTTGCCCACCAGCGAGCACGGCTCCGCCAAACTCGAATATCGCCGCGACGATGAGTGCTTTGCGAATCGTGAGCGCTCCGGAACCGATCGAGGTCGCCATTGCATTGGCCACATCGTTGGCGCCGATTCCCCAGGCCATGAACAGGCCAAACACGGCCGCCAAGGCCAGATAAATCAGTTGGTCTTCCATAAAGTAACTACGTTAGTGAGACAGCAATAGCTCTAAACGACGTCCGGTGCGTTCGGCCATATCGCCGATCTCCCCGGTAAGCTCGATGACGCGATAGAGGAAAATCGCGTTAATCGGTGGCAGGTCCTGCTCGATGGCGAATACCTTGGCTCTGATTTCCGCCTGCATACGATCCGTATCGTTCTCGATCTCGTCGAGCTCGTGGACGAGCGACTCGACGAGCTCGGCCTCGGCGCCACGAAAACCGGTCTCGTATAGCTCATCCAGCTCGCGAACGCTTGTGCGGGCTTTCTTGACGGCATCGACGTTGCGCACGACGAATGCCAGGAAATCTGCTCTGACACTTTCCGGGATCTCCATGCGTCGCCCTAGCACGAGACCGGACACGTCCCGCACTTTGTTGGCGATTCGATCCTGCACGAGCAACAAGTCGAGAAGATCCTCGCGAGGAACCGGCATAAAAAAGCTTCTCGGCAGATGAGTGCGAATCTGTTTCTTGATCTCGTCCGCTTCCTGTTCGAGCTCGACGATCTTGGCTCGGGTTACTTCGGCCTTCGCCCAATCGCTTGCGAGCACATGCTCGAAAAAGCTGATCAGCTCCTTAGCGCACTGGTAAACGGTCTGCATCTGGTCCTGAATGGGACCGACCGGCGAGGCTCCGAAGATCTTGCTTACGTAGTTGCCCATGCGTATTCCAAGTTGTGATTAGCTGATCCGACGTCTAAGTTAAAGGAATTTAGCGCGCGTACAGCCGTTTACGATTACAACCCCCGACAGCAACAGTCTCGTTGATTGCCCGTCTGGGCTCCTGTCCCGAAGTGCGCCCCGCGATTGCTCGTCGCGGCTGCTCGACCCCATGCAATGGAAGGGTACAGGGCGTTTATTAAGGAATTGTTACAGTTGCTCGACACATGCGACCAGCACGAGAACGCCGTCGCCTAGTAGAATCCGCAGTTCGCGAGTTTACGGAATCAGATGTCGAGGAACGACAACATGGATGCAGTAGAGCTGGCCCGCCAGCTGATCCGCCTGCCGTCGGTCACCCCGTCGGATCTCGGCTGCCAGACACTGATCGGGTCGCGACTCGAGAGAATGGGCTTCGAGCTGGAGCACATGCGCTTCGTGGACGTCGATAATCTTTGGGCGCGGCG
Source organism: Gammaproteobacteria bacterium (assembly GCA_041623375.1). Classification (GTDB taxonomy): domain Bacteria; phylum Pseudomonadota; class Gammaproteobacteria; order Steroidobacterales; family Rariloculaceae; genus JAHEEM01. Next base: position 5,924 of record JBFJXA010000077.1, on the reverse strand, counting down.
CGGCCGCGACGAGCCTCTGCTGTGCTTTGCCGGTCATACGGACGTCGTACCCTCGGGCCCAGTCGAACAGTGGTCCGTGGACCCGTTCGCCGCGGAAATCACTGGAGACCGGATAGTTGCGCGCGGCGCGGCCGACATGAAGGCGGGCCTCGCAGCGATGGTCTGTGCATGTGAGGAATTTATCCAAGCGCACCCGAATCATCGGGGGTCGATCGCGTTTCTGATCACGAGCGATGAAGAAGGGGCTGCCGACAACGGAACGCTCAGGGTCATGGATACGCTCACTGCGCGTGATGAGAAGATCGACTGGTGCGTCATCGGCGAGCCGTCGAGCGAGAGTGCACTAGGCGATACTGTGCGAATCGGCCGTCGCGGCAGCTTGACCGGCCTCATGACGATTCGTGGCGTCCAGGGCCACGTTGCCTATCCGCTGCAGGCCGACAACCCCATGCACGCCTTCGCACGTTTCGTCGACGCCGTCGCGGGCTCGCCAATGGACGATGGCAATGCGCACTTCCCGCCGACCACCTTTCAGATGGTTAACGTGCACTGCGATGCGGGCGCGCCGAACGTCGTGCCCGGAGAGCTTCGCTGCCGATTCAACTTTCGCTACTCGACCGAATGGACTCACGAAACGCTGGCAGCGCGCGTCGAAGAGATGCTCGCAGCGCTCGGGCTCGAGTACGAGTTGGAATGGCGGCTCGCCGGGCGGCCGTTCGTCACCGAGCCGGGGGTGCTGTCAAACGCCGTCAGCCGGGCCGTGGAGGAGGTTACCGGGCTAACGCCCGCGCTGTCGACGAGCGGCGGCACATCCGACGGCCGTTTCATTGCCCCGCACGGTGTGGACGTCGTCGAGGTGGGACCGGTCAATAAGTCCATCCACAAAATCGACGAGGAAATTCTCGTGGCGGACATTCCACGGTTACAGACGATCTATCGCCGCATCGCGGAGCTCCTGCTCGTCGATGCCGCGGGCGCCTGAACGTAGCGCTATAGACGAACGGTCAGCTGTTTACGTGCTTCCAGTTCGCCGCGAGGCTCAGGCCGGCGAGCAGAACGAACCAAACGAAGGCCCAACCGGGCATGCTCAGTCCGAGAAAGGACCAGTTCACCTCGGCGCATTCGCCTGACCCCGTGAATACGAGCTCGAGGGCTTGGAGGAGCGGAAACGCATCCATGATGTAATCGAGACCCGGCCCGCAGGCGGGCACTTGATCCGCTGGAAGGCTTTGAAGATAGACGTGCCTACCCGCGATTGCGGCGCCGACCGTCGCTGCGGCGACGCCGAGCAGACCATAGATTTTCGCCGCCGCAGCAACCGGACTGTGCAAAGCAGCCACGAGAAACACGGCACCGAGGCCCATGAACGCCATGCGCTGAAAAATGCACAGCGGGCACGCCGCCAGTCCGAGCACATGCTCGGCGAACAAGGCATAGCCCATCAGGGCCACTACGATGCCGAAGCCGGCGAAATTGGCCAAGCGGCGTCTCTGCCTGCTGTCGATTGCGATCATTCTGTTGAAACCCTGTTGTCGATTAACGCACTTCAGCTAAGGATACGCTTCATGCGGCACGATCCGATAAACGCCGTCGCGCATGTATATCACATACCTGGCTTCTGCCGCGGCGATCATGGCTACCCGAAAGGGCGTCAACGAACGCTTCGCAGATGATCTCAAGCATAAGCCCGGCTCGCCCGCCTCTGGGTCGTCACCCTCTCCTCGGGAAACTCGCACGTGAACGTGCTGCCTTGCCCGAGCTCGCTCTCGACGCGGAGCGTCGCCCCGTGTTTCTGCAGCACGTGCTTGACGATTGCCAGGCCGAGCCCCGTACCGCCGGCCGCCCTGGAACGGCCGGGATCGACCCTGAAGAAGCGCTCGGTCACGCGCGACACCAGCTCGCGGGGAATACCGATACCCGTATCCCGGACGGAGAACACGGCTCCACGCGGCGCACGGGCCCACTTAATCGAGATTTCTCCACCCTCGGGTGTAAAGCTCACGGCATTATTTATCAGGTTGAAAAAGACCGAGTGGAGCTGAGTCTCATCGCCGAGCAACGCAACATCTTCATCGATCGCGAATGTGAGACTGAGGTGCGCGGTCTCCTCAGTGAACTCGGTGTGAATGGTACGCAGCACGGCACCGACATCGACGACCTTTCTGTTCGCCTCGGAATCTGTCGCCTCGAGCCGTGACAGCTCGAGAAGATCGCGAATGATGTTTGCCATTCTCGAGGACTGGCGCTGCATCTCATCGAGCGGACCGCGCCACGCCGGCGCAATCGCCGGGTCTTCGACCATCATGTCCAGATAGCCGCTCAGAACCGTCAACGGCGAACGCAGCTCGTGCGATGCATTAGCGACGAAATCGCGACGCATGCGCTCGAGACGGAATTCTCGTGTCACGTCGCGCAGGATCAAGAGCCGCTGTTGCCGGCCGTACGGCAGAATCTGCACGGCCAGCTGTTCGTCCGAGTCCCGCGGCGAACTGATCTGGATCTCGCGATCGTCATCGCTATCCAGGAACGCAACGAAGTCGGGATCCCGAAGACATTCTTCGATCCTCTGCTGCTGGTCCCGCTTGAGCTTTAGACCGAGCAGCCGACCGGCAGCCGGATTGAACCACTGGATCTCGTGCCGGTCGTTCAAGATGATACCGGCATCTCTGAGCGCTCCCGTCGATTCCCGCACCTCTCGGAGCAGGCGATGATATTTCTTCTTACGCTCGCTGGACTTTTGCCTGTAGCGCTCGACACGCCCGAGCAACTCGGCCCACAGACCCGTCGTGGCGAGCGTCGGGAAGACCGGTTCTCCGTGAAGCGCCTTGTCCAGGTCGTAGAGCCGATAGAGCGTGGCCCCAAGCCAGAGCGCCAAGCCTCCGACCAGCCACCAGGCGACTTGGCCAAACCACCATCCTGCCGTCCCGGCAGCCACGAGCCACGCAGCGAGGGAAAGAAGTTGCGAAGTCCAGCGCTTCGGCAAGTTCAGACTCCAGTCCCGGAGAACCTATACCCAGCGCCGCGTACGGTCTGGATGACTTTATCGTATCCGTGCCGCGCCAGCGCCTTGCGCAACCGACGAATGTGCACGTCGACGGTCCGCTCCTCGACGTAGACGTTGCCACCCCAGACGCGGTCGAGGATCTGCGCTCGCGAGTAGACGCGCTCGGGATGCTGAATGAAGAAACTCAGCAGGCGGTACTCGGTCGGTCCGAGGACGATCTCATCGCCCGAGACCGTCACGCGGTGGCTCGCGCTATCGAGCTCGAGCTCGCCGACCTGCATGATTGCATCGTCCGCGGGCGCCGTGCGCCGCAACACCGCCTTGATTCGCGCCTGCAGCTCACGCGGCGAAAAAGGCTTCGTGATGTAGTCATCGGCCCCCCCGTCGAGGCCGGCGACCCGATCGTCCTCCTGCCCCCGCGCCGTTACCATGATGACGGGTATCTCCCGCGTCGAGAATTCGCGTTTGAGCTGGCGCGTGAGCTCGAGCCCACTGATGTCGGGCAACATCCAGTCCATGAGTATGACGTCCGGATGACGATCCGCGATCGCGCTGCGCGCCTCCTGCGCGGTCGCGGCACTGAGCACGTCGTAGCCAACGCGACCGAGGTTAAACACGAGCATGTCGCGAATTGCGGCCTCGTCTTCGACCACCAGGATTTTTCGTGTGGCCATTGCCACCTAAGTATATGGGGTACAAGGCAATTAGGCCCGAGATTTGTTACAGTTTCGTTACCGCCGCCAGGCGCTTTCAGGGCGCAGATACACCGGCAGCGCCGACTCGATCTGCCGCGCGCCGCCCTGAGCCAGGTCGCGAAGTGCCAGGGGCAGCAGGTCTGCCGCCGCCGGCCACACTTCGGGCAATATGGTCTCGGCCGCCGCCGTAATGCCCGCAAGCGCCGCTGCGTGCGCCGCAAAACCGCTGCCGACCGCCGCCCACGGCCGATCGGCCTCATCCCACGCGACGGCGGCAGGGCTGCCGAGCTGCTCGATCCCCATTGGGCTGGCGAGACCGTCGCGAACCTCGAAAGCGGCCCAAAAAACCTCGCCCATTCTTGCGTCGATACACACGAGGCTTCGCTCCAGACCGTGACTGCGCCACGCGCCCTGCGCAAGCGCCGCGAGGCTCGATACAGGCAGCATCGCAAGACCCAGTGCCAAGCCGAATCCGTGGGCGATGGCCGTGGCGACCCGCAGCCCCGTGAACGACCCGGGTCCTCGGCCGAACGCGATCCCGTCGAGATCCTCAAGCGCAAGACCGGCGTCGGAAAGCAAGGCCTGCACGTGAGGCAGCACCGCATCGGTCTGCTCGCGCGGACTCGAAATCGTGCGCTCGGACACGGCCTCCCCGGCAAGCAATGCGACCGAGCCAACGTCACCCGACGTCTCGAGCGCGAGCAGCCTAGCGCCCATGGCTCGTGCCTGTCTGCCGCGGCCGTGAGATCCCCGGACACCTCATGCGACGACCTCGGCCGGGCTCGCAGCCTCCGGGTAAAGTGACTCGGCGAATCCAAGCGCTTGGCGTTCGGTCTCGAGCAACGGCATCGCCGGCAGGCTGTCGAGGAACACGCGCCCGTAACCGCGCGTGCGTAAACGCGGATCGCCGATTATTACGAGTCCGCGGTCGTCGAAGTCGCGAATGAGCCGCCCGACGCCCTGTTTCAGGGCCAGAACGGCCTGCGGCAGCTGATACGTAGCGAAAGGATCCTCACCGTCGCTGCGAAGCGCCTCCAGACGCGCTCGCAGCAATGGATCGCCGGGCGAGGCGAACGGCAGCTTGTCGATGACGACGATGCGCAGCGCCGGGCCTTTGACGTCCACGCCCTGCCAGAAACTGCTCGTGCCGAGCAGGATTGCGGTGCCCGAGCCACGAAACTGCTCCAACAGCTCGGTCCTCGGGCCGTGCCCCTGAACGAGCAGCGGCCCCGGTAGCTCGCGCACGGCCAGCCACGCATGCGCCGCATCGAGCGCGCGGTAGCTCGTGAACAGCACAAACGCGCCGCCGCCTGCCGCCTCGATAAACGGCCAGACGTTCCCGAGCAAACTCGAGACGAAATCGGGCTCGCTCGGCGCGGGTAGACCCTCGGGCAGATACAGGCGGGCGTTCGTGGCGTAGTCGAACGGGCTCGGCAGGACCTCCGTAGTCGCTCTGTCGATGCCGATGCGACTCGTAAAGTGGCTGAAGTCGTCCCCAACCGCGAGCGTCGCCGAGGCGAACACCCAGGTGGCCCCGTGGGCGCCGATGTGCGAGCCGAGCGCCTCGCCCGTATCGAGCGGCGTCCAGTGCGCCTGAACGGCTCGCTCGGAGATCTCAAACCAACGCAACCCGGTCTCATCGCCGCCGATGACGCCGTCGAGGCGGGCAATCAAATCCATGCACCGCTCTCGGGCCTGACCGAGGCCTGCCGAGACTTCGGTCACGCGCTCGAGCGCGTCGACCAGCATCTGCAGCGGCTCGCGCCAGGCTTCGATTCGCTGTCTGAGCGCGGGGCTCGCCGACTGCCATGGCATGCGCCCGGGCGCCTTGCCGGCGGCCAGCCGCGCTTGCGCGGCCGCCTTGCCGAGCGCATCGATCAGCGGCTCGAGATCGCCGCCGATACCGCCCGCGCGCGCCTCGGCCAGGAGATCGCGCGAAAGGCTCGCAAGCTCGCGCGTGCTTATCGAGAGCCCAAAAAACTGCTGCGCGATGTCGGGAAGCAGATGCGCCTCGTCGACGATGACGACATCCGCACCCGGCAGCAGCTCGCCGAATCCCGATTCTTTCAATGCGAGGTCGGCCAGTAGTAAGTGATGATTGACGATGACGACATCGGCCGCCAGCGCCTCGCGTCTTGCTTTCGCGACAACACAGTCGTCGATGCGCTCGCAGCGCATCCCGAGGCAATTGTCGACCGTAGAGCTGATCCACGGCTTGAGGCCGT
>JBFJXA010000076.1:0-9842 GCA_041623375.1 Gammaproteobacteria bacterium | reverse complement strand
GGCGATTCGCGCGCTCTACGACAACTATAAGCTGGCCAGAATGCAGGAACAGAGGCGGGACAGCCGAGCCCAGGCCTTCAATAACGAAGTCGGTCCGACGGTCGACAGTATTCAGGCGCGCGTCGCCGAGCTCGAACGTTGGCTCGTTGATCAGTACGAGGAGTGGCGTCGGCTGCTCGCGGAAATTTTCGCGCAAGAGACCGGCCTGGAGCTTTAAGCCGTTGAGAGCGTCGGGCCCGGATCTCGGATGGAGCGTCGCCTCCCAGGTGTGCGGCCTAGCCGGAGTGCGCTTGTACTCGATCTGCTTCAGCGCGAGCGCGTGCTCTCGCCGAAGGTTACGGGTCGCTCGAACCGTTCGCCGTCGCGCTCGACGACGACCGTGCTCGCCTCGCCGGGCCTAACCGTGCGCAGCACGTACATGAGGTCGTAGACATCGCGTACCTCGCGCCCGGCGAGCTCGACGACGCGATCGCCGCGCTGCAGGCCCGCGCGTGCGGCCGGGCCACCCGCTCGCACCGCGGATACGAGCATGCCTGGCCGATCGTCGGTAGCGCCCGTGTAATCCGGAATCGTGCCGAGGGACGCCCCGTAGCCGCGCAGATCGCCTCGCGGCGCCGGTGCGTCCGATTCGCGATACGTCAAGGCGGCGATTCCGGTCAGCTCGGCCGCGAGCTCGGCGACGACGTTGGCGATGAGCACGCCGCCGGCCGCATTGATGAGCGCTGTGTCGTCGCCCGGCTTGTGATACTCCTCGTGCGCGCCCGTGAAGAAATGCAGCACGGGAACACCGGCCGCATAGAACGGTGTCTGATCCGACGGTCCGTAGCCGCTCCCGCCGAGCCGGCAACGAAGTTGTAGCGCATCGCAAATGGGTTCTACGAGACCGCTCCACTCGTCGGCCGATTCGCCACCGATGATCGCGACAGTGTTTTCGCGCAAGCGCCCGACCATGTCCAGGTTGAGCATGGCGACGAGGCCTGCCGGTGCCGTGCCGGGCGGCGGCTCGCGCGTCATGCGGCTCGAGCCCAGCAAGCCTGATTCTTCGCCCGTGAAAGCTGCGAAGACGACGTCGCGTCTTAGCGTGTCGCGGCGTTCGGCGAGCACGCGCGCGGCCTCGAGCAATGCGGCGACGCCGGAGGCATTGTCGTCGGCGCCGTTGTGCGGCTCGTTCGATCCGGGCGCCAGGGAGTTCCGATCGCCGAGTCCGAGGTGATCGAAGTGCGCACCCAGCAACACCGCGCCCGGCAACCGTTCGCTTGCCGTCAGCCGTCCGATGATGTTGTCGACTTCGCGCGTGTGCTCGATGAGCTCGGCCGAAAGGTCGACGGAGTGCGCGCCCGTCAACAGCGGCTCAGCCCACGCGCGCGTAACGATCGCAACCGCAATGCCCACATCGCCCTGTGGATCGACGCGCAGTGCGGGTAGGGGCGTCTCCGCTGCGCCGTCCTCGGCCAAGTCGGCGACGAGCAGACCTGCGGCGCCGCGCTCTCGCGCCGTGAAGGCTTTGTATCGCAGATCGCCGAGCCGGCGCTGCGTGTCCTCGTCCGCGAAGACCCCGTCGTTCGGCGTATAACGGCGCACGAGCACGATGCGATCCGTCACGTCGAGGTCGGCGTAGTCGTCGAGGCCGTGTTCTTCGGAGACGATGCCCCAGCCGGCGTAGACAACCGGTGCCGAGATACGGCTGTTCGCCGAAAAGCCTGCGATAACGAAGTCATCGGGCGGCAGGTCCACATTGTTGATGGCGACGGCGGACGCCGGACCGCGCTCGACATCGACGATGGCCTCGAACGTCTGACGATAACTGCCGTTCCCCGCGGCGGGCTCGAGCCCGATCTCCGCGAAGCGTACCTCGATCCAGTCCGCGGCAGCCGCGAGCGCATCGGTGCCGAGGCCCCGCCCGCCGCGCGCATCGTCGGCGAGCCAGGCGACATCGGCAAGATATCGATCTGCCGGCCGTGTCATGACGGCAGGCTCGGCGTCGATCCAGCGGGCGACGTAGACGTCCGTCTCACCGGGCTCGCTTTGATTGCGGTTCGAGCCGAACGCGAGCCGGCTGCCATCCGGCGAGAACATCGGGAAACCGTCGAAACCTTCCGTATACGTAATGCGCTCGAGCCGTGTGCCGTCGACGTCGACTGCGAAAAGATCGAATTCTCGGCCGCTCGGGTCGTGGTGGTTCGTCGAGAAAATGATGCGCCTGCCGTTGGGATAGAAATACGGTGCGAAGTTGGCGCCGCCAAGATAGGTCACTTGACGCTGCTCGGTACCGTCGGCATTGGCGACCCAGATTTCGAGCTCGCTCGGGCGCACGAGACCTTCGGCGAGTAATGCCTGATACTCGGCCAGCGCCTCACCCGTCGGGCGCGACGCGCGCCACACGATTTGCGAGCAGTCCGGTGAGAAAAACGCACCGCCGTCATAGCCGGGCGCATCCGTAAGACGCCGGACGTTGCCGCCGTCCGCGTCCATGCGATAGAGATCGAGGTCGCCGTCGCGCGTCGACGTGAACACGATCGATCCGTCGCGCGAGCAGACGGTGGCCTCAGCGTCATAGGCGTCCGTATCGGTGAGTGCGACGAGATCTGAGCCGTCGGGCGCGGCGCTATAGATCTGATAGCTGTCGTAGATCGGCCAGACGTAGCCGCGTGAGCGATCCGGCGGCGCGGGACACTGAGGACTCGAGGCGTGCGTCGAGGAATAAACGATGCGATCGCCCGAGGCTGAAAAATACCCGCACGTCGTGCGCCCCGCGCCGGTAGAGACCAGGGAGACTGCGGCCGGGTCGCTGATGGGCAACGTGAAAATCTGATCGCAGGCATAGGGCGTGCGCGTGGACTGGAAGATCAGTGAGGTGCCATCCGGCGACCAGTACGCTTCGGCGTTCTCGCCGGCGCCCGAAGTCAGCTGACGAACGTCGTCGAGGTGAATCTCGCGTGGATCGCTCAACACATTGCCGGACTGCGAGACCGCAGTAGCCGCGGGCAGCGCCGCCAGCAAGCCCGTGAAGAGGATGTATCGGCGGGTACACATGGCGCCATTAAATCAAAGGGAATCTCGGAGCCGCAACCGGCTTACGACCTCTATTCGTACTTCCTGTCAGAGTACTCGATCCAACCGCCGGGGTGTACGCCATCCGAATCGTGGTGTGTCCAGTGGACAACCCCACCGAGATCGTTCCACTCGTATTCACCGCGAAACGCGACCGGACGTCCACGCTGTAAATCGTCCACTCGAGGCGCGATATCAATGTTGTGCGCAATGAGAACAGTGTGGCCCGACCCGAGCTCGACGATGAATCGTTGATGCCGCGAGCCGTCCATATCGTCCGCAAGGATTCTCGCAACCCGGCCTTCGCCGCTGACGAGCACATCGCTGCGGCCGCTCGCGAATGCCTGTTCGATAGCCGTGCTCGCCGTCGTTGCGCGGGGGCGCTCCGCGGGGAACTCGCGGTCGGTCGATTGCAGCCAGAAGATTGTCAGAACCAGAACAGCGGTAAGGGTCTGTGCAACCCGACGCTTCGTCGATCGGCTTTTTGGCGTTTGCGGGAGGCGCATCAGGATGTGCTCAATCGCGGACGTTAACGATTGTGTCAGAAAAGCCACGCAACGGCATCGGCGGGTCTAATTACGGTCTGGTATGAGGTGCGCGCGAACTGACGATTGCGCGCGCATGCTGTCAGGGGAATGCGATGCAGACCATTCATATTGCCGCCTTAGCGGCCGCCGCTTTTGCCGTTCTTAGTTGGTTCAACATCGACTCGAGTGCGGGCTCGATCCAATCCGACCTGCGCGCGCGCGCGCAGATCGAGGTCGCAAGCGTCCTCGGGCATACCGATGAGATTCGAGTTGAAGCCGATGGCCGCGATCTGACTCTTGTCGGTACCGTCGCGGACGTCACCGTCATAGGCGCAGTCGAATCGCGCATTCGTGCCGTCACGGGTGTCAGGACGGTGACCAACCTCATCCAGGTCGCCGAGAGTCGCGACCCGGAACCGTCGGCTGGTCTGCTGTCGGTCGTTCCGTATCGACTCGTCGTATCCCTGACGTCTACCGACGCAACGCTCGATGGCCTGGTGCGTGACGAGCAAACGCGCACGGCCTTGCTCGCCACGGTCCGTTCGCGGTCAGTTGCCGGAACCGTGCGCAATACACTCGAGGTCGAGCCCGATACGCACCCGCAATGGACTGAGGCGGCGCTGGATATCGTGCGTGCCGCCGTGGCCTTGCCGAGCGTAGAACTGCATTTCGCTGATCATGAGATCTCCATCAAGGGTCGAGCGAGCTCACCGGCCGATCGGGATCGGGCGCTCGCCGCCGTTCGCTCGGCCGTGCCGTACGGCGTCATCCTGCAGACGGAACTGACAGTTCCCATATCCGCGGCGGTGGCTCGGTGTGAGCAGCGATTCGCCGAGCTCCAATCTCAGCGCCCCATGGTTTTTCTGTCGAACAGCACGGCGCTGCTGCCAGGCAGCCAACAATTGCTCGACGCGCTGGCGGGCGCGCTCCAGGAATGTCCCGCTACGCGCGTCGAGGTTGCGGGTTACGCCGACTCGACGCGCGACTACGGTGTCGCGTTGCGGCTGAGCCAGTCACGCGCCGAGGCCATCGAACAGCAGCTCATCGCTCGTGGCGTCGATGGTAATCGCTTATCGGCCGTAGGTTACGGTGCGACGGATGCCGAACGCACTGAATCGCCGACGGGCACCCACATGCCGGGTCCGCAGATTGCACTGATCCTTCGAGGTCATTGACGATGGGATATCTGATCGTGGAAATGCTCGTCAGCCTCGTAGCGGCATTCGGGATCGGTTTCGCGTCGGCCTGGCTGATCCAACGCGTGCGCTCTGAGCGTAGAACTCAGCAACTCAGAGACTGGGTCAGCGAAGCCGAGCAGGTTTGCGCCCGCTGGGAGGCCGCGCTGGAAAAGGCGCGATACGTGCTCGTGGATTTCGATCGAGCGTATCGCAACACGAGAGGCCGTCCCACCGAATCGGCGCCGGAAAGCGCAACGCCGGGACGTACATTGGACGGCAAAGTCGTGCGTCTCGAGCGCCTCGCTGAAGAACAGCGGCTGGACTCGGAAAGCATCTCCGATTGGCGACAGCGCTACGAGTATCTCGGACGCAGGTATACGGATGCAGAGGATCGCGTTGCCGAGCTGAAAGCCCGGCTCGCGCGCTTGCGGCAAGATTTTTCTCCAGCGCGGCCAATACGTGCCGAGGACAGACTGAAACTCGGGACTGGGATGCAAGAGCCCGCAGACGACCTCAAACGGGTCTCCGGCATCGGCCCCGTCTTCGAGCAAACACTCAACGAGATGGGAATTCGCCGATTCGAGCAGCTCGCGCAGCTGACCGAACAGGACCTCGAGCGCATCGCGGCCAGACTCGAAACAGTCCCGTACCGAATCGTCCGCGACCGCTGGGTCGAGCAAGCCCGTGAGCTTGCCGACCGGAGCTGAGCAACACGCAGCGTTCTAGCCGCATGCCCGCGTCCGGGCGGCTGGAGTCTCTGCGCCGCTGACTTTCTCCTCCCGATGTTGGTCAGACTCTCGTGGAAGATGCGATAATCGGGCGCAGGGCTGGCCTGTTGCCGGGAGTCGAACTCAGCTCGTGAAGTATCGCCGAACGACCCACGCTGGAATCGCCGCCGCAGCCGGTGCCACATTGGCCGGGTTGCTGTGTTTCGGTGAGGCGACCGCGCAGGAGGGCGACTCACGGCTCGAGGGCGAGCCAGTGGCCGAGTTCCACTTTGCCCGTCTCTACTACAACCAATCCTCGGCCAGCGGTCGCGGCTGGGGGCGTGGGGGTTGGCGGACCGATTACCCGGACGCCGAGTACCATCTCATGCAAGGCATTTCGCGCCTGACGCGCGTCGATGGCGCGAGCGTCGATTACTACGGCGAAGGCGGTCGGATCATCACGCTCGACGATGACCGTGTGTTCGACTATCCGTGGCTCTATGCCGTCGAGGTCGGTCAGTGGTACCTCAGTGACAGCGAAGCTGCGTTGTTGCGCGAATACCTGGACCGTGGCGGCTTTCTCATGGTGGACGATTTCTGGGGCGAATACGAGTGGTCGATTTTCATCGAGTCGATGCTGCGTGTCTTTCCGGATCGTACGATCGTCGAGCTCGCCGAGGATCACCCGTTGCTGCACGTGCTCTACGATCTCGATCAACGCACGCAGATACCGGGCCGCGGTGGAAATCGCCGCGGCACGGTGCCGCATTGGCGCGGTATCTTCGACGACGACAACCGGCTCATGGTTGCGATTAACTTCAACATGGACATGGGCGACGCTTGGGAGCACGCCGACGATCCATGGTATCCCGAGCCGTACACGGCGCTCGCGTATCGATTTGCGGTCAACTATCTGATCTATTCGATGACGCATTGACCGCCGCGCTGACTGCGCGCCCAGACACCGAGTACAATCACGCAGCCGGCGTCCGGCCCGGCGTAGGTCGTAGAGCGGGGATCGGAACACGATGGGTTGGCGCAGGGGCTGGCAGCGCTGGGTGCAGAATCCGCAGTCCGCACCGTGGCGAAAGCTGCTGCTGCAAGTGCATCTCTGGGTCGGGCTCGCCTTGGGCGTCTACATCGTCCTGATCAGCGTCAGCGGAAGCGCCGTTGTATTTCGCCGCGAGGTCTCGCGTTGGTTCCTGCCATCCGATCACGCATTCGGCGATACGCTGCCGCTCGCAATCCGCCTCATGGAATGGGGCGTCGACTTTCACGACAATCTGCTCGCAGGTTCGGCCGGGCGTACGGTCAACGGCATCGCCGCGATCTTTCTGACCGTGCTATTGCTTACGGGTGCCGTGCTCTGGTGGCCCGGCAGGACGCGCTGGCCGCGCAGCCTCATCGTGCCCCGTCCGGCCAACACGCGCCGGTTCAGCTGGCGTTTGCACAGCGCGCTCGGATTCTGGGGATTTGTTCTATTGTTCGGCTGGGCCGTGACAGGCGTCTATTTCGCGTTTCCGGACCCATTCGAGGCGACGTTCAACTTTCTCGCAGCCGACGCCGAGACGTATCCGCGGCCCGGCGAGGAGATTCTATTGACGCTGATTCGATGGCATTTTGGCCGGTTCGGCGGGCTCACGATCCGCATTCTCTGGGTCATTCTCGGTCTGATCCCGGCCGTGATGTTCATCACGGGCTTCATCGTCTGGTGGCGACGCAAGCGCGCGTGACTCAGGAGGCCTTCTGGAACTCCACGCTTCGATTGCGACCTTCCATCTTCGCCGTGTATAGCGCCGTGTCTGCGGCATGGACGAACTCGTCGATGGACTCGAAATTGACGCCCTCTCCGTGCGTCGCGAATCCGATGGAAATCGTGACCGACAGGCCGTCCTTGACGAACTCGTGCTTCTCGCCGGCGATGGCCTTGACGATGCGCTCACAGATCATCGCGACGAGCGCCTTGTCTGTGCTCGGAAATACGAGGATGAACTCTTCCCCACCGTAACGCGCGACGAGGTCCGCCGAGCGCGTATTCTTCTCTAACATCTTTGCGACTGCTACGAGGAGTTGATCCCCGACTTGATGGCCGTGAGTGTCGTTGACCGATTTGAAGTGGTCGAGATCGGCGAAGGCGATGCTCAACGGCTCGCTGCGCTCGCCGGCGACCTCGAATGCGCTCTCGAGAAACTCGTCCAGATATCCGCGATTGTAGAGCCCCGTCAAAGCGTCGCGTTGGCTCGACTCCTCGAGCTCCTTGGTACGCGACTCCAGATGCGCGGCTTTGTCGTGGAGGTCGTCGACGACCTGCAGCGTACGCAGGCTGCGCAGCATGAGCACCTCTCGCGCTTCCTCGAGAATCGTCTCCGAGCTCGTATCGACGAGCTTGGTATCGAAGACCGACTCGATCGTCGGAATCTGTTCGTTCATGACCTCCATGACATCGGCGAGCTGATTCTTGTCGATGCTCAAGAGCTTCAGCGCCGCAGTCGCCAGCTCCTTGAAATGACGCTCGCCTCTGGAATTCAGGTAGACCTCGGCGAACAGGCCCGATAACGCGACGCAGCGGACGAATCTGCCGTTCTCGTGGATCTTTGGCACTCGGCTGGGATCATGGCTTGCGGCAACACCCTGCTCGAGACGGCTCGGAAAGCTCCAGCGCTTGAGCAACCAGCCGCCGACGGCCGCGTGATCCGTGCCGATCTTTGAGCGTTCGTGGCGCACGAGGCGCTCCTGGTGAAGCTGTAGCTCCGCCGTGTCGATATAAAGGTCGTCCGCGGCGCGCGCGAGCGCGAGCATGCCGATGTCCTGAATCAAAGCGTTGAGGAACAACTCTTCGGAATCCTGCACGCCGGCGACCGGCGCGAGAATCCTCGCCGCCGTAGCGGACAGTAAAGCGCGACGCCAGAACAACTCGTAATCGAGACCGTCTTCGCTGTCCTTGGACTGCCAGGACTTAAGTAATGAGAACGACAGCGCGAGCGAGACGGTTGCGTTCAGTCCCAACACGACCAGCGCCTTGCGCAGCGTCTCTACCTTCGCGCGTTGCGCATACATCGGTGAATTCGCAACGCGTAGTATCTTTGACGTAATCGCCGGGTCGAGCGTGATTACTTCGCTGATGCTTTTTATGTCGGAATTCGGATCGTTAGCCAGGCCGACGATCTTCGTAGCCACGCCCGGCGGGCTCGGGAGATTGGTGCAAGCCTGTACGCTCGCTTGCAGTTCCGGCGTCATTGTACTGTTTTCTCCTTATTAATTAAGCACATAGGTCTGCCTCGAGCGGTCTTTGACTTAATAGAAATCCGTATCGCTCCTTATCGACCGGGCGCCCGCCAACTTTAGGACGCAATTCACAAAACTTCATTTCGAGGCAATCTTGCCTACGAGAGCAATCAGACGCGCTTGCCAGTGCGATCGAAATTTTTTCTCAAGAAATTTTTTCCTCGCCCGATACAGGGTTCGGAAGCGCCTGACTGGACCCCGGTTGACTCGAAGGGTGAAGGGCCACACGGCAGCTGGAGTTTTAAAGAACGCATCTAAGGAGATCTGAGACATGGCTCAAGTCATTAACACCAATGTCCTGTCGCTTAACGCGCAGAGAAATCTGTCGCGTACGCAGAGCGATCTTGCGACATCACTACAGAGGCTGTCGTCCGGTCTGCGCATTAACAGCGCGAAGGACGATGCTGCTGGTTTGGCGATTTCGGAGCGCTTTACGACGCAGATTCGCGGTATCAATCAGGCGATTCGTAATGCCAACGACGGCATCTCGCTCGCGCAGACATCGGAGAGCGCCCTCGGCGAGCTCACGAACAACCTGCAGCGTATTCGCGAGCTGGCCGTGCAGTCGGCGAACTCGACGAACTCCGCTTCCGATCGCGCGGCTCTGGACCAGGAAGTCCAGCAGCGGCTCGCCGAGATCGAGCGAATCGGCGCGCAGACGTCCTTCAACGGCCTCAAGGTTCTCGACGGCACATTCGGCTCGTCGCAGTTCCAGGTCGGCGCGAACGTCGGCGAGACGATCACGATCAATCTGAGCCAGGGCGTCAAGGCCAGCCAGATCGGTCAGATCGCGCAGGGCACGTCAGCTGTCGAGGTCACGACCGCCGCGCTGACAGGCACGGCTACGATTCAGGTCGGCTCGGGTCAGGCCACGACGGTCGGCATCTCCGTGCAGGGCACCGAGGATGGCCAATCGGCCGGCAGTGCCTACGCGAAGGTTGTCGCCATCAACGCGGCGAGCGTGCCCGGCCTGACGGCGACGGCGACGAACAACATCAACCTCGATATCGCGGCGACGACCGGAACGGCAGTAGGCGATCTGTACAGCCTGACGATCAACGGCACCGTGATATTCGGCGGTTACGATCAGAACG
>JBFJXA010000075.1:0-9916 GCA_041623375.1 Gammaproteobacteria bacterium | reverse complement strand
GGGTGGCGCCCCGCTCGCTTTCGGCATCGATCATCCCGCTTACACGCATACGGTGTCGCCGATTCCCGACGCGACCCGCAACTCGCTCCTCGCCGACCTCGATTAGCGTTACAATTCCGCCGAGTTTACGGTGCGCGCCCTGCGCGTGAACCGGGAGTTGGGAGCTCCATTGTCGATTCATCTCTCGCCGAGCGCCGCGGCCGGGCTCGGATCGGGGTATTGAGAGGATGAGCAAGAGTTATCGCGCTGCCGATATCGAGGTCTTGAGCGGCCTGGAGCCCGTGCGCCGACGCCCCGGGATGTACACGGATACGTCTCGTCCGAACCATCTCGCACACGAGGTCATCGACAATGCCGTCGACGAGGCGATCGAAGGACATGCCAAGCGCATCGACGTGAAGGTCTACAAGGACGGCTCGCTCGAGGTCTCAGACGACGGGCGCGGCATGCCCGTCGACGTTCATCCGAAGGAGAAAATCCCCGGTGTCGAGCTGATCCTGACTAAGCTGCATGCGGGCGGCAAATTCTCCGGCAAGAACTATCGGTTCTCGGGTGGGCTGCACGGTGTCGGCGTCTCCGTCGTCAATGCGCTGTCGAAGAATCTCGAGGTCTGGATTCGCCGCGACGGTAAGGAGTTCAACATGAGCTTCGTCAACGGCAAGCGCCGGGGGAAGCTCGACGTCGTCGGAAAGGTCGGTAAATCGAACACGGGAACGACGTTGCGGTTCTGGCCGGATCCGAAATACTTCGACAGTCCGACGTTTTCCGTCTCCCGGCTCAAGCACATCCTGCGTGCCAAGGCGGTGCTGTGCCCGGGCCTCGACGTACGGCTCGTCGTCGAAAAGCCTGCGGCGAAGCACCGCTGGCAGTACAGCGGCGGCCTGGAAGAGTATCTGATCGAGAGCCTGGACGAAGGCGCCTGGCTGCCGGAGCAGCCGTTCACCGGGAGCCTCGCAGCGAAGCGAGAGGCCGTCGATTGGGCCCTCGTGTGGCGGACTGACGACGTCGTGCCGCTCGCTGAGAGCTACGTCAATCTCGTGCCGACACCGCAGGGCGGCACGCACGTTAACGGCTTGCGTGCCGGTTTGACCGAGGCGTTGCGTGAGTTCTGTGAGTTTCGCAACTTGCTGCCGCGCGGCGTCAAGCTCGCGCCCGAGGATGTCTGGGACGGCGTCGCGTTCGTGCTGTCGGTGAAGATGGAGGACCCGCAGTTCTCCGGTCAAACAAAGGAGCGCCTCGGCTCGCGTGAGTGCGCAGGATTCGTCAGCGGTGTCGCCAAGGACATGCTCGCGTTGTGGCTCAACCAGCATCCGGAGTCGGGCGACGAGATCGCGCAAAATGCGATCGCGACTGCTCAGCAACGCCTCAAGGCTGCAAAGAAGATCGTGCGTAAACGCGTGGTCTCGGGACCGGCCTTGCCAGGCAAGCTCGCCGATTGCACGAGCCAGGAACCGAATCTCGCGGAGCTGTTCCTCGTCGAGGGTGATTCGGCGGGCGGCTCGGCGAAACAGGCTCGCAATCGCGAGATCCAGGCCGTCATGCCGCTTCGCGGCAAGATTCTCAACACCTGGGAGGTCGACGCTGGCGAGCTACTCGGCTCGCAGGAGGTGCACAACATCAGCGTCGCGATCGGCGTCGATCCGGGCTCCGACCAACTGGACGGCTTGCGCTATCACAAGATATGCATCCTGGCGGACGCGGATTCCGACGGCTTGCATATCGCCACGCTGTTGTGCGCGTTGTTTCTGCGTCACTTTCGGCCACTCGTCCTTGCCGGGCACGTCTTCGTCGCCATGCCTCCGCTCTACCGGATCGACGTCGGCAAAGATGTCTTTTATGCGCTCGACGATGCCGAGCGCGACATGATCCTCGACCGCATCGAGGCAGAGCACAAGAAAGGGCGCGTCGCGGTTACGCGGTTCAAGGGCCTCGGCGAGATGAACCCGGCGCAGCTGCGCGAGACGACGATGGCGCCCGAGACGCGGCGGCTCGTTCAGTTGACGGTCAGCAGCAAGGATAAAGCCGATCAGATGCTGGATATGCTGCTCGCAAAAAAGCGCGCGGCCGACCGTCGGGGCTGGCTGCAGGAGAAAGGTAATCTCGCCGAAGTGTAGATCCGTTTGCCGAGCCGATGGCGCGTCTATTGGCTTTTCGCAGATGCGCGCCGGCCGGAATCTGCTCCTGCGATTCCGGCACTCCCGCCATCCGTGGCGGTCGGAGCCTCCAGGGATGGATTTACGGCGTTCTCGGAAAGCTATAACGCGAGTTATCGAACGAATACGACGCTGACTCGAAGGAGGCAACCGCGCATGAAAGATCAGGAGCTCAATTTCGAGGGAGTCGAGCGCGTGCCATTGGCCGTGTTCACCGAGAAAGCGTATCTCGACTACTCCATGTACGTGATCCTCGATCGCGCACTACCGCACCTCGGCGACGGCATGAAGCCGGTGCAACGGCGAATCGTCTACGCGATGAGCGATCTCGGGCTGTCCGCCGTGTCCAAGCCGAAGAAAGCAGCGCGAACAGTCGGCGACGTCATCGGCAAGTTTCACCCGCATGGCGATTCTGCATGCTACGAAGCCATGGTTCATATGGCCCAGCCGTTCAGCTTCCGTTATCCCATCGTCGACGGTCACGGTAATTGGGGATCGCAGGATGATCCGAAATCGTTCGCAGCGATGCGTTATACGGAGGCGCGGCTCACGCGCTACGCGCAGGTTCTGCTCGCTGAGCTCGGCCATGGAACGGTCGATTGGCAGCAGAACTTCGACGGAACGCTGCAAGAGCCCGTCCTGTTGCCCGCGCAGCTGCCGAACCTCCTGCTCAACGGCGCGAGCGGCATTGCCGTCGGAATGTCCACGGATGTGCCGCCGCATAATTTACGCGAGGTCACCTCAGCGCTGATTCGATTGCTCGATCAGCCAAAGACGACGCTCGCCCAGCTCACCAAGCACATCAAGGGGCCCGATTTTCCGACCGGCGGCGAGCTCATATCTCCACGAGCCGACATCGTAGCCATTTACAAGACCGGTTCCGGCAGCTTGCGTTTGCGCGCGCGTTATTACGTTCAGGACGGCGAAGTCGTCGTCACGGAGCTGCCGTATCAGGTATCCGGCGCGAAGGTGCTCGAGCAGATCGCGGCGCAGATGCGCGCGAAAAAACTGCCGATGATGGACGATTTGCGCGATGAATCCGATCATGAGAATCCGACTCGGCTCGTGCTCACGCCACGATCGGGGCGCGTCGATCTCGACGCACTCATGAATCATCTTTTCGCGACGACGGACCTCGAGCGCACCGTCCGCGTCAATCTCAATGTCATCGGCCTCGACGGGCGCCCGGCCGTCTACGGGCTCAAGGCGTTGCTCCAGGATTGGCTCGAGTTTCGCGTCGCCACAGTCAAGCGACGGCTTCGCTACCGGCTCGAACGCGTGACAACGCGCCTGCACGTGCTCGACGGTTTACTGGTCGCCTATCTGAACATCGACGCTGTCATCAAGATCATTCGCAAGGAGGACGAGCCCAAGCCCGTGCTCATGAAGCGTTTCAAGCTCAGCGACACGCAGGCCGAGGCGATACTCGAGCTCAAGCTGCGCCATCTGGCCAGGCTCGAGGAGATCAAGATCCGCGGCGAGCAGGAGGACCTGGCGGCCGAGGAGGCGGACCTCAAGAAAACGCTGCGCTATAAGAAGAGGCTTACGGGCCTCATCAAGGACGAGCTGCTGGAGCTCGCCGAGGCGCACGGCGACGAGCGGCGCACGGACGTCGTCGAACGCGAGCCAGCCCAGGCCATGAACGAAACCGAGCTCGTTGCCAGCGACCCGGTTACGGTCGTGCTGTCGGCGCGCGGTTGGGCACGCGCAGCCAAGGGGCACGACGTCGATGCCGAAGGCTTGAGCTATCGGTCCGGCGATGAGTTTCTCGCCTCCGCGGCGGGACGCAGCAATCAGCTTGCCGTATTCCTCGATAGCACAGGTCGAGCGTATAGCCTGCCTGCGCACACGCTGCCGTCTGCGCGCGGTCAGGGTGAGCCGCTCTCGGGCCGACTCAAGCCGCCGGACGGCGCGACTTTCGGCGCCGTGCTGATCGGCGCCCCGCAAGAGAAATGGGTGTTGGCGTCCTCCGCCGGTTACGGATTCCGCGTGCAGCTCGAGCATGTCCATACGCGCAACAAGGCCGGTAAGGTCGTCCTCAACGTCCCCAAGGGCGCGATGGTCCTTCCTGCTGCGCCCGTCGGTGAGGACGGTCAGCTCGTTGCGGCCGTCTCGAGTGACGGACGACTGCTCGTATTCGCAATCGACGAGCTGCCGGAGCTCACGCGCGGGAAGGGCAACAAGATTCTCGGTCTGCCGTCGAAATCAGACGTCGACATGGCGGCTGTTTGCGTGCTCGAGGAAGATCAGGCGCTGCAAATCGTATCGGGCAAGCGCCAGATGACGATCAAGCCAAAGGATCTCGAGCACTACTTCGCGAGTCGTGGCCGTCGCGGGAGCGCGCTGCCACGGGGCTGGCGTAACGTAACGCGGATTCGCCCGGAACCTCGCTAGGCTCTGGATTCTGCGAGCACGACCTCGGGCTCGTGCACATAATGGCCCTGCATGTAGCCGATGCCGAGCTGGAACAGCACGGCCATCGTGCTGGCCTGCTCCACGCGCTCAGCGATCGTCTCGATCTTGCGCGCACGGGCTGCTTCGACGAGCAGCCGGATCGTCTCCTGTTGCGCTGGGTTCGTCGAGATGTTCTGGAGGATAGATCCGTCTATCTTGACGAACTGAACGGGCAGTTGCTCGAGCAGCTGTGCGGAATTCTCGCCGCCACCGAAGTGCTCGATGGCTCCGCCGAAGCCGAGCTTGCCGAGGGCGGTGAGTAGCATCTTCAACGGCTTCGTGTATTGCGCGGCATGATCCTCTCGAATCTGAAAGCATATTTGTCGCGGTTTGAGCTGCGTCTTTTTGACCTGGCTTGTAATCCAGTCGATGAGCGTGGGGTCGGTTATGGAATCTTTCGACAGCTTGACGAGGAGGAGATCGGGATTCTGTGCCCGACAGAACGCCAGCGAGCTGCTGATGACCCAGCGGTCGATCGTCTTGAGCAGGCCATTTCGCTCGGCAGCCGCGATGAATTCGGTTGCGGCGACCTCGTCGCCCTGCTCGTCGAGCATGCGCATCACCGTGTCGTACATCTTTTTTGGCTGAGCGTTCAGATTCGCAAGCGGCATATGCACGAGCCGGAAGCGGTTGTCCATGAGCGCCGCTCTGATACGCTCGACCCAGAGCTCGTCGAGTCGGCGGATGCGTGTGCTCTCGTCTGAGATCTCCGCAACCACGACTTGGTTGCCGCCGCGCTGCCGGCCGAGTTTGTTGGCGCGCTCGGCGTCGAGGACGAGGCTATCGACACGGTCCGTGGCGGTTGTGATCTCCGATAGGCCCAATGTGCACGTAATCGTTAGCGTCTTGCCGTTTATCTCGAAGATATGATCGGAGATGACTCTGACGACGTTTTCTGCCCAGGCCTCGAGATCTCGCAGCGTACCGCGCTCGACGAGCGCCGTGAAAACGACGCCGCCGAAGCGCCCGCAGACGTCCTTCCCCTGCACGAGGCCGCTGATAATCTCGGCGACCTGGATCAGCACGTCCTCGGTGGCGAGCGGGCCGACTTCATCCTTGATCTCGCCGAAATTGTCCGGGCGGATATAGGCCAGGGCACGCACACCGCCGGCCGGAGTCTCTTTGAATCGCTCGGCGAGCAAATCGATGAACTGGCGGCGGTGATAGAACCCCGTCATCGGATCTTTGTGCACGGCACTGACAACGAGTTGCTCCGGCTCGTTGCGCGCGGATCGATCGTCGGGAACGCTTAACCGCACGGCAGGCTCGTCGCCGAACTCAGCCACCTCGAGCTTGAGCTGCACGGGCCGCGCGGTCCCTTTCTGATCGATGGCGACGACACGCAATAGGTCCGTGGTCCACTGACCGCGCGCGCATGCGATGAGCGCGCCCTTGAGCGCAGCCTGACTTCCCGCATCGAAATGGTCCATGAGCGGCATGCCTGTGAGCCTGTCCGCGTCCGCAAAACCGTAGAGCTCGACCCACGCCGGGTTCGCGCTCACGAGGATGCCTTCCTGCACATAGGCAATCGCCGCGTCGGAGCCAGCCATGACGGCCTTGAGCTCGCGCCGGTATTGGTTCGCCGAAACAAGGGTCTCGCGCAAGGCCTTCTCGAGCCGATAGCTGCGCAGCTCGCGCAACGCAACTGCGAGCAGGCGTTTCGGCTGAGCAATTGAGACGAGATCGCGCGCGCCGGCATTGATTACGCTGGCGATCTGCTTTTCGTCCGCAACCTGCCCGACTGCAATGATGGGCAGTATGGGTGCGGCCGCCTCGCACACGGTCGCGACGGCAGCCACGTCCTTGGATGGATTCGCCGTGAAAACGAACAGCAGATGCGGCCGGTATCGGCGCAACGCTTCGGCGAGCTCGTCGACCGCGGCAACTCGCTGACAGTAAGCGGCCTGGCCCGCCTTGCGAAGCATTTTATTGATCAGTTCTGCGTGCTCTTCACGCGAGCTGAGCGCCAGTACGGGTGTTGGCTGGTGTTGGGACATCGAATCCAGAGAATGCCGGCGTCTGGGTAATCTTAAGTAACAGATTGCAACCGCTGGGATTCTAGCAATCGGTCTCGACACTGAGCCGGACCCGGTTCACAGTGCGAAGTCGCTGTGTCTGGCCCGATGCCGGTCTAGCCAAGAACCGTTTTACTTAACCTACCCGGCGTCTCGCGCACGAGGCGTGGCACGAGATAGCCCGGGAGACGGCTGCGCATCGACTCGATGAGCTCGAGGGCGCGGGATGCCTCGACTTCGAAGTGCGCCGCGCCGGCGACGCGGTCGAGCTCGTGCAGATAGTAGGGGAGCACACCCGCCGCAAACAGCCGTCGGCTCAAGATGACTAGCGTGTCGGCATCGTCGTTGACACCGCGCAGAAGCACGGATTGATTCAACACAGTAACGCCTATGCCGCGTAGTTTCGCAACGGCGGCTTCGACGGTTTCGTCGAGCTCCTGCGCGTGGTTGCAGTGGACGACGATCACATTATTGAGCCGCGTCCCCGCGAGCAACTCGAGCAACCCGCTATCGACTCGCTCGGGCAGCACGATCGGAAAGCGCGTGTGGATTCGCAGCGTCTCGAGATGCTCGAGATTATCGAGCTGCTCGACGAGAACCTCGAGACGGCGGTTTGACAAGCTCAACGGATCGCCGCCGGACAGAATAACCTCGGCGAGCTGTGTGTCCGCTGCAAGCGCCGCAACCGCTGCGCGCCAGTCGTCCCTGGCTGCAGTCTGCTCCGCATAAGGGAAGTGCCGCCGAAAACAGTAACGGCAGTGGACCGGGCAAGCTGCCGTTGTGATCAGCAGAGCGCGAGCGGCATATTTTCGAACGATCCCGCCGCGCGTGACCTCGATTTCCTCGAGCGGGTCGCGCGCAAACCCGCTCACGGCATCGCGTTCTCGGGCGAGCGGAAGTACCTGACGCAGCAATGGGTCGTCCGGATCTCCTTTTCGCATCCGGGCGGCGAACGCCCTCGGCACGAGCTGTGCAAACTCGTTATCGCTCGCTCCGAGCGCCGTGCATTGCTCGGGACTGAGCTCGAGAAACTCGGTGAGCTCGGCCGGCACCCTGAACGCGTTTTGCAGTGCTGCGCGCCAGCCCGTTGCGGTGTCCTTGCGTCCCGGGATCGGTGCGAGCGTACTCATTCGACGTATCGTGAATAGATGTAAACGTTTATCATGCGGCTCTCATGGCGACTTATAACACTAATGAATTCCGCGGTGGGCTGAAAATTCTCATCGACGGCGACCCCTGCACGATCGTTGAGAACGAATTCGTCAAGCCTGGAAAGGGTCAGGCGTTCAACCGCGTGAGAATCCGCAATCTCAAGACCGGGCGGGTCGTCGACAAGACGTTCAAGTCCGGAGAATCGGTAGAAGCGGCCGATGTCATCGAACAGAACCTTCAGTATCTTTACAGCGACGGTGAGCACTGGCACTTCATGTTCCCCGATACGTTCGAGCAGCTCGCAGCCGATGAGACCGCCATCGGCGAAGCAAAGCAGTGGCTGAAAGAGCAGGATACGTGCACGCTGACACTCTGGAACGGCCAGCCGCTGCTCGTCGCACCGCCGAACTTCGTGGAGCTCGCGATCGTCGAGACGGATCCGGGTGTGCGCGGGGACACGGCTCAGGGCGGCGTAAAGCCTGCAACGCTCGAGACCGGCGCCGTCGTGCGCGTGCCGTTATTCGTCGAAGAGGGCGAGATCATCAAAGTCGACACGCGCAGCGGCGAGTACGTCTCCCGCGTCAAGAGCTGACGTCTGATGTCTTGCTGCCGCGGCGACTCAGCCGCGGTGATGCGCAAAGCTGATCGCCGCGCTAACGCTGTCGAGCCCCGCCGCGACAGCGACGAGGCGATCGATTCCGACCGCAACGCCCGCGCACTCCGGCAGGCCGTGCGCGAGCGCCGCGAGCAGCGCTTCATCGATTGGCGGCGGCTCTCTGTCGAGGCGTAGCTGTGTCTGGCGTTCGGCTTCGAAGCGCGCGCGTTGCTCGTCAGCATCCGTGAGCTCTGCAAAGCCATTCGCAAGCTCGATGCCGTTGACGAACACCTCGAATCTTGCGGCGACCGCCGGCGTCGCGTCCTTGAGGCGGGCCAGCGCGGCCTGAGCGGCGGGAAAGTCGTATATATAAATGAGCCGGTCGGACGGCAGTCGGGGCACGATCGCGGTACCGAGCGCGAGGTCGAGCAAGCCGCGACGGTCAGTGGTCTCGGGCACTTCGATCCCTCGGGACCGGAGTGCCGCAGCGATCGTGCCGCCGTCAGCCCAGGCGTCGACACCGAGGTGCTCGGTGAATGCGTCTTTGTAGCTCAGCCGCAGCGGTGGCTCCGTAGCGCGCGCCGGGCCGAGACAGGCGGCGAGCAGCTCGCCGACCTCATCCATGAGCGCGAGCTCGTCCCAGCCGATGCGATACCATTCGAGCAGCGAGAACTCCGGCTCATGCCACCGTCCGAGCTCGTCGTCTCGATACACGCGGCAGATCTGATAGATATCGCCACTGCCGGCGGCGATCAGGCGCTTCATCGCGAACTCGGGTGACGTATGCAGATACCACCGATCCTGGCCGAGCGCGTTGACGGTCGTGTGCAGGCTCGTCAAAGCCGGGTCGGTCGTTCCGGCCCGCGATAGCGCCGGCGTCTCGACCTCGAGCGCGTTGCGAGCGGCGAAAAAATCGCGAATCGTTGCGAGGATGCCTGCCCTGAATCGCAGTGTCTCGCGGCTCGCAGACGGTTGCCAGGACAACGCGCCTACCTCGTCGAGGCGACTGACCCGAGGCGCATACCCATGCGCACGGTCTCCGTGGGCCCGACAGCGGAATCCCATGCGACGCTGCCGCTGGGCAGAACGGTGACGACGGTGGAGCCGAGATTGAACCGGCCGATCTCGGCGCCGGGCGTGAGCGGTTCGGCGGGTAGTGTTTCCGCTCGCCAGAAACGCGGACCCCCGCTCGGAATTTCCCCGAGCCAGGGTGTCGAGAGGCTCGCGACGTTGAGCGCACCGACGAGCACGACGGCAATCGGGCCGATCGCCGTGCTCAACCAGAGCACGAGCCGTTCGTTGCGGCAAAAAAGACGCGGGATCGCGCGCGCCGTCGTCGCGTTCACGCTGAAGCGCTTTCCTGGAATGTACCGCGCGGCCGTCAGCGTGCCGGCGAGCGGTGCATGCACGCGGTGATAATCGTACGGGGCCAGATAGATCGTAACGAAGTCGCCTAACCGAGCGTCGGCGGCGCTCGGCGGGCACTCACCCAGCAGCTCGTCGATCGCATAGGGCATGCCCTTGGCCTGCAGCGCCTGCCCGTCCGC
>JBFJXA010000074.1:0-9916 GCA_041623375.1 Gammaproteobacteria bacterium | reverse complement strand
GCCCATCGGTAGACACGGCGATCTCGTGCGGCCAGCCGCGACCGATCGGTATGCGCGCGATCTCTTTGCCCGTCGGTAAATCGAACAGGGAGACGCTGCCGGCCACGTCCTCGCGGTTGGCGACGAGCAGCGTGCCGTCGAGGCTTTGCGCTCGCGCTGCCGAGAGACCGAGAACGAGCGCTGCCGTTAATGCGATTACGTTTCGAGTCATTGCTGCGGTCACGCGCTGCGTCGGGCGCTCGGACCCGACGCGCGCGCAGTCGATTCGAAGGCAGCCGGCCGGCGGATTACGAGCCCGGCGCCGTCAGCTTGAGCAGATAGCCTTGCCCGCCGCGTCCGGGTCGCCCATCTTCGAGCAGCCAGATCGCACCGTCGGGGCCTTGCTCGACGGCCCGAATGCGTCGGCCCATCGAGAAGCGCTCTGCCTCGCGTGCAGAATCGCCGTCGATCTCGACGCGCACGAGCGACTCCGAGGACAGGCCGCCGATGAAAGCGTTGCCCTGCCAGTCCGGGAACTCATCACCGCTATAGAACATCAGGCTCGACGGCGAGATGACCGGGTTCCACCAAACCGCGGGTGCGGCGAACTCGGGCCGCGTGTTGTGCGCCGGAATCGGCGTGCCGTCGTAGTGGTCGCCGTTGGAGACGATCGGATAGCCGTAGTTGGCGCCACGACGCACGAGGTTCAACTCGTCACCGCCGCGCGGGCCCATCTCGACGTCCCAGGGCCGGCCCTGGTCGTCGAATGCGAGCCCGAGCGGGTTGCGATGTCCGAGCGACCAGATCTGCGCCGTAACGCCGCCGCGATCATAAAACGGGTTGTCGCGCGGCACCGAGCCATCGTCGTTGAGGCGCAGGACCTTGCCGAGGTTCGCATTCATGTCCTGCGCGGGATCGAATTTCTGGCGGTCGCCGGAGCTGATCCACAGATAGCCGTCCGGTCCGAAGGCAATGCGGTGTGCATAGTGGCCTTGACCGGTCGTTTTCGGCGTCTGCCGCCAGATGATCTCCGGCGTGCTCAGCGAGCCCCCGTTGCCCGAAAGCTGCAGCCGCGAGCGCGCGACAACGGCACCGCGCGTATCGCGTTCGCCCGGCTCGACGTAGCTGAAATAGAGCAGGCTGTTCTGGGCGTAGTTCGGATGCAGCACGATGTCGCCGAAGCCGCCCTGGCCACCGTGGTCGACGTGCGGAACGCCCGTGATTTCACCGACGGTTCCGTTCGCGTCGACGATCTTGACCGCGCCCTGCATTTCGCTGATGAGCAGTCTGCCGTCCGGCAGAAATTCCAGCGCCCACGGCTGGTCGAACTGCCCCATCGTCGTCAGCGTGAAATCGGCGTGTTGCGCATTCACGCAGGCACCGACCGAAAGATAAGCGGCCAGGCCGAACGTTGAGCAAACCAAATTCTTGAGTTTTCTGGACATCTTCGACACCCCCGCCGTGATAGCCCTGTGGAAAAAGACCAAAGCTAGCAATCCGCTGCGCCGGCTTCAATGCTCGCCGGCGCCTGACCACGTAGTTTACTACCGATAGCCTGCCGGATTAGATCCAGCGCTTCCATTTGAAGAAGGCCGCAAGCGCCACGCCGAGGCCGGCCATGATCGACACCGATGCGACGAACGCCACTGGATTCGACGTTCCCGGCAGACCGGCAACGTTCATGCCGAGCAGTCCCGTGACGAAAGTCAGCGGCAGAAAGATCGCTGCGACAACGGACAGTAAATAGACGCGCGAGTTCTGCTCCTGAGCGATGCGGTTCATGAGCTCCTCCTGAAGCACGATCGCCCGCTCGCGTACGAGGTCGAGATCCTCGATATAGCGCGTCGTTCGATCGGCCTGCTCGCGCAGCTCGTCGATCTCCTGCTCGGTGAACAGCGGGCCCGCATGTCGATACAGTCTGTCGAGCGCGTCGCGCTGCGGCGCTAGATAGCGTCGGATCGCGGCAGTCTGGCGGCGCAGCGCGCCGACCTCGACTCGCTGCGTGCCGAAGCTTGCCTCGCTGCTTCCCTGTTCGGCTTTGTCGACGGCATCTTCGATCTGATCGACGACGTCGCCGATGCGCTCGGCGAGGCGCTCGACGAGCATGACGACGAAACCGCCCGGCGTTTTCGGCCCGCGGCCGGCCGTGATCTCCGCGGCGATGTCCTGAACGGAGAGGAGCTTGCGTCGGCGGCTGGAGATGATGCGATTGGCCTCGATCCAGAGCCGAATCGCGACCATGTCGTCGGGGTCCGCGCCGGGATTCGTATTGACACCGCGCAGCACGAGCAACAATCCTCGATCCGAGGCGACGGCACGAGGGCGCGTTTCCACGGCCAACAATGCGTTCTCGACGATTTCATCGACGTCTTCGCGGTCGCGGAGCCATTTCCGGCTCGCAGCCCAGTTCATGTCGATGTGGACCCAGAGCAGCGCCTGATCGGGTGTCCATTCCTCGATGTGCTCGGGCTCGACGGCGCGGCCCGCGCCGCTGCCGTCGAGCAGGAAAGCATGGACGAACGGGGAGCTGTCCTCGCTCATGGCTGGTCTGCCTCAGAATTTCCTCGCGCGCCGATGACCTCGATCTGCAGCGGGCTCAGGCTGTCGAGATGCACATCGCGCTGCGGGAAGGCGATCGTGATGTCATGTTCGTTGAATAAATCGGTAATGCGGAACCGAAGATTGCTACGAAGCTCGCGCAGCACCCGTTCGCTGGCGACGTCCGCCCAGAAATACAAGTCGAAGATCAGGGCGTTGTCGCCGAAATCTTCAAAACTCACACTCGGCGCAGGTTCGGTTTTTATCTGCGGCTGTTCTTTTGCCGCCTGATAGATCAGCCGCTCGACCTCACGAACCGGTGAGCCATACGCGACGCCGACGCGCAACGTCGATCTGATCTGCTTGTCCACGAGCGTCCAGTTGATGACCGTTCGCTCGAGCATGACACTGTTCGGCACCAGCATGTGGACGCCGTCGACGCGTCGGATGCGCGTGGAGCGGTTGCCGACGAGCTCGATCGTGCCCTTGGAGCCTTCCACTTCGACGAAATCGCCGATCCGAACGGGTCTTTCCGACATTAGAATCCAGCCGCTAATGAAGTTGTTGATGATGTTTTGGGCGCCGAAGCCGACGCCGATCGCGACGGCGCCTGAGACGAACGCGAACGCCGTCAAAGGAACGTGCAGAAGGCCGAGCGCCGTGATTGCTACACCCGCGACGAGAGAGTAGAACAGCACGCGGCGCAGCACGGAGACGGCATCGGGCTGCATGCCCGTTCTGGTCAGGCGGTTGCCGGCGGCACGCTCGATCCAGCGGCTGGCGAGCAGCCCGAGGGTTACGACGACGCCGACGAGCACGACCTGGTTGACGCCGATCACGGCGCCGTCGCTCATCGTGACGAGCGGATAGTTCCAGATGCTGACGATGCGATCCCACATGGGTGCGAAGCTCGCTCCAGAGGCCAATGCGGCCATATCCTGGGCCCTGAATACGCTTGTTACAATAGCGGCCGACTTATCAATCCGGAAACACGGCCCGGTACGCGGGCCGGCCCGAGGGCCCGGGCAGAGCAGCTGCGGATCTGAAATGCCTAGCAGGAACCTCGCGACCTCACCGCAGGACTAAAGAGCGGCACCCCCGAAAGTTACGACCCTATGCGTCCAATGAGCGAGTTACGTGCTATCCCCGGGCTGCTGCGCGCGAGCGGCGTGCTTGCTGTCGCGTGTGGCATTCCGAGCCTCGGCTGGGCACAAGTGAGCATGTCCGGTCTCGAGGGTGCGCTTCTCGACAATGCGCTCATTCACTTGTCGCTGGACGAAGAGGCCTGCGATGCGCCCGAATGGCGGATACGGGAGCGCTTTTCGCGCGCGGAGCGGGAGATACGCGAGGCGCTCGAGGCATTCGGCTATTATTCCGTCGCAATCGTGGCGCAGCTCGAGCTCGGCGAGTCGTGCTGGACGGCAAGCTTCGAGATCGACCCGGGCGAGCCCGTGCGGCTGCGCAACGTGAATGTGGAGATCGGCGGCGCTGCTGCGGGCGATCCGATCTTTGCCCGTATCGTCGAGAACGCCGGGCTCGCAGCCGGTGAGCCGCTGCAACACGCAGCCTACGATCAGCTCAAGCGCCGGCTCCTCGAGGCGGCACAGCAGCGTGGCTACGTCGAGGCGACTTACGCTGCGAGCGCGATCGACGTGTTTCCGCGACAGCGCGTCGCCGACGTCACGCTGCGCTTCGACTCGGGACCGCGCTACACGTTCGGCGAATTACAGTTCAGCCAGGACGTGCTCGATCGGGATCTGCTCGACGGTTATTACGCATTTCGCCGCGGCGATCCCTTCGATCGTGTGCAGCTTACGGCGCTCTACTCCGCGCTGACCGACAGCGGTTACTTCAATGCCGTCGACGTGCGGCCGCAACCGCCGGACACCGAGAGCAAGGAGATTCCGGTATTCGTGACGTTAACGGGTGTCCGGCGCCAGGCCATCAGCTACGGCCTTGGATTCTCGACCGACACGGGGCCGCGCTTCCGGTTCGGGCGCGTGAACCGGCGCGTCAATACGCGCGGGGCACAATCTGGCATCAACGGCCAGCTGTCACCCGTCGTCTCGGAGCTCGCCTACAACTACCGGTTTCCCTACGGGGACCCGCGATCGGAGTGGATCAGTCTCGACGCCGGGCTCATGCACGAGGATACCGAGACTGCGACGAGCGATACGCTGGAGTTCGGTGTGCGCCGCGTCGTCGCGCGGCGCGCGGGCTGGCGGGAAACGCAATTCGTCGACCTCATGATCGAGGACTTCGTCGTTGCGGACACGCGCGACCGGACCCGGCTGCTCACGCCCGGCATCGGCTGGCTCAAAGTGACGGCGGATAACACGATGCGGCCCTCGCGCGGCTACCGACTCGGCCTCGAGATATCCGGCGCCAACGAATCGTTCGGCTCCAGTACGAGCTTCGCGCAGGCCGACGCGACCGTGAAATGGATCCGCTCTTTCGCCAATAACACGCGACTGTTGCTCCGCGCCCGGCTCGGATTCACGTGGCACAGCGATTTCGTCGAATTACCGCCGTCGGTGCGCTTCTTTGCAGGCGGCGACAACAGCATTCGTGGCTACAAGTTCGAGTCGCTCGGGCCCGTCGATGCAGACGGCAACGTCATTGGCGGCGATCGTCTCGCCGTCGCGAGTGCCGAGTACGAGTTCCGCCTGTCGCCGAACTGGTCAGCGGCAGTCTTCGCGGATGCCGGTAATGCTTTCGAGGGCTCAGACTTCGAAACGCGAACGGGCGCCGGCTTCGGTCTCAGGTGGCATTCACCAGTCGGCCCGATTCGCATCGATATCGCCTGGCCTGTCGACGATGCGCTCGAGAAGGATCCGCGCCTGCACGTGAGCCTCGGAGCCGATCTATGAAGCGGCTGCGCGTCGCAGTCTTGAGCGCCGTCGTGGTGGTCGTCGCCGCGCTCGGTGCGCTCGCCGGCATGCTCGCTTGGGCACTGGGCACGGAGGCAGGTACGGCGTGGCTGCTCGCGCAGCTGCAGGCGCGCGCACCTGTGCCCGTGATGATCGGCGAGGTTCGCGGCACGCTGTGGCGCGGTCTCGGCGCGAGCGATCTCGAGGTCACGATCGGCGCCGATAGACTGCAGATCGACGACGTCGAAACGAGAATCAGGCCGGCAGATCTGTTGCAGGGCAACCTCACGGTCGATGCGCTTGCCATTTCGCAGGCGCGCTATGTCCGAGGCCCGATCGATGCCGGCGCCGCCGCAGGTCCGATCGCCATACCGATCACGATCCGAGTTCTCACTGCAGCTGTCGATCGGCTTGTGGTCACGAATGGGGAATCGGACACGGTAATCGGCCCGTTGTCGTTCGCCGCCCAGGCCGCTGGTAGTGACGTCGTTCTCGACGAGGTCGTCGCAAGCGCGCTTGGCGTCGACGTGCGCGGGGATGCGCATCTAATGCTCGCAGACGGGCTCGCGATCGATGCGAACCTCGACTGGGCGACGGTCCGGGAGTCGACACGCTACACGGGAGGCGGCCGTATCGCCGGTGATTGGCCTGTGCTCGCATTCGAGCAAGAGCTGTCCGCGCCCGTGGCTGCCTCGGCCGACGGCGAGCTACGCTGGAGTGAGACGCCGCAGGCGACGCTGCGACTGGCGTGGACCGATCTCGCCTGGCCCGGATTGGATGCCGCGCGGAGCCCCGCTGGAGAGCTCGAGCTGAGCGGTTGGCTCGAGGCATTCGAGTTCGAGGCCAGCGGCGCGCTGGTCGTCGACGGGGTCGTCAGCGACGTCGTCGCATCGGGCTCCGGGACGCCCGAGACGCTGACCTTCGGCAACTTGAGTCTTGCGGGAATCTACGGTGAGCTCGACGCCAGCGGCCGTCTCGACGTCGAGCCACTCGCCTGGGAGCTGTCCGTCGACGGCCGCGACCTCAACCCCGGCGTATGGCTGGAACAGTGGCCGGGCGCGCTCGCCGTTCGCGGTCGGCTCGCGGGATCCATTGCGCCTGCGCTCGAGTTGACGCTCAGCGAGCTCGACGGCGCAGGTACGCTCAGAGACTACCCGCTGACCGCGACCGGGCGGATTGCCTATCGTGCACCCAACCGCTGGGCGCTCGACGACTTGCATGTGGACGTGCTGGGCAATCGCGTTCAGGCGAACGGCACGATAGGCACGACGCTAGCGCTGGACCTCAGTCTCGACGCGCCGTCACTCGATGCTGTCTGGCCCGAGGCCGCCGGCGCAGCGCGGCTCGAGGCGCGCCTCGGCGGCACGCTCGAGCGACCCGAGATCGCCGGCTTCGGTCGGGGCACGGATTTCCGTTTCGGGGATCTCACGGTGGGATCGTTGTCAGTGTCGGGCGATATCGTCGCGGACGAGTCGAGACCGATGACGCTGATGCTGGCGGCCGAGGACGTCGTTTGGCGGCGGCTCGCAGCGACCGGTGTCGCCGGGACCGTGTCGGGCACGGCCGCCGACCACGTTGTTGACTTCGACATCGCGGCCGTGGACGGTGCGGCGAGCTTGCGCGCAACGGGCGCCTGGGACGGACAGCGATGGAACGGACAAGTTGCGACGCTGCAGATCGAGGAGCCGACCCTCGGTCGGTGGAACCTCGTGGCGCCGGTCGCGCTGGCGTTCGGGCGGGGCGGGTTGGAGCTCGGCCGGGCGTGTCTTCAGCAGCTTCCGGCAAGCCTCTGCGCGGAGTCGCGCATCGGCACCGACGCCGATGCGACCGCGGTCGAGCTCACGGCATTCGATCTGAGTGCCTTGAACGCCTCGCTACCGGAGGATCTCTCCCTCGCCGGCATCTACGACGCGCGTCTGAGTCTCAGTAACGTGTGGCCCAGACCGGTCGGCACGCTGACGACCCGCGGAACGGGCACGGTCATCACGATCCGGGAGATCGATGCGCCACCGCTGGAGCTTCCGATCGAAGCGCTCGATGCGAACGGTAGTCTTTCGGTCGACGGGCTGTTGCGCGTCGACGGTGCGTTAGAGGGCATTGGCGGCGCACGCCTGACGTTGGACGCGGAAATCGTGGATCTGTGGTCCGAAGCGCCGGTGGTCGCCGCCGACTTTTCCGGAATCTGGTCCGATGTCGGGCTGCTGTCAGCATTGAGCCCGGAGATCGGCGAGGTCACGGGCTCGGTCAACGTCGAGCTTGCGCTGGCTGGTGACGTGCGCGCTCCCGATGTCCGGGGCCAGGCCCGCTGGACGGGCGGGCAGATCGAGGTGCCGCGCTGGGGATTCCTGCTCGAAGACGTCGACGTCGAGGTCGCGAGCCCGGATGGGTCGCAGCTGCTGATCGAGGCCACGGGCCGCGCTGGCGAAGGCCGCATCATGGTCAGCGGCGTAACAGCCGTGGATCCGAGCGCCGGATGGCCGACCGAGCTGCGAATTTTCGGAGATCGTCTGCAGGCCGTACGCCTGCCGGAGGCAGACGTCGTCGTCTCTCCGGCGTTGGCCGTGCGCGCAGCGCTGCCGAACATCGAGGTGGAGGGCGCTTTTTTGATCCCGCACGCGCGCCTGCTGCTCGAGCAGCTGCCGCCGCAAGCCGCCAGGCCCTCGACCGACGCCGTGATCCACGAGGTCGAGCGGCCCACGCAGCGGCGCCCATTGAACGTCAGCGCAGACCTTCGGATCGGTCTCGGTAACGATGTGAGGTATACCGGTGCCGGGCTCGACGTCGCCCTGACCGGCGCGATGGGGCTCGCCTATGAGTCCGGCCAGAGCGCGGTCGCGTCGGGCGGGCTGAATCTCAACGGCGTCTACCAGGCCTACGGCCAGACGCTCGAGATCGACCGGGGCCAGCTGCTGTTCACGGGCCCGCTCGATAATCCGACGCTCGACGTGCGGGCAATCCGGCGCATTGATACGACGACGGTCGGCATTCAGCTCACCGGAACCGTCATCGCCCCCGTGAGCCGAGTTTTCTCCGAGCCTGCGATGAACGAGGCCGATGCGCTCGCGTATCTGCTGCTCGGGCGCCCGCTGTCGGGCTCGGGCGCCGAGGACACCGCACCGCTCGAGGCAGCCGCGTTCGCAATGGGTCTGCAGCAGGCCATGCCCGTGATTCAGCGCTTCGGCACGTCCCTGGGGCTCGATGAGCTTACCGTGCAGCCGACGAGTGCGGATGCCGGGGAGATCATGGCGGGTAAGCGGCTCAGCCCTCGACTCTACGTGCGGTATTCGTACGGCCTTTTCAATCGCATCGGCGGCTTGCTCATGAGCTTCAGCGTGACCGATCGCGTGAGCCTGGAGACGCGCTCGGGTGACAACCGTTCGATGGACCTGATCTATACGCTCGAGCGCGACTAGCCAATGGCGGTGACACGCTCGCCGAGCGTGAGCGCGCCGCGAAGCGTGAGCGGATGCGAGCGGGTTCCAGCGCTGCTACGATGGGAAACGCTGTTTTTCGGGGAGCGGCCGTTGGTTAGATTGCTCAGTCTGATGTGTGCCTTTTTGGTCGCGGCTCTCGGCAACGCCCAGACCGTCGACGATCGGCCGAATATTCTTTTCATCATCGCCGACGACATGGGCTTCACGGACCTCGGCGCCTTCGGCAGCGAGATTGCGACGCCGACGCTCGATGCGCTCGCGTTCGACGGTGTGCGTCTCGGCAGCCTACACGCGGCCAATCAATGCCAGGCAACACGCGTGATGCTCATGGCCAGCACGAGCGTGGCAGCGGCGCTCGAGCTGCGCCCGCCGTTGCCGAGCGGCGACCGGAACAATCGCTTGAGCCTCGACTGGGCGATTCTACCCGTGCTCCTGCGCGATGCCGGATACAGGACCTATATGGCCGGCAAATGGGATCTGGGAATGTCGGGTGCGTACACGCCCGCCCAACGGGGTTTCGACCGGTCGTTCGCACTGCTGGGCGCATCGGCCAGTCACGTCGCTGAGTATTTCAGGTCGGACATGATCATCTACGAGGACGACGGCGTCGGCGTGCACGTCGACGATCTTCCTGAGGATTTCTACAGCACGCGCGCCTACACGGACAAGATGCTCGAGTACCTCGGCGCGCACGAGGCGGGCGCGCCGTGGTTCGCCTATCTGACGTACACGGCGCCGCATTGGCCGCTGCAAGTGCCCGACGACTGGTTGGGTCGTTACGCAGGGCGTTATGACGCCGGCTATGACGTCTTACGCGAGGAACGCCTGCGGCGAGCGCAGGACCTCGGTGTGCTGCCGTCCGGGGCAAGACCGGAGCAGTTCGAGCCCCTGGCAGCGCCGTGGACGAGCTTGTCGGCTGAGGAGAAAAGAGCGCACGCGCGTGCGCAAGAGATTTACGCCGCCATGATCGAGTATATGGACGCCAGCGTCGGGCGTATCGTCGATTATCTCGAGGCCAGCGGTCAGCTCGACAATACGCTCGTCTTTTTTATGTCCGATCACGGCGCATCCGAGGCGGGAATCAGGCGGCGCTTC
>JBFJXA010000073.1:0-9968 GCA_041623375.1 Gammaproteobacteria bacterium | reverse complement strand
CCACACGTTTTGCCAGCAACACCTCACGGTCCCGCTGCTTTGCGATGTGGTACGGCGAGCCGTTCGAGGTTATGAGCAGTTCGGCGCCGGCCGCTTTGGATGCGGCACAAGGCTCAGGCTCCCAAACGTCCTCACAGACCGTCAGTCCCAGCCGAATACCCCCGAACTCGACGACGGTCGGACCGCTGCCGGGCTCGAAGTAACGCATCTCGTCGAAGACCGCATAGTTCGGCAGCACGAGCTTGCGGTGTCGGGCGAGCATCTCGCCGTCGTGGAGCAGGCCGAGCGCGTTGTAGAGATTCTCGCCCTCGTACTCGGGATAGCCCACGCACACGGCAACGCCCTCGATGCCCGTGCGCAACGTCTCCAGCGCGGCCTCGACACGCAGACGCATACCTCGATGCAGAAGCAGGTCCTCGGGCGGGTAACCGCTGAGCGTGAGCTCGGGAAAGATGACGAGATCGCAGCCGAGTTCGTCGCGGGCACGCCGTGCCGTTTCGAGCACCTTCTCGGTGTTGGCGCTGATGGCGCCGACATGCGTGTCGATCTGCGCGAGACCGAGTCTCACTGGCGCCTGCAGCCCTGACCAGGTCGTCGCCGCGCCGGTCCGAACACTTCATCTGGGATAGGCATGACCGTGACTGCCTGCATGGAAGTTGACTCGGCCTTCGTGTGCGCTTGCGACCTGGCGCTCAGATAGGCCGGCTACGCCTGCAACGCTTCGGCCATCGCCGCGCCGAGCTCCGCCGGCGATCTCACGGTAATGGCACCGGCGCGCTCGAGCGCCGCGTATTTCTCCGCAGCCGTGCCCTTGCCGCCGGAGATGATTGCCCCCGCGTGGCCCATGCGTTTGCCCGGCGGGGCCGTGACACCGGCGATGTAAGCGACGACCGGCTTGGACACATGGGACTTCATGTATTCGGCTGCCGCCTCCTCGTCGGATCCCCCGATCTCGCCGACGAGAATGATGCCGCGCGTGTCGGGATCGGCCTCGAAGAGCTCGAGGCAATCGACGAAATCCATACCTCGTATGGGGTCGCCGCCGATACCGACGCACGTCGTTTGACCGAGCTCGTGGTTCGTCGTCTGGAAGACGGCCTCGTATGTCAGCGTGCCCGAGCGCGAGACGATGCCGACGCTGCCTGGCTTGTGAATGAAGCCTGGCATGATGCCGATCTTGGCACCGGCCGGGGTAATGATACCGGGGCAGTTCGGGCCGATGAGCCTGCACCGCTCGGTAGCCAGCGCCGCCTTGACACGAACCATATCGAGAACGGGTACGCCTTCGGTGATGCAGACGATGAGCTCGAGGCCGGCATCGGCACCTTCGAGAATCGCATCGGCCGCGAACGGCGCCGGCACGTAAATCATGCTGACGGTCGCGCCCGTCGCATCGACGGCTTCGCGCACGGTGTCGAACACCGGCAGCCCCAGATGTTCCTGACCGCCGCGCCCGGGTGTAACGCCAGCGACGATTTGCGTGCCGTACTCGAGGCACTGCTCGGTATGAAAGCTGCCCTGTTGACCCGTAATGCCCTGGCAGATGATCTTCGAGTCGGCATCGACGAGGATACTCATGCGCAACCCTCGGCGGCGAGCTCGATGACCTTGACGGCCGCGTCGGTAAGATCGGTGGCTGCCACGATGGCGAAGCCGCTGCCCGCGAGAATCTTGCGTCCTTTTTTGACGTTCGTGCCTTCCAGTCGCACGACCACGGGCACGTTGACTCCGACTTCCTCGACGGCGCCGACGATTCCCTCGGCGATCAGATCGCAGCGCACGATGCCGCCGAAGATATTCACGAGAATCGCCTCGACCTTCGGGTTGGCGAGAATGATCTTAAACGCCTCGGTGACGCGCTCTGCCGTTGCGCCACCGCCGACGTCGAGAAAATTGGCCGGCTCGCCGCCGTGCAGCTTGATCAGATCCATCGTCGCCATGGCAAGCCCCGCGCCGTTGACCATGCACGCGATGTTGCCGTCGAGCGATACGTAGTTGAGATCGTGTGCGCGCGCGGCGCGTTCCTGCTCGTCTTCCTGCGCCTCGTCGCGCAGCGCCTCGAGGGACTCCTGGCGGAACAAGGCATTGTCCTCGACGTTGATCTTCGCATCTAGCGCGACGACGTGGCCGTCCGTCGTGACGATGAGCGGATTGATCTCGACGAGACTCGCATCGCAACGCTCGAACAGGTTCACGAGCTTACCGAGGATCTGCGCGAGCTCGCCGTGCTGGGCGCGATCTAGGCCGAGGCCACGGGCAAGCCAGCGGCTCTGATAGCCCGACAGGCCGATCGCAGGATGGATGGCCGTCGTGAAGATCTTCTCGGGGGTTTTTGCGGCGACGGCCTCGATGTCCATGCCGCCCGCCGCCGACGCCATGATGACGATGCGTTCCCGGCCACGATCGACGAGCAGGCTCAAATAGAGCTCGCGATCGATCCCGGAGCCTGCCTCGACGTAGACGACGTCGACAGGCAGGCCATCGGGGCCACTTTGCTGCGTGACGAGCTGCGTACCGAGTAGCGCCCCGGCGTGCTCGCGCACCTCCTCGACGGAGCGCGCGAGGCGTACGCCCCCGGCTTTACCGCGGCCGCCCGCATGCACCTGCGCCTTGACGACCCAGAGCTCCCCACCGAGCATTTCGGCGGCTGCCGCGGCCTCTGCCGTCGTTGCCGCCACGCGGCCCTCGGGCACGGGAATGCCGTATTCGGCAAACAGTGCCTTGGATTGATATTCGTGGAGATTCACAAGCCTGAGCGACCCCGAGCGACTAGCGGCGTATTGTGCGCGAAAGACTCCCCCAAGGAAACCTGCGGGATTGCCGCCGCCGAACCGCCTCAAAGTGCGACACAGTTCCGCTTCAACCCCTGCGAATCAGACATAATGCGGTCGAAATCATGCACCTTGGATAGGATCTACCCTCGTCATGAATGGCGCTTCGTCACCGACACCGCGCGGGCTCAAGCTCGGCCACGGCCCTCCGCAGTGGCTGTTTTTCGCGATTTTCACGATTTCCGGCTTCTCGGGGCTGATTTACGAGTCGATCTGGTCCCATTACCTTAAGCTGTTCCTGGGTCACGCGGCCTACGCGCAGTCGCTCGTGCTCATGATCTTCATGGGCGGCCTGGCGCTGGGCTCCTGGCTGACCGCACGCTATTCCCACAAGTGGCACCTACCCATACTCCTATACGCCGTAGTGGAGGGTGTCATCGGGCTCATCGCGCTGCTGTTCCATGACCTGTTCGTCGGCGTATCGGACGGGTTTCATTTCTCGATACTACCGTCGATCGAAAGTGCAACGCTCGGCTCGGCGCTGAAGTGGACGGCCGCAAGCGCGCTGATCTTGCCGCAGTCCGTGCTTCTCGGCATGACGTTCCCGCTCATGAGCGCGGGCATCATACGCCGCTATCCCGACCACCCCGGCGGAAGCCTCGCAATGCTGTACTTCACGAACAGCATCGGCGCGGCCGTCGGCGTGCTCGCGAGCGGATTCTGGCTCATCCGTCTGGTCGGCCTGCCGGGAACAATCTTCACGGCGGGCATTCTGAACATCGCGCTCGCCCTGACCGTATGGATTCTGGTCAAGCTCGATCCCGAGCCGGCGCCGGCGCCTGCCGAGCCGTCACGCGCGAGCGACGCGGCGAGCCGCGACGGACTCGCAACCCTGTTTTTCGTCGCCGCCGGCATCACCGGGGCGGCGTCTTTCATCTACGAGATCAGTTGGTTGCGCATGTTGAGCCTCGTGCTCGGCAGCACGACGCATTCTTTCGAGCTCATGCTCAGCGCGTTCATTTCGGGCCTGGCATTCGGCGGTCTGTGGATCAGGCGCCGCATCGACCGACTCAGCAACGCCGTTAGGTTCTCCGGCTGGGTGCAGATCCTCATGGGTGCTGCAGCCGTCTCGACGATCCCGCTCTACATTTTGACGTTCGATTGGATGGCGGCGATCCTGGGCGCGCTCGAGAACAGCGACCAGGGGTACGTGCTATTCACCGTCATGAGCCACGCCATTGCGCTGTTCGTCATGGTGCCGACGACGTTTCTCGCCGGCATGACGCTGCCGCTGTTCACGCATGTGCTGATGCAGGGCCAACAAGGCGAACGTGCGATCGGCCGCGTCTACGCGTCCAACACCCTAGGAGCCATCGCCGGAGTCTTGTTCGCCGTGCATATCGGCCTGCCGCTCTTGGGCCTCAAGACGCTGATCTGCTTCGGCGCCATGCTCGACGTGTTCCTCGGCTTGGTCTTACTGCACAAGAGCCAGGCGCGAGATCAGGCCGGCGGGACCCTCGGCCCCGTGGTCCCCGGGCTGCTCGTTGGCGGCGCCGCTTTGCTGGTCGTGCTCGTGGGTGTGAACTTGGACCCCAAGAGACTCGCTTCCGGCGTCTACCGCTACGGCGAAGCCGAGCTCGATGAGCAAACGACTGCCGTTTACTACAAGGACGGCAAGACCGCATCAATCAGTCTGATCGCACGGTCCGGTTTGCTCACGATCTCCACGAACGGTAAACCCGATGCGGCGATCCAGATGGATCCCCTGCGCCCCGGAACGAGCGATGAGATCACGATGGTCATGGCTGCAGCGCTGCCGTTGACCTATAACACCGAGGCGCGGCAGATCGCCAATATCGGCCTTGGATCCGGGCTCACGACGCACACGTTTCTGGCCGATTCGCTGGTCGAGCGAATGGACACGATCGAGATCGAAACGGCAATGGTCGAGGCAGCAGAAGGTTTCGGCGAACGC
Source organism: Gammaproteobacteria bacterium (assembly GCA_041623375.1). Taxonomy (GTDB): domain Bacteria; phylum Pseudomonadota; class Gammaproteobacteria; order Steroidobacterales; family Rariloculaceae; genus JAHEEM01. The sequence continues at coordinate 5,222 of JBFJXA010000073.1, read as the reverse complement.
GTCGCGCGCGCGTTCTCCGACCCGCGCAGCACGATTCACGTGGAGGACGCCAAGACCTTCTTCTCTCTCGCGAACCGCAGATACGACATTATCGTCGCGGAACCTTCGAACCCCTGGGTCAGCGGCGTTGCCAGCCTCTTCTCCGATGAGTTCTACCGAACGCTGCAAAATTATCTGGCCACGGATGGCATCTTCGTGCAGTGGCTGCAGTTGTACGAGTTCAACGATGCGCTCGCACTCTCGGTTCTGAAAGCCCTATCCAGAAATTTCGACGACTACGTCGTCTATAACACGGACAACACGAACGTTTTGATCGTCGCCAAGCCGAACGGTCAACTTGGCGAGCCTTCTTTCGATCGGGTTTCGCGCGGCGAGCTCGGCGCGGACCTGGAGCGAGTCGGCCTGCGCGGCGCCGACGACTTCCGCGTACGCATGACGGGCTCGCGAGCGATCATCGAGCCCTTGCTCGCGCACTCGCCTGTGCCGGCGAACTCCGACTACTTCCCCTACCTGGATCTGAACGCTGGCAGGGCGCGGTTCCGGACCGAGATCGCGGGTCTGTTTACGGCCTGGAGCACGGCCAACGTGCCGATCCTCGAGATGCTGGGACTTGCGAAACCGGAGTTCTCGCGAGTGTCTGCAAATCCGTACTTTGCGCGCGCGGAAACGATCGCGAGCGCCCATGCCGGCTACGCCACGATGGTCGAGAACGTCGACATGACCAATCAGATGCTGCCGCCGCTGTATCAGACGTACTCGAGGCTACGCCTGCTCGGCGGCTCGTGCGCGCCACGACGCTTCGAAACGGAATGGACCTCGGCGTTGCACGGCCTGGCGGTGCTGACGCTCGCGTATCTCGACGCGCAGATGGGCGAGGAGCTGTTCTCGACCATATCGCCGGAGAACTGTCCGGGCACACTGTCCGAGAGCCTGCAATCGTGGATTGCGCTCTACCGAGCGGTGGCTGCGCGCGATGCGAATCAAATGGCGGCCATCGCGGAGGGCCTGCTGAACGACGATGTTGCCGAGGACGAGCCGCGACGACACTATCTGTTGGCCGCAGCGATGCTCGGACGACTCGCACAGGACGATCCCGAGGAGGCGCTCGGAATCTGGCAAACACACAGTCGTGGTATCGACGCCGAGCCGCTCTCGCCGGACCTGCAGTTGCTCGTCAGTCTTGCGCTACCCTCAGGGGAACGTTCGACGGTGCGAGCGCGCTGACACTCGGCCCCCTCGTGCGCCTGCCTTTCATCCGTGCGCGCGGCGAGAAAGCAAGGCGGGTCAAAATAGACGAGTGTGAGGTCCGTCCCGTGACTCGTCCATCGATGCGGTAAAATTGCGCGCAAATGTCCGCTGTTGACATCCTTCAGAGCGTAGCGCCCAGGACTGCACGCGGCTCGGCAACCGTGCCGGGATCGGCGGATTTCGCCTGGCGCGTGCTCTGGCTGCTGAATGTCTTTCGGCTCGGCCTCGGCACCGTGTTGCTCGGCACGTATTTCCTCGTTACCGAACCACATATCGTCGGCGAAAGCATCCCGCAGCTCGCCCTGACGGCGATGCTCACGATGATCGGCTTCAGTCTCGCGAACAGCTGGCTGCTGCGCGAGCGCACGCTCAGCGCACCGGCACAAGGATATCTTCAGCTCGGCCTGGACCTCGCCACGATATCCGTGCTCATGCACGCAAGCGGTGGCGTGTCGAGTGGCGTGGGTGGCCTTCTGATCGTATCCGTCGGCGCACTCGCGCTGCTCGTCGAGCGAGACCGCGCGTTTCTCGTCGCTGCACTGGCGGCATTCGCGATACTCGGCGAGCAAACGTTCTCGGTACTGCAGGGCTCGACCGGAACTTCCCAATACGCGCCGGCGGGCATCCTCGGTGCCGTGATCTTCGTCATCACGGTCGTCGTCCAGGTCCTGCGCAATCGCATGCTCGAGACCGAAGCGCTCGCCGAGCAACGTGGCGTGGATCTGCGCAACCTCGCCGAGCTCAACCAATACATCGTTCAGCACCTGCGCGAGAGCGTCGTCGTCGTCGATGCCGATGACAAGGTCCGGCTCATGAACGAATCGGCGGCCCAGCAGCTCGGGGCGGCGAGCAAATCTACCGACCGGGTGCTGCGGGACGTCTCGCCCGAGCTCGCCAACCGGCTCGACGTCTGGCGCGTGCAGGGTCGTCCGATCGGCGTGACGCAGCCGAAGTTCAGCGCCGCCGACGGATCGACGACGATCACACCGCATTTCGCGGCGCTCGGCAGCGAGAAAAGCGGCGGTACGCTGATCTTTCTAGAGGATATGTCCCTGTTGGCCGAGCGCGCCCAAAAAACCAAGCTCGCCTCTCTCGGTCGACTGTCGGCGAGCATCGCTCACGAAATTCGCAACCCCATTGGCGCTATGAGCCATGCGGGTCAGCTCCTGGCCGAATCGCCCGAGATCAACCCCGCCGAGCAACGCCTGACCGACATCATTCGCGTAAACGCCGCTCGCGTGAGCCAGATCGTGGAGAGCATGCTCACGCTGTCACGCCGCGAGAAAACGCAGCCCGAGCGGATCGACCTCGGCGTGTGGCTTGAGCATTTTCGCCGCGAGTTCGAGCAAACGCTCGAGCTTTTCGAGGGCACCGTGCGCTGCACGGACATCGCGCCCGACCTCGTCGTGCGCATGGACCCGACGCATCTTCACCAGGTCGTCTGGAATCTCTGCGACAACGCCGTCAAGTACGCGAGCGAAGCCGCCGGCGCGATCACGGTCGATCTGCGCTGCGGCATTCTCGAGCACTCGGGCCGCGGCTATCTCGAGGTCGCCGACCGCGGGCCGGGAATCGATCTCGATAAGCTCGATGAGGTTTTCGAGCCGTTTTACACGGGCAAAGACGGCGGCACGGGTCTGGGACTGTTCATCTGCCGCGAGCTCTGCGAGTGTAACGGCGCGAGCCTGAGCTATCAGCAACGCGCCGGCGGTGGTAGCGTGTTCCGTATCGTCTTCTCCGACTCGAACCGCTGGCGATAAGGGCCAAGACGCATGAAGCCAACCGCACTAGTCATCGACGACGAGCCCGATATCCGTGAGCTGCTGTCGATCACGCTCGATCGAATGGACATTGCTACGCGCACGGCCGAAGACGTCGCCAGCGCAAAGCGCATGCTGACGGGCAACACCTACGATCTGTGCCTGACGGACATGCGCTTGCCCGACGGCGACGGCCTCGAGCTCGTCGAATGGATTCAACAGGAGGCGCCAGGAACGCCCGTGGCCGTGATCACGGCGCACGGCAGTGTCGAAACAGCGGTCAAGGCACTCAAGGTTGGCGCTTTCGACTTCGTCTCCAAACCGCTGGATCTCAACGATCTTCGCAAGCTCGTTACCGCCGCGCTCAGGCTCAAAGGTGTATCGGCGCCGAAGGCGTCGAGCTCGACCCCGGGGCTCGTCGGCGAATCTGAGGCGATCGAGAACGTACGCACGATCATCGCCAAGGTCGCTCGCAGCCAGGCGCCCGTGCATATCTCGGGCGAATCCGGCACGGGCAAGGAGCTCGTAGCGCGCATGATTCACGACGCGGGCCCGCGCCGGGACGGTCCCTTCGTGCCGATCAACTGCGGGGCAATCCCAACCGAGCTCATGGAGAGCGAGTTCTTCGGACACCAGCGCGGCAGCTTCACGGGTGCGGTCAGCGACAAGCTCGGGCTCGTGCAGAGCGCCGAGGGCGGTACCTTGTTTCTCGACGAGGTGGCCGACTTGCCGCTGCATATGCAGGTCAAGCTGCTACGAGTTATTCAGGAAAAAACCATCCGCCCCGTCGGCAGCGCGTCCGAGATACCCGTCGACGTGCGTATCCTGAGCGCCACGCACAAGAATCTCGGGGATCTGGTCGCCGATGGCGAGTTCCGGGAAGATCTCTATTATCGGATCAACGTCATCGAGCTGAACGTGCCGCCACTGCGCGATCGCGGACGCGACATGCTGTTGCTGGCGACGGAAATTCTCAAGCGCCTCGCCGCAGAGCTCGGCGTATCGACGCCAGGTCTGACGGCCGCGGCCAAAGCGGCGCTGACGACCTACCGGTTTCCCGGCAACGTACGCGAGCTCGAGAACATTCTCGAACGCGCCATGACGCTCGCCTCGGGCAATGAGATCGACGTCGCAGACATTCAGCTTCGTCCCGATACGCAGGAAAAGCCCGATGCAGAAGAGAACGAGACGCAAGCGACCACGCCCGACGATGCGCCGCTCGGCACGCAGCTCGAGGAAATCGAGCGTGATGCGATCGTCAAGGCGTTGGAGCAGACGCGCTACAACAAGACTGCCGCCGCCAGACTGCTCGGTATCAGCTTTCGCGCACTGCGATACCGCGTCAAGAAGCTCGGTATCGACTAACGAAGCGCGCGCGGCTCGGCGAATTCCCGGTCGTCTGTCACGGTCGTGTCAGGCGAGGCATTTAACATGTTTCGGGGAAACATCGGCCTCGCGACTGACAATTTTCGTCACATTCTGCCTCATATATCGCTTTCGGCTTTGGGGCCACCGCGGCAATATGTAGAATAATCGTGAGCCCTTCAGGACGAAGGCCGCTCAAGCAATTGAAAATTATCAATTTATCTGCGTCGGGTGCTCGTTTGGCACGCCCTTTGCAGTATATCCGTCACCGGCGTTGTGGCGCCACGATACTTTTTACGACAACGACTATCCGCTTAGAGGAGCTCTTGAACATGAGAAAGATGCAACACGGTTTTACCCTCATCGAATTGATGATCGTGGTAGCCATCATCGGCATTCTGGCTGCGATCGCGATTCCGGCGTATCAGGATTACACGATCCGTGCGCAGGTGTCTGAGGGCATGAACCTCGCCGCCGCTGCCAAGGCTGCTGTGGCCGAGGACTTCCTGAACGAGGGCGCTGCCCCGATTGACCGCACGGACGCGGGCATGACCAAGAACCCGGGCGATACTCAGGGTAAATACGTCAAGTCAGTCGACGTTCAGAACGGCGCGATCGTCATCACGTACGGTAACGAGGCCAACGCTCAGATCGCTGCTGAGACCTTGGGCCTGACCCCGTACGAGAGCGTCGACCTGTCGGTCATCTGGCGCTGCGGTGCGGCTCCGGTTCCGGCTGGCGCGAACGGCCTCATGGGCGCGTCCGGTGCCGTCAACGTCGCCGTGCTCAACCAGGGTACGCTCGCTGGGCCTCTGTTCCAGCAGTATCTGCCTTCGGCTTGCCGTCCGT
>JBFJXA010000072.1:0-9987 GCA_041623375.1 Gammaproteobacteria bacterium | reverse complement strand
GTTCGGGCCGAATACGCTCGAGGGCGAGCTGTGCTATGCGAGCCGTACGAGTGCGCGTACTGATCTGGATGCGATTGGGCCCAGGCCCCATCGCGCAGTTACGCCCGTCGAGATCAAAAATCTCGGCTCCGATGCCTTACCCATCGACCAGTTGCGCGTGCCGGTCCCGGCGCTATCGCTATACCACGATCGCAACGACCGGCTGTGGACGGACACCGTGCGCTTCGTTCGTGAGGAGGGCGAGCGGGAAGCTTCGATGACGGTTCCGAGGGCCAGCGCGCACCTTCCAGAGAGCCGCACCGTGCTGGCGCCGCCGCGACAGCCCGTCGAGGCGGGCACGATCGTCGAAGCGTTCAGCCGCTTTCTCGGATAGACCCTATGGACGAGATCACGGAGCTCACCGACATCGCATCCGCCCCGACCATGTTCGAATGGGCGGCCGCAGTGTTTATCCTGGTCATCGGGCTCGTGCTGGCGCGCGTGCTCAGCCAGCTCACCTACAAAGCCGTTGTCGCGCCGATGGGCGCGCACACCGCAGCAACCCTGCGACGAATCGTCCTTTATGCGCTGATCATCCTGAGCGTCATGGTCGCCCTGCGTGAGCTCGGTTTCAGCCTCAGCGTGCTTCTCGGCGCAGCGGGTATTCTGTCGATCGCGCTGGGCTTCGCCTCACAGACGTCGGCATCGAACCTCGTCAGCGGCATCTTCCTCGTCGCCGAAAAAGCCTTTGTCGTCGGCGACACGATCAAGGTCGGGGAAACCACGGGTGAAGTACTGTCGATCGACTTGCTATCCGTCAAGCTGCGGACGTATGACAATCTCTATGTCAGAGTCCCGAATGAGACGTTGATCAAGAGTCAGATTACGAACATCACGCGATTCGATATTCGTCGTTACGACCTGCAGGTAGGCGTCGCGTACAAGGAAGATATCGGCCGCGTTCACGATTTACTGATCTCCATCGCTGACGAGTTCGATCTGTGTCTCGATCAGCCGAGGCCATTGGTCATTTTTCAGGGGTTCGGCGAGTCATCGATAGATCTACAGTTCTCGGTTTGGGCGAGCAGAAAGAACTTTCTCGAGCTGCGCAATCAGATGCCGGCGCGCGTCAAAGAGGCGTTCGACGAGAAAGGAATCGAAATTCCATTTCCGCATCGAACGATTTACACGGGGAGCCTCACCGAAGCGTTTCCGATCGCCTCCATCGAAAGCACATCGAAAAAACGCTAAGCACGACCGACGCCCCGCGACATTCGCCGGCGTCGGTCACGATGACTATCGACCAAAAGGGGGAGACCATGAACGACATTCTCGAAGGGCGCTTTGCAGGCCCGAGCTCACCGACGAACACGCAGCTCGGCTACTTCTTCATGCGCATCATGTTAGGCGGGCAACTCTTTTTTCACGGATTCATGCGCTTTCTGACCGGCCTCGGCGCCTGGGTCGATTCCACGGCAGCGCTCTATGAAGGGACTTATCTGCCGACGCCGGTCCTCTACGCCGCACTCCATGTGATTCCCCTGGCCGAGCTCATCATCGGCGCGTTCACGCTGCTCGGCTGGTTCACTCGCTGGGCGCTGCTCGCGAGCGTAATGCTGTTCGTCCTGCTCCTCTACGGGCATACCGTGCGCCAGAACTGGAGCATCGGCCACGTCATTCTGCACTACGGGCTGTATTACTGGGTCATGTTCGTGTTCATTCGCTACAACTGGCTCGCGTTGGACAATCTCCGGGCGAGGCCGGCCTGAGTCAGGGCGCAGCGTGTTCTGGCGCCCCGGCCAGGAGCCACGGCCAGCCGCCTGCCGCTCACAAACCCCGGGAACTGGCTGTCCCCGTGGTAAAGTTGCGCCCATGGATAGACCTATTCTTCGGCGCCGTCCGGCTGCTGCGCTCTACCTCGGCGCAGCCTGCGCCCTCACCGCCCTCGCGGCCGTCGGTCAGGATTTTCCGTCACGCCCGATCGACATCGTGACCCACGCCTCGCCGGGTGGCGGCACCGATGCGACGGCACGCTCGATGGTCCTCGGCACGAAGCTCGCGCTCGACGTCGACATGGCGGTTGTCCCTCGCACGGGCGGCGGTGGCGTCGTGGCGTTGAACTACGTCAACAGCCGGCCGCGTGACGGCCATACGGTGCTTGCGATCACGCCGACGCATCTTTTCGCAATCGCCCGCGGTCAGGGGCCGATCAGAATCGAGGACCTCGTGCCGATAGCGCGCGCGACCGACGACCCGATCGTCGTCATGGTGCGCGGGGACAGCGAGGTGCAGTCGCTCGAGGACCTCATGGCCCTGGGGCGGCAACGGTCGATCAAGTGGGGTACGACGCAGATCGGCGGCGTCGATCACGTCGCCGGCGCCGTGCTCGCGCAGCGCGCGAACACCGAGCTCAGCGTCGTACCGTTCCAAGGCGGCGGTGAGATCGTCACGAACCTCATGGGCGGCAGCGTCGATGCCGCAGGGCTCAATCTGACCGAGGCGCTCGATCAGATTCGGCGCGGTGACTTCCGCGCGCTGGCCGTCATGGCCGAAAACCGGCTTGCCTCGATTCCGGATGTGCCGACGACGGTCGAGCTCGGCTACGACGTCGTGTTCTCGACCGTGCGCGGCTATCTCGTGCTCGCGGGCACGCCAGAGGACCGCATCGAGATTCTCGAGCGAGGCATGCTCGAAGGCATGCGCCAGGAAAATTATCTCGCCTACCTGCGTGGGTCGGGGCTCGACGAGAGCAGCATCGCCGGCCGGGAGGTCTGGGGTGCCCAGGTCCAGCGGCTCTATGCCGATGCCAGGCAAGCGATGATCGACCTCGGCATCATCAGAGAACAATAACAAGACGACAACAATGAAACATCAGGATAGCCTGATCGGCGCCTGCCTAATTGCGTTTTGCGCTTTCGTGTTCTGGCTTACGACGGGCTTCGACGAAGTTCCGCCGATGCTCTCACAGAATGTGCCGCCGACGTTCTTCCCGCGACTCGTACTCGCAATTATCGCGCTGTTGAGCCTCACGCTCGTCATCAGCGGACTGAGAAGAACCGCCGAAACGAAAGAGATAATCGAGCCGGCCGTGTTCGTCACCGCGGCGATCATTGCCGTTGCCGGCCTGCTGCTGAGCTTTATCGGTGCGCTAATGACGCTGTTTCTCGTCGCAATCGTGCTGCCGATCGCCTGGGGTGAGCGGCGCACGCACTTGATCGGGGCCCTGGCCGTCTGCCTGCCGGCGGCCATCTATCTGATCTTCAGCCTGGCGCTCGGCATCCGCTTCCCGGCCGGGCGCCTGTTCGAAGGCATGCTCTGAGACTGGCCCATGGGCTTGCCTGGTTTCGAATACGCGCTGCCCGTGCTGACCGATCCTTTCGTGATCGGACTCATCGTCTTGGGCACACTCGCCGGCGTGCTCGTCGGCGCACTGCCGGGACTGTCATCTTCGATGGTCGTGGCACTGCTGTTGCCGTTCTCGCTCTATCTCGATCCGATTCCGGCAATTGCGCTCCTTTCGGCACTCTATTGTGCAGGCACGTTCGGCGGCTCGATCACGGCGATCCTGATCAACGCGCCCGGCGCGCCGCCTGCCGCAGCGACGGCATTCGACGGTTACCCGCTCGCGGTCAAGGGCGAGGCCGGCCGCGCACTCGGCATCTCCGCCGTGTCCTCGGCGTGTGGCGGTATCTTCAGCGTGCTCGTGCTGCTGTTCGCCGCGCCGTGGCTCGCGCGTATCGCTTACTCGTTCGGGCCACCCGAGTATTTCGCGCTCGCCGTGTTCGGGCTGTCGATGCTCTCCTCGATCAGCGGCGCAGAACCGACGAAGAACCTCATCGGCGGCTGCTTCGGGCTGCTGATCGCGACCGTCGGCGTGGATCTCACGACGGGCATCGAGCGATTGACGTTCGGTGTTCCCGAGCTCTACGACGGCATTCATTTCATCCCGGTGCTCATCGGACTCTTCGCGGTCACGGAGCTGCTGACCCAGGCGCAGACGCTCGGTCTCGAGAAAGTCAGCGTCGCCATCAAAGCCGTCAAGCTCCCGACGCTCGACGACTTCAGGCGCGTCAAGGGTGCGATTCTACGCTCCAGCGGAATCGGCACGTTCATCGGCATCCTGCCGGCCGAAGGCAGCACGATGGCGGCGATGATCGGGTACAACGAAGCCAAGCGATGGTCGGACGAGCCCGAGGAGTTCGGCAAGGGCTCGATCGAAGGCATCGCCGGACCTGAGGCTGCGAACAACGCCGCCACGGGCGGCTCGATGGTGCCGACACTCGCGCTCGGCATTCCCGGCAGCGCGACGGCCGCCGTGATTCTTGGTGGCCTGCAGGTGCAGGGCTTGCGGCCCGGACCCTATCTGTTCGACGAGCAGCCCGGCCTGCTCTACGGCATCTTCTTCGCCATGCTGCTCGCCAACGTCCTGTTTCTCGTCTTCGGCCTGCTCGGCGCCAAGTTGTTCTCGCGAATCAGCCTCGTGCCAACAACGTTGCTGTGGCCGACGGTGTTCGCGTTGTGCTTCGTCGGCGCCTACGGACTCGAGCAATCGCTCGTCGACGTCTGGGTCATGCTCTTCGCGGGCCTGATCGGCTTCGGCCTCAAGCGCTACGGCTTCAGCCCGGCGCCGATTATCATGGGCCTCGTGCTCGGCGGGCTCGTCGAGACCTCGCTGGCCCAGTCAATGATCATCTTCGACCAGCAGTGGACCGGTTTTCTCTCACGGCCGATTTCGCTGGTATTCTTCGCGCTCGCCCTCGTCAGCATGCTGAACGCGCCTGTACGCGGGTTTCTAACAAAACGGTCGAGACCGTCGACCGGCACAGCGTGAACGTATTTATCGATAGAGTAATAGCAATTGGAGCATGCCCATGAGCAGTCCTGCGGGTTCCGACATCAAACACTTCACGCCTGACATTGCCTCGAAGCATGGCGAGAATCTCACGCGTGAGGTCGCGGAATTCGTCATAAACACGAGCTACGAGGATATTCCCGACGAAGTCGTTGAGCTCGCACGTAAATCCATACTCGACGGTCTCGGCCTGGCGCTGTCGGGCTCTGTCGCCGAAAGCGGCAAGATCATCCAGGAGTATCTGCTTGCACAGAGTATGCTCGGCGAGACGACGGTCATCGGCACGTCGCTGCGCGTCCCCGAGCGTTTTGCGGCCTTTGCCAACGGAATTGGTGTGCACGCCGACGACTTCGATGATACGCAGCTCGCCGTTGCGAAAGATCGCGTTTACGGACTGTTGACGCATCCGACTGCACCATGCCTGCCGGCCGCGCTCGCACTGACGGAATCGATGAACTCCACAGGCCAGGACCTGTTACACGCCTACAACGTCGGGCTCGAGGTCGAGACCAAGATTGCGGAGGCAATCTCGCCGAGACACTACCAGCACGGCTTTCATGCGACGGCCACGTGCGGCGTCTTTGCGTCCGGCTCGGCTGCGGCAAAGCTGCATGGTTTCGACGTCGGCCAGACCCAACGCACGCTCAGCATTTCAGCCAGCATGTCGGCGGGCTTACGCGAGAATTTCGGCACGATGACCAAGCCCCTGCACGCGGGCCGCGCTGCCGAAGCAGGTGTGATCGCAGCCGACCTCGTCGCTGCGGGCTGGACAGCCGCGCCCGGCATTCTCGAGTCTCCACGGGGCTTCTTTCAGGCCCACGGCGGCGGCTACGACCTCGATGCGATCAGCGGTAAGCTCGGCAATCCCTGGACGTTCGTCGACCCCGGTGTCTCGATCAAGCCCAATCCATCGGGCTCGCTGACGCATCCGGGCATGACGACGATGCTGGGTCTCGTGCTCGACAACGAAATCAAGCCCGATGACGTCGAGCGCGTCGACGTCGGCACGAATCACAATATGCCGAACGCGCTCATTCATCATCGCCCGACCAACGAGTTGCAGGCGAAATTTTCGATGGAGTTCTGCATGGCGATCCTGCTGCTCGAGCGGCGCGGCGGGCTGCCCGAGTTCACCGACGAGGTCGTCAATCGTCCCGACGTGCAGGAGATGATCACGCGCATCAACTTCGGCGTGCACCCTGAGGCCGAGGCGGCAGGCTACGACAAGATGACGACGATCATCGATATCCACCTCAAGGACGGCCGCACGATCTCGGGCCGCGCCGACTTCGGCAAGGGGAGCCCGGCCAACCCGATGACCTACGACGAGGCTGCTGACAAATTCCGCGGCTGCGCCGAGTTCGCACGTTGGCCGGAACACAAGGCCGAGAAGATCGTCGAGACGGTCAGGACGCTCGAGACATTGGGCTCCGTGCGCGAGCTCACGGCGTTGCTGTCGGCTTGATCTCAGAGACGATATCGATGAATCTCGGCGCATGAACTGGAATGTCGACCTGACCGGAGAGACGGCGCTCGTCATCGGCGGCACGAAGAACATCGGCCTCGCCGTGGCGCAAGCCTTGCAGAGTGCGGGCGCCGCTATCGCCGTGGTCGGCGGTTCCGACCAGGCCGCGTTGGACAATGCACTCGACACACTGAGCAAAAGCGGCGGCGATGCAATCGGCTTTCTCGAGGACATGTCCGAGGAAACCACCGTGCAGGAAGTCTTTGCCGAGACGCACGATACACTCGGGCCCGTATCGGTGTTGGTCAACAGCCCGGGCTATCGCCCGCACGGACCGTTCGCCGATATCACCCTCGAGACTTGGAACTCCGTGCTCGCGATCATGTTGACGGGACCCTTTCTCGCATGCCGGGAGCTGTTTCGGCGCCTACCCGAAGATCGTAAGGGCGCGATCGTCAACATCGGGGGCTTGAGCGCACATCGCCCCGCGAAGGACCGGGCGCATGTCATCGCGGCAAAATCCGGGATCGCCGGGCTCACGCGCGCGCTCGCAGCGGAAGGTCAGGGCCGGATTCGCGCGAATTGCATCGTACCGGGAATGATCGAGACGACGCGCAAGGCCGGCCAGCCGCAGGCACATCTGCATGGAGACGATGCTCTCTCGCGCGGTAGCGTCGACGACGTCGCCCGAGTCGTGCTCGCATTCTCCTCGCCGCGCGACACGTACACGACCGGGCAAGTCGTGCACGTCAGTGGCGGGCGCTACATGGCGTAGGCGCACGGCGATGCGGCGATGAGCGATACCGACCGCGAGAAATGGAATGAGCGCTATGCAACCGGCGCCTACGCGGCACGCACGTATCCGACTCAGCTTCTCGCGGATTGGATCGACGAGCTTCCGCGGGGCCGCGCGCTCGACGTGGCCTGCGGCGCCGGCCGCAATGCGATCTATCTCGCCGAACGCGGCTATACAGTCGATGCGATCGATATCTCCGACGTTGCGTTGGACCGCGCGCGCGCGACCGCCGCTGAGCGCGGACTCAACGTCAATTGGATCGAGATGGATCTCGAAAAGGATGAGATAACGGGCGATCATTACAATCTCATCGTCATCGTTCGGTACACGCATCCGACACTCGTCGCCGATCTCATCGGCCGGCTCGCCGACGGCGGTTTTCTACTCTGCGAGGAGCATCTCATGACAGATCGCGACGTCGTCGGCCCGACGAGCGCCGCTTTCCGCACGCGCCCGAACGAGCTGCTTGGCCTTTCCACCGGCCTACGTGTGATCTATTACCACGAGGGTCTCGTCGAGGACCCCGACGGAAAAACCGCCGCGCTCGCGCAGCTCATCGGTTGCCGGGGCACGGCCGGGTTCTAGCTGCAGCCAACCCCAGCTGGCCTGGCCTGATTGGCCGGCCGCTTCGCCGCCGCTGAGCACCGACAAATCCAGCATCTTCTAGGTAGTTCCGACTCGCTACTATATTCTCGTTTTTTAAAATGTCTTATAAAAAGTAATAACTTGCATTAGACTCGATACAATAAGCGATCAGGCCATAGGACCATGATGGCGATGCAGCGTCGAATCGGCGGTTTCTATCTCGGTGAGGATCATGGCGGGCCCTGATCCCGCACGTAGCCAAGCTGCGCGGGAGACACCGGATGGCCCGATGCGTTCGCAAGCACGGCACGGCACCAGATTTCTCAGCGAGCTCAAACGCCGCGGCGTCATCGAAACAGCCGTCGCCTATGCGGTACTGGGTTGGCTGCTGCTGCAGGTCGCAGACGTAGCGTTCGGCCAACTGTCGCTTCCGTCATGGATCGGTACGTTTGTTGCCTATCTCGTCGTCGTCGGCTTTCCGATCGCGATCGTGCTTGCTTGGTTTCTCAAGCTGACGGCGCGCGGCCCCGTTTTCGACGACAGTGATACCGACTCGCAGACCGCGGACGAGCCATTCCACAGACCGTCTGTCGCTATCGTCGGGGCCTTGGTTCTCGCTTCGCTTGGTGTTTTCACATTCGACCGTTATATAGGACTCCCGAGCGGCGATGAGCAGCCTGCGCCTCCAGCCGTCACTGCGAGCACCCCGATCGACCCCAACTCGATCGCGGTGCTGCCTTTCTTCAACATCACGGGCACGGACGAGGGCCGGATTTTCTCCGATGGGCTCACCGAGGATGTCATCAATCGGCTCGCGAGAGTTCCCGGGCTGCTCGTCTCCTCGCGCGGCGATTCGTATTCGCTGGCACCCAACTCGATGTCCGAAAACGTGCGCTCGAGGTTACGCGTCGCCTATTACATCGAGGGCAGTGTCCGCGTCACGAGTGACATGCTCAGGGTCGTCGTGCAGCTCATCGACTCCGAAACCGGATTCCACCTCGTCTCGCGGAGCTTCGACCGCGCGTGGATCGATTTTTTCGAGATCCAGGACGAGATCACGAAACTTGCCGTAGCGAACATGCGGGTCGCTCTGCCCGAGGCGACTCGCGCAGCGCTGGATGCGCCCTCCAGCGACGCCAATCTCGATGCCTATCTGCTCTACCGCAGAGGCATGGATGCCCTCTACGAGCCCCCAACCGCCTCGACGATTGCGAGGGCACTCAACGCTCTCGAAGAGGCCCTGACCGTCGATCCGGACTATGCGGCTGCGCATGCGGGAATATGCATGAGCCGAGTTGCCGAATACGAGCTAACGAGCAATACGACCTTGATCGGCGCGGCCGAGCAAGCATGCTCCGAGGCACTCGACCTCAATCCGAATCTCGATGTCGTCCATAACGCACTCGGCGAGCTCTATGCGCAAACGGGCCGTTACGAGGCTGCCGCCGAGGCGTTCGACGAGGCGCTGACGATCAACGTAAAGGCCGTTAGTGCGCTGTTGGGACTTGGCAACGTCTATTTGAGCCAGCAGCGATTAGCCGAGGCGGAGGACACGTTCCGAGCAGCTGTGGGACTACAGCCCGGTAACTGGAACGCGTATAACGCTCTAGGCTCGTTCTTTTTCCTGAATGGCCGCTATAGGGAAGCAGCGCGAGAGTATCGTGAGGTCGTCTCGCTCGATATCGATAACGTCGCAGGTTGGGTCAATCTCGCTGCAGCGGCAATGCTGTCGGGCGATCTCGAGCAAGGCGTCCGCGCGTCCGCGCGTTCCGTGGAGATCGAACCGACCCGTGAAGCGTATTCCAATCTGGGTCTGCTTCAGTACTTCCGCGGTGATATCGACGACGCTGTAGCGTCGCTCGAGGCAGCTGTCGAGATGGCGCCGAACGATTACCTGGCCTGGTCGAATCTCGGCGATGCTCTGTCTTTCTCGGACACGCCCGACCGTGCTGAAGTTGCGTTCGCGCGCGCCAAGGAGCTTGCCGAGGCCAGGCTGCAGATCAACGCTCGAGACGGTTTCACGATTGGCAACCTGGCATGGATCGAGGCAATGCTCGGAAATCTAGAGGAGGCCTGGCGGCTGATTCAGCAGGCGCAGAGCACGGCTTCCAGCGATCCTCAGGTCAACTACATCAACGCGCTGATCCTCGCGCTGCGAGACGAGCCCGACGCAGCTGTAGAGCAACTCGCGACAGCCGTCGCTATCGGCTATCCACGGGCATTGATCGCCGCAGAGCCCAGGCTCCGAGCGCTGCGGGGACACGCAGAGTTCGAGCGACTCATCACGGATGTCACAACAAACGAGCAGGG
>JBFJXA010000071.1:0-10013 GCA_041623375.1 Gammaproteobacteria bacterium | reverse complement strand
TATCGATCGGCGTCGGTCACGAGACACGTCCCGTAGAGCACGCGCGTGCTCGCGCCGACGCCATCGGTCCGCCGCGCGGCGTCCTCCGTGACCCAGGAAGGCAGATAACGACTGAGCGTGCGCCCGATCTGCTCGCCGTGAGCTTTGGCCTCGGCGTAGCGCGCAGTGACGGCAAGGAGCGCCGCAGCCGGCAGCTGGATCAACAACGGCACGACGAGCGGCAACCACAGCCCGAGGGCATCGAACTGCAGGTAGGCAACGCCGAGGTAAATCGGCGCTGCGAGCGCCGCCGTGAGCAACCCGGCCCAGACCGGTAGCCACAGCAACAACGCCGCGACGGACAGCCCCCAGACGAAGACGAGCGCCAGGTGTGCCGGGATCGACAGCGGGCGCACCGAGCGCATCCGGACGAGGTTGGCAAAGGCCGTCGCACCGATCTCGACGCCGCTCAGACTCGTGCCCGTGTCCTCGGAGAACGGCGAATAGAACTCGTCCTGCTGCTCGAGCGCGCTGGGCTCTGAGAAACCGACGAACACGGCCCTGCCGTCGAGGCCCGCGGCCGCCGGATCCCAGTGTTCGCCGACAACCTCGTGATAAGGGAGCGTCTCTATGGCACGAGCAGCGCCGTAGTAGTCGAGGTAGCGGCTGTCGGGGCCACCGAGCATTTCGATCAGCGCCGCGAGCAGCGCGCGCCAATCGGTTGCCGTTACAGCCGTCAGGGGCGCCGCCGTTGCCTGAAGATCCACCAGCAGATCTCGCGCGAGCGTCGGATCGTTGCGGAACACCGTTCGCAGGTCAGTCATCGTGCGCGTAAACGCCCCGGGCGCCGAATTGCGATACCCGCGCAGCAGCACATCGGCGTCCGGCCGAGCGATAGCCAGCCGCGCGAAGAGCTCTTCGTGCACATCTCGCGCATAGGCGTGGACGGCGACGGCCGGCAAGGTCGGCACGTCGTCCGCGGCGCGGCCGAAGACCCAGAACTGGCTGAGCTTGATCGGCACGCGGGGTAACGGGAACGGCGCGGTTGCGAGCGCCGCGCGCGCGAGCGGCTCGATAGGCGAAATGCGCGCTTCTTTCTGCATGGGCGCGGCGCCGCCGCCAAGGTCGATTGTGTCGGTGTCCAGGCGCTCGAGCAGGATTACGTTGCCGGCCCGGGCAACGGCCTCGACCAACGCCGCATCCTGCGCCTGCTCGCGCGGCGCATCGAAGCTCAGATCGAAGGCGATTACGGCTGCGCCGGCGGCAGCGAGACGGGTAATGAGCTCGGCATGGAGGTCCCTCGGCCAGCGCGCCGGGTCCGGGTGGAGGTCGAGCGCTGCGGCCGAGTCGCTGTCGATCGCGACGACGGCGACCTCGGTCGGCCCGGCTTGCGGGCCTCGCAGCAGAAACAACCAGTCGAGGCCGACAGTCTCCTCGAGCCGCAGCACACCGGTCGGAAGGCTGACGAGGACTCCGAGCAGACCCGTTGCTATTACCGGCCCAAGTGATCTAGATTTGATGTTAGTCATGCCCTTAGCCGCCAAACGTTAGCACGTCCTGAGGTGCTTGACTGCGCCAGCTTGGGGCCGAACGGCGCGACGCTCGAGCGGGAACGCGTCTGCCGTGCCGTGCTTGACACGGCTGCGACAGCTCTTAGACTGGATAGTTAGTTAATACAAGTACATTTTTTGCTCGCGGCACACCGGGCTGCCGTGCCGCGTATGGGAGGCAGCGATAACGACTATAGCTAAGCACGCCCCCGCCAAGGCCTACATCAGACGGGTCCCTGAACACCACGACCGCAGTCGGCGATCTCGTGCGCATTCGACCGGGCTCTCGGTACTCTTCGGGCTCGCACTCGTGGCCTCACCTGCGTTTTCGCAAAGCTGCGACGATTCCAGCGCCGAGCTCATCGTCGTCGAAGGCGCCGTCGATCTCGACCGCGGCGCCCTGGGGCGCTGGGCTCCGGCAGGCGTGGGCGATCCCGTGTGCGTCGGCGATCTCGTGCGCGTGCAGGCCTTTTCCCGCGCCGCGCTACGATTGCCCGACGACACCGTGCTGCGCCTCGATCAGAACACGACGGTGCGCTGGGTCGCGCCGGAGGGCCAGGAACGCTCGCTGCTGGACGTGCTGCGCGGGATCATTCACGTGATCAGCCGCGACCCGCGCGCGCTGTCTTTTACGACGCCGTTCGTAAACGCCGGGCTCGAGGGCACCGAGTTCGTCATCGACGTGTCGGAGACGCAGACGGCGATCACCGTGCTCGAGGGCGTCGTCGTCATGGCCAACGCCGCCGGAACGGCCGAGATCAACGCGGGCGAGCGCGGCACGGCGGCGCGCGGCGTTGCAACGGCGGTCGCGAGCGTTCCCGATACGACCGAGGCCGTGCGCTGGGCGCTCTACTATGCGCCCGTGCTGGCCGAGCAGCTGCCGCGCCCCGATCGCGCGCCGCTCGCCCAGGAAGAGCGCGATCCGGACTTTTTCGCGGGCCGCGCGGCCGCACGGCTGCTCGTCGGACGAGTGGCCGAGGCACGCGAGGACCTCGAGCGCGCATTGACGCTCGATCCGGCTCATGCCGATGCCCAGGCGCTGCAGGCGGCCATCGCGGCCACGCTCAACGACGCCGAGCAAGCCCAGCGCCTGGCCCAAGCGGCCGTCACGGCAAATCCCGATTCCGCGGCGGCCTCAATCGCGCTCGCCTACGCGCGCCAGGAGCGCTTCGACCTGACGGCCGCGCGCGAGACGCTCGAGACCGCCGTGCAGCAGCATCCGGAAAATGCCTTCGCCTGGGCGCGCCTCGCCGAAGCGCGTCTGGCGACCGGCAGTCTTGCGGGCGGACGAGAGGCCGCGGAACGTGCAACGCGCCTTCAGCCCGGGCTCGCCCACGCGCATACAGTGCTGGGCTTCGCGCGGCTCATGAACCTTGCGCTGGCCGACGCCCAGCAGTCGTTCGAGACCGCAGTCGATCTCGATGCTGCCGCCCCACTGGCGCACCTCGGGCTCGGCCTGGCATTGATTCGCGACGGCAACCTGACCGCCGGGCGGCGCGAGATCGAGCTCGCCGTACTGCTCGATCCGAACAATGCCCTCGCCCGCAGCTACGTGGCCAAGGCGTATCACGAGGAACGCCGGGGCGGTTTACCGGACTCGCAGCTTACGCTTGCCAAGGCGCTAGATCCTGCCGAGCCGACACCGTGGCTCTACGACGCCTTGCGGAAACAGTCGCAGAATCAACCCGTCGAAGCCCTGCAGGATCTCGAGCAGGCAGCGGCGCTGAACGACCGCCAGACCGTTTATCGGTCGCGGCTGCGCATCGACGAGGATCTGGCCGTTCGCAGCGGCGCGATCGGGCGAGCGTACCGCGACCTCGGGTTCGGGCGGCTCGCGCTGATCTCCGGCTGGCGGTCGGTGCAGCGCGATCCGAGCGATTTTTCCGGGCGCCGGCTGCTCGCTGACACGTACTCGATGCTGCCGCGCCACCAGATCGCGCGCGTCAATGCGCTGTTTCAATCGCAGCTGCTTCAGCCGCTCAACGTCACGGCGATTCCGCCGCAGCTCGCCGAGACGAATATGTTCATTCTCGACTCGGCCGGACCGGCGGACCTCGCGTTTAACGAATTCAACCCGCTGCTGACGCGCAACCACTGGTCCGTGCAGGGCGCGGCGATCGTTGCGGGCAACGACACGCGCGGCGAGCACGCGACGATCTCCGGGATCCAGGACGAGGTGTCCTACAGCCTCGGGTACTTCGGCTACGAAACCGACGGATTCCGCGAGAACAACGATCTCGATACCGAGGTCCGCAACGCGTTCGTGCAATACCGCCCGACGGCACAGACGAGCCTTCTTGCAGAGCTGCGTTCGACGGACACCGTAAAGGGCGATCTGCGGCTGCTGTTCGATCCCGAGAACTACAGCCCGCTGCTGCGCCAGGGCGATTCGACGGATTCGCTCCGGCTCGGCGTGCGCCATGTCGTGAGCGAACGCAGTGAGATTCTCGCGGCTACTCAATTTCAGAAAAGCGATGCCGGGTTCAATTTCGGTGAGGCGTTCTCGGTCAGCGGCATGTTCGAGACCGCGACGATCGACGCCCAGCACCTGTTTCGGAGCGGAAACTGGCAGCTCGTGAGCGGAATCAGCAGCATAGACTTCGATGTCGACGAGGTCACGCGCGCGACGATACCGCTGCCGTTTCCGCCGTTCGTTGTGGAGCAGGTCGACACGTCGGCGATGAAAAACTCTTTCCGCAGCGCGTATACGTACGCACACTACGCGGTATCCGATAATCTCACTGCGACCGTGGGCGCGAGCTACGATGCGCTCGACGGCCAGAGCGCCGAGCGCGAGGCACTCAATCCGAAGCTCGGTCTGATCTGGCAGCCGCGGCCCGGCACGACGGTGCGCGCGGCGGCATTTCGAACGTTACAGGGACCGATCGTTTCCAAGCACAACCTCCTGCCGCGGCTCGAGCCCGTCGAGGTCGCGGGCTTCAACCAGTTCTTCTTCGGCGACGAAGGTGATGAGGTGACGCGCATCGGCGTCGGCATCGACCAGACGCTCGCGGCCGATGTCTTCGTCGGCGCCGAGCTCGCGCGGCGCAGCATCGATCGGTCCATCGTGGTCGTGCAACCGGGGCCATCGCCGATCCCCAGCGTGACCCAGGTGACGATCGACGAGTCTGTCGCGAGCGCCTATGCCTACTGGACACCGACCTCCTCGCTCGCCCTCGGCGCGGAGCTGCAGATCGCGGATTTCGACAACAACGGAGAGGTATTGGCCGACGGTTTTGCCAACCTTCGCACGACACGGCTGCCCCTGCAGGTCAAATACTTTCACCCATCGGGATTCAGCGCAGGGCTGACGACGACGTACGTCGACCAGTCGGGCGACTTCGGCACACTGTTCAGCGGGCCCGGCGGCCTGCAGAACGTCGTTCGCGGCGACTCCGACCAGTTCTGGGTCGCGGATACGAATATGAGCTACCGCCTACCGAACCGCCGCGGCCTGATCGGCCTGTACGTCCAGAATCTGCTCGACGAGAGGTTCCGATTTCAGGACACGGACCCCGAGAATCCCCGTATTATGTCATCTCGTCTGGTTTCTCTGCGGGTTACACTCGCTTTCTAGACTCGTTCGAAATGCCTCCGGAGGAAACTTGCTATATGATGCTCGGGCTCGGGAGAGAGAACACCAAGAATGAACTCATCGACTGATCAGCAGGACGACGTCGCGGCCAATCTCTATGCCGGGTTGGCCAGGGTCTCTCGCCAGCTTCGGCACATGGATCTGCCCAAGGGCTTCACACCGGAGCGGCTGCGCACGCTCGCGACGATTCATGCCAATGGGCCGATCTCGGTCACGGCATTGGCCGAGCTCGAGAATGTTCGACCCGCCACGATCTCGAGAATGATCTCCTCGCTCGAGGACGAAGGGTTCGTCAAGCGCCGCGAGGATGCGAAGGACAAGCGCAGCGTGCTCGTCTCGACGACGTCCAAGGGCCGCAAAATGTACGCACGCGCCAACCAGCGGTATCTCAAGCTGCTCAACGACGCGCTCGAAACGCTCGAGCCGGAGCAGCTCGAGCTCATGCGCGAGCTCGCAACGTTGCTCGACAAGCTCAACGTCGCGCTCGAGCGCTGAGCCGGGCGCGGCACCTGCCGCAACAAGATCTCCAGTCTCCCTGCCCTCGCTGCTCACAGCCTCGACGAAATGCGCCCGTGAGGCAACACCGCAGCTCTGTCGTTATTTGCTTGCGCTAACTAAATAATTTACCTAACATCGCTGCAAACCTAACGGTTGCCGAGAACCAGACCGATGGTCGGGCTCCGCTTCGACTGCCCCGCTGAGCGGGCGCACGTCGCCGCACGGAGCAACAGCACGATCAGCGCCTATCGGTGACATTTAGCGCCGGACGGTGTGATGACGCAAACGGTAACCCCAGAAACCGGAGTCGGCCAGGCGCGAGAGTTGCAACCCGCCGACCTGGCCTTTCGAGCGCTTCTGACAAGCAGCGTCGTCGCCGCGATCTGCATATCGCCCAGCGGGCGTGTACTGAGCGCCAACGCATTCCTGCTGCGCCTGCTCAGACTCGAATCGATCCAGAAACTGCGTGAGGTCGATTTCAAGACCGAGGTCCTTGCCGACCCGCTGGACTGGCAGCACTGGGAACGCGCAAAAGCCACGAGCCGGATTGCCGAACAGGACCTGACGCTCAGAGCCGCCGATGGGCGGGAGATCCTGCTCAACGGCGACATATGGTCGGTCTCGACGCAAGACGGCAAAGGCGACTTCATGCTCGGCGTGTTTACCGACGTCACGAAGAACCGCCTGATCGATGTGACGCTGCAGTCGACGGCCCGCTCGGAGGCAACGGTCAGGCTCATGGGCGGCATCGTTCACGACTTCAATAACCTGCTTACCGTGCTTGTCGGCAATCTCTTCCTCGTTACCGAGGGCGTTCGGGACAATCCGACACTCTTCGAGCAGGCCAAGCGCGCCCGGGATGTCGCCAAGCGAGGCGCCGACCTGATCCGCCGGCTGCTCGCATTTTCACGAGAGGATCGAGGCAGCGTGAAGACGCTCGATACGAACGCGCTGATCACGAACCTCAAGCCGCTGCTCGAGCATGCGCTGGATTCGCGCGTCGCGCTCCAGCTCGCGCTCGATCCGGACACGGCGTATGTAGACGCGAGCGCAGCGCAGCTCGAGAGCGTCATCGTCAATCTCGCCATGAATGCGCGAGACGCAATCGAGGTAGACGGAACGATTACCGTGTCTACACGAAACGTCGTAGTCGAGAATGGCGGTAGCGGAAAAAATAACCTGCCACCGGGTCGGTACACCCGCATCGCCGTCGCCGACAACGGCTGTGGCATTCCCGAGCTCCTGCAGGAGCGCGTGTTCGAGCCCTACTTCTCGACCAAGGACGAATTGCGTGGTACGGGCCTGGGCCTGAGCATGGTGCGCCAGTTCGCCGAGCAAAGCGGCGGCGGCGTCGCATTGTCCAGCCGGCCCGGCATCGGTACGACGATCACGCTGTACCTGCCCGTCTCGGCCGGAACGCCGGAGGATTCGTCGCTCATGACCATGCCGCTCAGGACGCTGCCGACGGGCGACGAGCGGGTCCTGACGCTGGCCGGCGATCCCGAGCTCGCGAACACGATCGAGGAAAGTCTCGAGATCTTAGGCTATTCAGCGCGTATGGGCTCGAGCTTCGAGGAGACCTCCGAGATTTTATCGACCGAGCCGTGTGACCTGCTCATCATCGACTCGTCCGCAGGCGCCGACAGCGAGCTCGACGCATGGCTCACGCAGACTCGCAGCCGCCATGCGGCGCTTCCTATCCTCACGATCGACACCGGCGAGCTCGAGGCGCGACGCGGCCAGGCCCGCACCGTCTCACTGAAGAAACCATTCTCGCTAAAGGATCTCGCAACGACGGTCAGGCAGCTGTTGGATCGCGGCAACGATGACTAGTCGCCTCACGACGCTGTTCGTCATCGACGATGACGTCGAGGTGGCCACCCTGATCAGCGTGATCGGACAACGGGCCGGCTTCAAGGTCGCGACGATTTGCGATCCGAGTAAAGTGCTGAGCGTCTTGCACGACCACGTACCCAATGCGATCGTGCTCGATCTGCAAATGCCGGGGCTCGACGGCATTCAGGTACTTCGCGAGCTCGCCGACAGACAGTCGCGGGCAGTCATACTGCTCGTCTCGGGAATGGAGGAGCGCATCCGAGCCGCCGCAGAGACGTTCGGTAGCGAGCGGGGCTTGCGCGTGCTGGGCTCGGTGCAGAAACCCTTCGACCCCGAAGCGCTGCTCGAGCAGTTGCAGTCGATGTACTTTGCGACGACGCCGCTGACGCCGGCGGATCTACGCAAGGCGTTGGACGACGAGCAGCTACTGCTCGTTTACCAGCCGATCGTCAGACGCGCGGGTCCCGGCCGCTGGCAAGTCAACAGTGTGGAAGCTTTGCTGCGCTGGAACCACCCCGATCGCGGCCTGTTGAGCCCGGGCGCATTTCTCGCCATGGGTGAGCGCTCGGGCCTGAGCGGGCAAATGACCGATTTCGTGATCCGCAGAGCATTGACCCAGCTCAAGGACTGGCGCGCGAACCGAATCGACCTGGGCCTGCGCGTCAACATCTCCGCATCTCTGCTGACGGACGTAGCGTTTCCCGACCGGTTCGAGTCGTTGGCGGCGGAGCTCGAGGTGGACCCGTCGACCGTCACGCTCGAGGTCACCGAGACGGCGATGCTCGATCAGCACCCGACGATCTTCGATATCTTGACGCGATTCCGTCTCAAGCGCGTCAATCTCGCTATCGACGACTTCGGGATCGGCTATTCGTCGCTGACGCAGCTCTTTCGAATGCCGTTCAACGAGATGAAGATCGACAAGTCGCTGATCGAGCAGGTCGCGCGTTCGGCGGAGGCCAAGATCATGGTCGAGGCCCTCGTCGACCTGGCTCACAAGCTCAATCTGACCGTCTGCGCCGAGGGCGTGGAATCACAGGAGGTGTTGGACTACCTCAGTGACATTCGTGTCGACTCCGCGCAGGGTTTTTTCATCAGTCGTCCGGTCCGACCTGAGGAGATCACCGATCGCTTCGACCAGGAAAGCCGGGAGAACGCTGCGGCCAAACTGTCCTGACGGCGCGGAAGTAGCGGACTAGCCTGAATTTCGAGCGCGGAGCACGGGTCCGGGCGCGCTACCCCCACTCGAGCTCTTCGCCGCCTTCGGGCGTCAGGAAGCCGAGCAGGCAGCCGTTGGCACCGTCTCTGAGGCGGTGGCAACGAACCGAGACGTTGGTTCCCGGCGCGACCGTATCTTCCGTGACTCCGTTGTTTCTCAGGTTAATCAGCCCTGTCGCCTCCAGCACCCAGATGGCCTGCTCCCCGTTCTCGTCGGTCGCCTCCATATAGAGCCATACGTGCGGGTTGACCCAGTGGACTTCGGTGATCCGGCCTTCGAGATACGTGTACTCGGTCATGATGTAACCGCCGCTGGAATGATGTGCCCAGACGGGCGGCACGAGCACGAGTGCTGCTGCGGCAACGGCAGCCAAATTCTTGACCGTCATGACATTCTCCCGATCATTCAATTCATTCTTGGTCTCACGCTCCGCGGCGCTTCGCCAATCCGCGCTAGCGCCCGTCCGGCTTGTTGACGACCGTTGGGGCGTCGCCGATGTTCCGATAACTTACGTCGTTGCCGTTTTCGTCTACCCACCCGAGCGACTGCTGATAGACGACAGGCGGAGGCGCGTTCGGCGGCACCGTCGCCTCGAGGACGTAGAGCTTGCCAGCATGCAGGTAGACGGCGGCGTACAGACGCGACTCGTCGGGGTAGACCATCTGGATCTGCTCGCCCGGAACGCGACCGATGTAGTGATAGGCGTTGAATGCGATGCGGCCTGGGCGGCTGCGTATCATGCTTGCGGCGTAGACGACCGAAGCATGGACATCGACCTCCCAGTAGACGCGCAGCGTGTCCGCCTCGGTGCGGTCCTCGCGAGCGGCGTGGATGCGGTACGCGTCGGTGTAGTCGGCCACGGTGAGCTTGTAGCTGCTCGACCCGTCCTCGTAGAGATAGATCCGCGCCGGCATCACGGCGCCGTACTCGGAGTCCCAGGTCGTATCCGTGACCACGAACTCGCCGGGCACGCGAACGCGGAATCCGTCCTGCGTGCTTATGTAATCGCGCCACTGCTGGGCCGACGCCACTGCGGCACACAAACTGCTCAGAATCACGAACAACATGGAGACGCAACGCATCGTGGATCCCCCAGCGAACCTGCTTTGCGCCCATGCTAGCGAACTGCCAGCGTCTCAGCCAGCCATCGAAAATCTCTTGTCGTGCCCAGGACTTGCCGCGGAACGGGCCAGAGCGTATAACAACGCACCAGTCAGTCCGGGACGCGGAACCAGGATCAGCGGCAGCTTTCCCGAAGCTGTCTAATATGCGCCTGATTCGGCTGCGTTTTCTTGGAATCGGGGTGTAGCTCAGCCTGGTAGAGCACTGTCTTCGG
>JBFJXA010000070.1:0-10028 GCA_041623375.1 Gammaproteobacteria bacterium | reverse complement strand
TTGAGCTCGGATGCGAATGCGAATCGGCGGCCGTCGTAGAAATAGTAGAGCGGCTTTATGCCGGGCCGATCGCGGAACAGACGCAACGTCTGCGTGCGATCGTCCCAGATTGCGATCGCGAACATGCCATCGAGGTGCGACACGAAATCGTCGCCCCATTCGACGAAGGCGTTGAGCAATACCTCGGTGTCGGAGCTCGTGCGAAACACGCAACCGCGCGCTTCGAGCTCGCGCCGCAGGCGTTTGAAGCCGTATATCTCGCCATTGAACACGATCCAGCAATCGCGACCCGTCGTATACATCGGCTGGTTGGCAGTTTCTGCGGGGTCGATGATCGAAAGGCGCCGGAATCCGACCTTGATCTGGCCATCGGTATCGAGGCGGCTGGCATCGGGTCCGCGATGCGACAGCGTCGCGAGCGCTGCTGCATAGTCCCAAGCCGGATCCGTTCCTCCGATGAAGCCGCACACGTAACGTCTCTCCCGCGTGATTCTATCGTTCGATACCAGGCGCGCATTATGCACGCCGCAAGCAGACGGCGACGCGGTTGCCGGAGGCTCTTAAGGGCTGTGCTATGCTGCGCCGTTCCTTTTCAGCCCGTATATTGCCGACTCCGACTCCGATGACACTTCGCGTCGCTCATGTCAACGTCGCAAAAGCGTACCGCGGCGGTGAGCGACAAACAGAGCTCTTGATACGCGAGCTTGCGAACCTCGGCGTCGAGCAGCGTCTCGTTGCGCGCAAGGGCGCCCCCCTCGGCAAGCGCTTCACTGGCCTCGATCTCGAGATCGTCGAGGTATCCGGACTGTTTTGGAGCGTGGCGCGCGCAACTTGCGGCGTTGACATCGTCCACGTTCACGAGGGACGTAGCGTCTACGGGGCCCTTGTTCGGTCTATCGTTTCGCAAACGCCGTATATCGTCACTCGGCGAGTCGACAACCCCATCGGCGACCACTGGTTCGCTCACCGGGCGTTCCGAAGGGCCAAATTCGTAGTGGGCGTTGCGCCACAGATAGCCGAGATCGTGCGCCGCTACGATCCCGGGATCGAGTCGCGCGTGATTCATAGCAGCGCGAGCAATCTTCCCGTCGACCGGCAGACGGCCGACGAGCTCAGACGTAGCTTTCGTGGACAATTCGTCGTCGGCCATGTCGGCGCGCTTGACAACGCGCAGAAGGCACAGGATCTCATTATCGAGGTAGCGCGCCGCTTGAAGGATTCGCATCCGGGCTTTCGATTCGTGCTCGTCGGCGGCGGCGACGACGAGGAGATGCTCAAGCGCGCGGCCCGCGGGCTTCCGAACGTCATCTTCACCGGCTTCGTCGAGAACGTCGGCGACTATCTGGCCGCATTCGATCTTTTCATCCTGCCTTCGAGACGGGAGGGGATCGGCAGTATCTTGTTGGACGCCATGGAACAGGGACTCGCGATCGTCGCTTCTCGAGTCGGCGGCGTTCCGGAGATCGTCCATCACGAGCGCAACGGGCTCTTGATCGATGCGGAACGTCCCGATCAGCTTCAGGATGCGATCTGCGCGCTCGCAGCCTCACCCGAGATGAGAAAGACGATGGGGGAAATTGGTAGGGAAACGGCGCGACGCTATACGGCCGACGTTATGGCCAGCAAGTACTTGGCGCTATACAAGACGGCGCTCGGTCAGTCGGAATGACAATCAGAGCCCTTTGCATCACCGAGGATGCAGATCGTCCGACGGTCGAGACATTTATAGGATTGTCGAAGAACGGCGTTCAGGTGACCGTCAGTTGCCCGGCCGGGACGCGATTGCGGCCACTGTTGTCTGAAGCAGGCGTTCGGCTCATCGATTTCACACTGCGGCGTCGAAGAGATCCTGCAGGCATACGCGCGCTGCGAGAGGAATTGATCGCCGGCGAGTACGATATTCTGCACGTGTTCAGCAATAAAGCGCTGCAGAACGGACTCGTCGCGTCCAAAGGGCTGCCGATCAGAATCATCGCTTACCGCGGCATCGTCGGCAACGTCAGTTTCTTCAGCCCGATATCCTGGATGCGGTTTCTCAATCCGCGCATCGATCGAATCGTCTGCGTGGCCGATGCCGTACGTGACTACTTTTTGACGATGCAGCCTGCATTCTTGCGGTTACCCCAAGATCGCCTCGTGCGAATCTACAAGGGACACAGTCTCGATTGGTACTCCGATGAGCCGGCAGATCTCACAACGCTCGGGCTCCCCGAGGGCGCGTTCGTCATCTCGGCAGTCGCGAATTACCGGCCGAGGAAAGGAATCGAGTTCCTAGTCGACGCGCTAGCGACGCTGCCGAGCACATGGCCGATTCACCTCCTGTTGGTCGGGCGTATGGATGCGCCATCACTGGACCGCCGGATCGAGGCGAGCCCAGCGCGCGATCGAATTCACCGCGTCGGGCAACGAGCGGATGCGCAGGCATTGACGGCCGCCAGTGACATGTTCGTGCTTCCGAGCATTAAGAGAGAGGGGCTTTCGCGCGCGCTCATCGAAGCCATGGCCTACGCCCGCCCGGCGGTCGTCACGAATTGCGGTGGAAGCCCCGAGCTCGTAATCGATGGGGTCTCAGGGCTCGTCGTCCCCGTTCGCGATGCCGCGGCGATCGCGGCCGCGATAAGCAGGTTGTATGAGGACCGTGATCTCCGCCACCGGCTCGGTCAAGCCGCACGCGAGCGCATCGGCCGTCATTTTCGAATCGAGGACACGATAGACCAGACTCTCGCGCTCTACCGTTCCCTGGTTCCGCAAGATTGAGATACGGCCGCTATCCTGCTCGCCGGCCCAGACCCAGCTTGCGCAGCGAGGAACGCAGCACGGACATTTCCTTGTGTGTGCCAGCGGCGCTCTTGCGCAGCCGAAAAACGAAGCACGGGGGAACGTTGAAGGCCGCGACACCGATGAGGGACGCCCGCGCGCCTACGGCACGCAGTTGCTCGGCCGGAACGTTGCAGCTTGCGACGTAGGAGAACTGATGAAACCGTCCGCGCGGCGCCAGGACCGAGAAAACGTTCTCCAACAGCCGCTTTTTCTCCTCGTTCGTGAACAACAACAGCGGCAGACCGCTGATCACGAAATCTGGAGGACCCGATAACTGGTCAGCGTAGGCATCGAGCTCGAGGGCGTTCGCTTGAATGATCTTGACGCCGGGAAATCGTCGGCGCAGAAACTTGACGAAACCTGCATCCTTCTCGAGAACCAGCAGGTCATCGCGATCGACGCCGGCATCGAGGATGGCCTGCGTCACCGTGCCCGTACCACCGCCGAGCTCGATCACGCGCGCACCGGGCCGCACTCCCGTCACGAGCAGCTTGCCGACAGCCGGCCCGCTCGGAAGCACCGCACCCACGCGCCGTGGGTTGCGCAGCCAGCCAAAGAAAAACCGGCCATGCTGATACCAGGACGGCTGCTGTTTGCTGTTTTTCTCGACCGGCTCAGACAAAAGGCCACCTACGTGACTGGAAACGGGGCAAATGCTGCCAACTGGCGGGCGCCGCATCTTAACTTAGTCGACCCCACGAATGCCAAAAAATGCCCTGTGCGGACCCCTTTAATTTAGCGTGTTCTTGAGGATCAGCGCTGGCGGCCCCGAACGGGCGAGCTCCTCGTATAGGTCCATCTGACCGAACATGCCGACGGGAATGTAGCCACCACCGAGCACGACGTCGACATCGTCGTCCCCGTCAATGTCGCCGATGTCCATCGTCATCCAGCGTCCGCGCATGACCTCCTCGCTCGAATACGCCTCGAAGCTCAAGCTACCGTCGTTCTGAAGATAGGCGAATGACTCCGGGCGCGCGGCCGTAAACTCCGGATAAAACGAGATTGCCGCAATGTCTAGATCGCCATCCGCATCGAAGTCCGCGGCCTTGGCGATGAACGCGCCGTACATCGGGTAGAAATACGCCTCGTCGAACGCGTATTCACCGCGATTCAAATAGATTCGCACGCCGTGGTAGCGCTTGCGCGTGTTGTATGGATCGGAATCAACGTTGTCGCCATTGACCGCGAGGACATCCATACGCCCGTCGTCATTGAAGTCGTGCAGCTCGAAGTAAGTGTGCCCGTACGCAGGATGGGTTTCGAAAACGGTGTGCTGATCGAACTGACCGTTACCGAGATTCTCGAGAATGTGCAGCCCTTCGCGGGCGTCGGCGACGAGTATCATGATGTCGGGTAAGCCGTCGTCGTTGAAGTCGTGGACCTCGGCCTTCACGGCGCCGGGCAGGTTCAACAGCACTGACTCGGCGTAGCTTCCATCAGATTGTGATGCGTACAACGAGACGTTTCCGGATATTCCGCCGAACCCACAAACGATGAAATCCAGCACGCCGTCTCCGTTGACGTCCGCCGGCTTCATATCGGCCATGCGATAGAGCTGATCGAGCACGACCCGGGAAGTCGCATTCGTGATGCTATCGTCGACGAGCTCGATAGCAGAGATGTGCGCGACACGCGCTTCGGCCGGCAGCGTCGACATGAGATCGCCGATCGAGCCCAGATATCCCGTGCCGTCTACGAACTCCAGATCGACCGGCGTGATTTCCGGACGAAACTGTCGCGGTCCGGCCTTGATACGCCCATCGCTGCCGAGCACGGTCAGCGTTCGCCCGACACTGTCCCCGAGATACACTTCTCTACCGCTCTCGCGAATCTGCACGAGGGTCGTAACCGCCACAGGGTCGGGTCGGTAACTCGTTCTGAATACCTCGAAGCGTGCCAGCTCCCAGTCGAGCGCAGGCTTGACCGTCGGCTCGAGTGCCACCTCCGGTGCAGCGGTCACGTAGTAGGCGCGCAGCGCCTCCCAATCGGCGGCCGTCAGCAACGGCGCGCTCGGAAATACATTCGCCTGAAGCAAGACCTCGTGGCGCGATGCGACGTTCTGCTGTACGAAATCCGGGTGGTCAGCCAGAAAGCTCAGGTCTTCGATCCCGAGCCAGTAACCCATATAACCGAGGGCCGCCTCCCAGCTACGTTTTGGAAGAATGTCCGGATGCGGCTGCAAATGGCAGCTACCGCAATAGGTCGTTGCGAGCGCTTCGCCGCGCGCAAGCATGCGATCTTCACTACTGCTACCGCGACCTACGATGAAAGCAGCGATGCCGACGATGACGAGCGCGGCGATCCCGGCGATCGTTACACTAGAGCGAGTCAAGAATCGTATTCCGAGAGCGACGGGACATCGTCATAGATTAGGCGCGCGCAACAACGACAGCAAGGCGGACGCGGCTCGTCAGGATCGCTCGAGTTGTTCGCGCGCCAGCGCCATGATCGTCCGGGTTCCGGCCATCGCAGTGGCACGATACGCATCGATTCTCGGCATGAAGTGCTCGGCGAAAAACTCCGCCGTCGCAAGCTTACCCTCGAGAAACGCACGATCCGAATCGCCGGTCTCGAGTTGCCTAGCGGCCAAGCACGCGCCGAGCGCGAGTTGCCAGCCGCCGAGCAACGTGCCCATGAGCATGAGGAAGTTGACGCCAACCGCGCCTGCCAGGTTCGGATCCGCCTCGCGATCGGCGAGAACGGCGCCCGCGACCTCTCTCGCGGCAGCGAGGCCGCGATGCAGAGCTGCGCGTGTCGCGGCGAGGCGATCGCCTTCGGATTCGAGTGCCGCGACGCAGCGCTCGACGTCGTCCAAAAGCGCAGCGAACGCGGCGCCCTCATCGCCGATGAGCTTGCGGCCAACGAGGTCGTTGGCCTGAATACCCGTCGTACCTTCGTAGATCGTCGTGATTCGGGCGTCGCGAAAGATCTGCGCGGCCCCGGTCTCCTCGACGTAGCCGACGCCGCCGTGCACCTGCAGCCCAATCGAGGCGAGCTCCTGACTGAGCTCGGTGCACCAGCCTTTGACGATCGGCGTCAGCACGGAGACACGATCGAGCGCCGCTTGCGCAGTCGGTCCGCCCGACGCCGCGTCGAGGTCCGCGGCCGCGGCATAGCTCAGGGCGCGCATCGCATCGGCACCGGCCTTCATGAGCATGAGCATGCGGCGCACGTCGGGATGCTCGAAGATCACGGCCGGTGCGTCCGTGGAGGGGCGGCTGCCTTGGACACGCTCGAGCGCGTAAGCGAGTGCCTGCTGATATGCGCGCTCGGCGATCGCAAGGCCCTCAACGCCGACTGCGAGCCGTGCCGAGTTCATCATAGTGAACATGTAGCTCAAGCCCTGGTTCTCCTTGCCGACGAGATAGCCGATCGCGCCCTCCTCGTCACCGTAGCTCAGGACGCACGTCGGGCTGCCATGTATCCCGAGCTTTGCCTCGATCGATACGGTTGTGACCTCGTTGCGCGCCCCGAGCGAGCCATCTTCTGCGACGAGCGTTTTCGGCACGACGAACATCGAAATACCCCGCACGCCCGGCGGTGAGCCGGGCACGCGCGCCAGGACGAGATGGACGATGTTCTCGGCGAGATCGTGATCGCCCCAGGTGATAAAAATCTTGCGGCCTTTGAGCCTGTAGTGGTCGCCGTCGGCGACGGCCGTCGTGCGCAGCGCGCCGAGATCGGATCCGGCCTGGGGCTCGGTCAGATTCATCGTGCCGGTCCAGGTGCCGGCGATCATTTTAGGCAGAAAACGCCGGCAGAGGTCGTCGCTGCCGTGCCTCTGCAGCGCCTCGATAGCTCCCTGTGTCAGCATCGGGCAAAGCGAGAAAGCCAGATTCGCCGACTTCCAGATCTCATTAACGGCCGTCGCCAGCGCATGCGGCAGTCCCTGACCGCCGTAGCCGGGCTCGGCCGACAAGCCGATCCAACCCGACTCGATGAACTGCGCGTAGGCATTTTTGATTTCGCTCGGTAACAGCACCTGACCGTCAACGAGCGCTGGCTCTTGCTCATCGGCAAGCCGATAGAGCGGATCGAGCACTTCCTCGGCCATTCGGGCGGCCTCCTCCAGCACGGCGCTGAGCTCGTCGACACCGAGCGCGGCGTCATCGTCCGGCCGCGTGTCCCGGGACCGCTGGTGCAAGTCCAGCCAGAACTGTATTTCCCTCAGCGGCGCACGATACCCGCCCATTGAACCATCCGGGACGAACGAACGAACTCACATTCTAGACCCATAATCGGCATGCTGGCGGCACCTTGAAAAACCGACGTCGCAAGCACTCCCTACCCCGTAAATCCGTGGTATGGTGGGTTCGACGCTGAGGAACCAAACCAGCGTAGAGCTGGTCTATGGAATTCAGGCCACTGGCCCCGAGAATGCTTAGGATGAGGCGCTACAGATCCAGAATTTCGGCCCGGAGCACGGTCGCTGTTCTTGGGCTCGTCTGCATTGGCGGTTGCGCCTCGCAAGTCGAGGTCGAGGCGGAGTTTCCGACGCCACTCATCGAGCAGATTCCCCTCACCGTCGGCGTCGTGCTCGACGAGACGCTGACCGAGTACGAGCACTACGAGGAGATACCGGAGCAGGTCACCTGGACGATCAGGCTCGGCGAGGCGAATCGGGAAATGATCGAGGCGCTTCTCGGCACGATGTTCAGAACCGTGCCGGTCGATGCCATTCCAACGGCGGATGCCACATCTCAGCACGACGGCGTCATCAAGCCCGAGCTCGAAAAGTTCGAGTTCGAGGTTCCGGTCCGCGGACGCGATAATTTCGCAGAGGTCTGGATGCAATACCGGCTCAAGTTGTACGAGCCCGACGGCGATCTCGTCGTGGATTGGCCCGTGAGTGGTTATGGAAAGTCAGAAATCATGCGAGACCGTGAAGGCTCACTCAACGAAGCTGCGGTCGTTGCCCTGCGCGAGGTCGGCGCAGCGATCGCGACGCAGTTTCCGGTGCAGCCCGAAGTGGAATACTGGCTTCGGGACCGGCAGAATCGAATGCAGGTAGCCGATAGCGGATTATTGGTCTCGAGCGAGGATACCAGCCTCGTTACCGAGGATTCGACCACGGGGACCGACGATGAGTAATACGAGCATTCTCCAGCGCGTCAGCCTCTCCTTTGTCTGTGTGGCTCTTCTGAGCGCTTGCGGCGTTACGGCACGCATGGAGCCGTACAAGCAAACCGACGTCGTTATCAGCGACGGCGATCAGGTCGTCGTTCTCGCCCGCAAGCACCACGCAACACACGAGGCCGAAGAAGGCTTTGTCGAATGCATCAGCGAATCGCTCGCCAGAGGCCGCGACGCCATCGACGTCCACCCGACGCAAGCGTTCGAGGATACCCTCTATCCATGGTTCGAGCCCTCCATGGCGCCGTTGAGCACGGAGGAGCTTTCCGAGCTGCTCGAGAAGCCCGGGGTCATGGAGCGCGTGCGCGATACGGGCGTGCGCTTCCTCGTCTGGCTCGACGGCTCCACGGAGCGCACTTCGAGCGGCGGTGGCATCAGCTGCGCAGCCGGTGTCGGCGGCGCAGGCTGCATGGGCCTGGCGTGGTGGGAGGACGATGCGCGATACGATGCGACGGTCTGGGATATCGAGCAGCTCGAATCTGCCGGCACGATCTACGCGGATTTCCGCGGGCGCTCGGTTATGCCAGCAATCATCATTCCGATACCGCTGATCGCGCGACCGCAGGCACAAGCCTGTCGCGGCCTGACGGACCAGCTCAGAGAGTTCCTGACCTCCCCGTACGGCTACGGCGCCGGCCCCGAGCTCGGCTAGTCGACACCGGCAGTCGCGGCGGGTACGGTTCGCGACGAGCGCAGTGACGCCCGCACCGCGGGGCTTAAAATCGAACGCGTCCCTACTTCGCCCTCGTGTCGGAGTGATTTCGCAGATCCTGAATTACATTTGCGATCTAAGTCACTGATATTCTCAGGTTTGCCGCTCACACTGCGGGCAACGATCGCACGTATCTGTGTGCGTCGAAGCCGCAGCCAGGCCAAGCCATGAACAACCGTCACGACCTCGCAGTCGTACTCAAGGCCGGTCCGCCGATCGTCGTGATCGAGACGACCGACGAGAAGCGCATTCTCGGCGTGCTCGTCGAAATCGTCGCTGCGGCCGGTGCGCGCGAATATCGACCGCTGTTTCGCTGGACGATCACCGATGGCCTCCAACGGCTCGATCTCGACCTCGAGCCGCAACGCCACAACGCCGATCCCGCGGACGTCTTGGGGCAGATCCGGGCCGTCGACGGCCCAGGCATCTATGTGCTGCTCGACTTTCATCCGTTCCTGGCTGACCCCGTTCACGTCCGGATGCTCAAGGACATCGCGATCACGGCCGCAGAGAAACGGATCTCAGTGCTGCTGATCAGCCATGAGCTCAAATTGCCGCCCGAGCTCAAGGGCTTCGAAGCCCGGTTCGAGCTGCGCACGCCGACACCGGAGCAAACTCGCGCGACCATCGAGGAGCTCATCGGCGAGTATCGGGCCGAGCACCCCGAAGCCGGCGTACGCATCGATCCGAAAGCGCTCGACCTGCTCGTCAAGAACCTCAACGGCCTCACGCTGGCCGATACCCGACGCCTCGCGAGAAACGCGATCCACGAGGACGGGGCCATCTCCGATGAAGATATTCCGGCGATCATGCAGGCGAAGTATCAGCTCTTGAGCCAGGACGGCGTGCTGAGCTTCGAATACGAGACGGCGGCATTCGCCGACGTCGCCGGCTTCAACAGTCTCAAAGTCTGGTTGAACCGCCGCAAGGCCGCGTTCGCCGGCGACAGGCCGCCGACGCTGGACCCGCCCCGAGGCGTGCTGCTCGTCGGCGTTCAGGGTTGCGGCAAGAGCCTCGCCGCGAAGGCTGCGGCCGGACTCTTCGGCGTGCCGCTGCTGCGACTCGACTTCGGCGCGCTTTACAACAAGTACCACGGTGAGACCGAGAAGAATCTTCGCGCGTCACTGCAAACCGCTGATGTCATGAGCCCGTGCGTGCTCTGGGTCGACGAGATAGAGAAAGGCATTGCGACAGGACACGATGAGTCCGGCACGTCGCGGCGCGTGCTCGGCACGTTCCTGACGTGGATGGCGGAACGCCGATCGGAGGTGTTTCTCGTCGCCACGTCGAACAACATCACGGAGCTGCCGCCGGAGCTCGTACGCAAAGGCCGCTTCGACGAAATCTTTTTCGTCGACCT
>JBFJXA010000069.1:0-10032 GCA_041623375.1 Gammaproteobacteria bacterium | reverse complement strand
TCGAAATTCGGTGACAGCCGGATATCGAGGTTCTCGCTCGTCACCTCGACGAATCCGTCGGGCGGTAAGTAGATATCGAGCCCGTGCAACGGTTCTGCCGGATAGGCGCCGATGCGATATCCGTTGAGGCGACCGTTGCCATCAACGCGGCTCGCCGGCGTGAGTGTGAAGACGTTGATTCTCGCGACCTCGCCCGACTCGACGTTGCGAAGCTCGAGGATCTCCATGCCGGAGTCTGCGGAAGCGATGAGATCGCCCTGACCGAGCTCGTGGTCGCGTCCGCCCAGCGAGATCTCCGCACCACCGGCTGCGTCGACGAAGCCGGCGTCGATGCGGCTGCCCGGCATGACGAAGATCGAGAAGATCGGATACGGCACCGTCAGTCCGTTGACCCGGACGGGCACGGACAGTCGCGCCGAATCCCACGCGAGCGCGGGCGATGCGACCAGGCACATTAGTATTGCGAGCGCGCCCTTTTTCAATTCAGCCATCGTTCTGTTCCCGCAGCGCGTCGACCACGATTCGGTCGCGGTCGTAGATATCGCGCCGAAAGACGACCTGGCCCGCATCGTCCGTGAATGCGGTGAAATACACGATATAGACTGGAACCGGTTGGCGAAGGTTGATCGTGTGCGTTGCGCCGCTGGCCAACTGCTCCTCTACCTGCCGTGCAGCCGCGGGGTTGTCACGCTCGAGCAACCAGAAGATCAGGTCGCGGGGCCGCTCGAGCCGGATGCAGCCGGAGCTGAACGATCGCTCCGTTCGAGCGAACAGCTCGCGCGAAGGCGTGTCGTGCAGATACACCGCATACGGGTTCGGCATCATGAATTTGACCTCGCCGAGCGCGTTCTCGGGGCCGGGACGCTGGCGCAGCAGGTAGTTGAAGTTTCTGGTCGTGACCTGGCTCCAGTCGATCGCGTCGACGGACACGAACGTGTCGCTCGTCGCAGGCTTTGCTTCGTAGCCCTTGCGAGCCTCGGCAGCCGCATCGGATTTCAGTAACGGCAGCTTGTCTCTCGTCGCGATGCTGTACGGCACGTTCCACGATGGGTTCAGCACGAGATACTTGAGCGTCTCGGTGAAAACAGGCGTCTGCCGATACGGACGGCCGACGATGACGTTCATGGCGAGCGTCTGCTCGCCGTCCTGGAATCCGCGCAGCGTGAACGCCGCAATGTTCGCGCGCAGGTAGGTCTCGGGCGTCGATCGCGGCAACCAACGCCAACGCTCGAGATTCGCGTCGATGCGGTCGATCCAGGAAACACGCGTCGCGTTCAGGATCTCTAGCGTGTTGTCGCCGACGAGCCCATCGGGCTCGAGACCGGCACTGGACTGAAACGCAATGACTGCTTCCCGAAGATTCTCGTCGTAGAGGCCGGAATAGTCTCCGGGACCGAGCAAACGCTCTTTGAGCACGATGATTCGATCGCTGGTTTGGCCGGGCCTCAGGATCGGGCCGTTGGCCACCCGGACCGTGCTCTCATCGCCGGATGCGAGTATCTCGGCGCGTCGCTCGACGAGCTTTGCGTATTCCTCCGATGCGGGCCATAAGGCTTCGAGTGCCTCGGATACATTCCGGCCCCGACTGGCCGTCGTAGACAAGAGCGCGACCGCGTCGACTTCTGCCTGCGGCAGCTGCCAATCCGCATCGAGATTCGGCGGCTCTACGGCACCGCGACCGCGGTGTAACGCCTGGGTCAGGAAGGCATCGGTCAGCAAGAGCTCGCGCGCGAGCATCCCCGTCGCGTTCTCGGCTCGTGCAACGTTCTCGAGCGCCGAGCGATGGTAACGCTCCGGATTGAATCCATGAGCTGCGGATTCGCCGATCGCCGCGATGAGATCGTCGACCTCGCCTGCCAGTGGTGATCCAGGTAGCCACAGCGGCTCGTGATCGTTGTCTCGGTAGAGGCGCGAGAGCAGCTCCGGCTCGTTGAGCTGTCGTCCGGCGATGCTGGCTACGTCTCCGGCGTCCACTCCTTCGAGAAACATGCGAATTCGCTCGACGGCGTCCGCATCGTTGGTCTGAGCGACGCCGCGCGAAGCAGCCAGCGCGACGAGCAAGACAACAAGAATCTCAAATAGACGGCTTCGATCGAGCATTGCGCGTTCGCGTGCGGATGATCGTTGCGATTGTAGCACCGAGCTCGATCACGCTAGATCGATGCATCGTGCGAACAATCCGCCATCCGGTCGTTGCCTACGTTCCAGCGACGAACTCGAGGAGGGCGCGGTCCTCGGTGCCGGACCCTAGGAGGTGCGCAACGGCGCGAGCCTCACGAGCGCAAAGCCGGTCACGAGACCGACTGTCAGCCCCATGAGCACACCAGCAACTACGAACGTTGCCACCCAAACGATTATCGACGTGCTCTCGGGCAGTAGCGCCGGAAGCACGAACGTCCAAGGCAACCCGAGTAGCCATCCCAGCACGTTGGCGACTAACCAACGTTGCGGGCGTTCGACGACACGTCGCAGCACCCAGGCCTGCGCCGCGCCGATCGACAATAGGATTACGAGACTTGCCGGAATCCAGATCGCAATCTGAGGCCCTGCCGAGATCCCAACTACATCGTCCAACGTGGGTGCGAGCATGCCGAGCATCCATGCTACCGACGCTGCGAGCGCAGTCGCGAGAATCCACAGACGGGCGTCGAGCTTGGGAAAATATTTCTGCAGAACGCGGAGCTGAAACCAGGCAAGCACTGCGCCCTCGCCCAGGCCACCGATGACCGCCACGGCGTAGAGTGCCAACGACTGATGCACGGGCGGGATTTCGGCCGTCAGCGAGAAGGCGATCGCGCCGCCTAGAACCGGAATTCCACCGAAGCCGACGAGCTCACCCACGGTGCAAAATAGGACCCAGCGCCAAAATAGACCGGATGACCTTCTTTTCATGTCGATGTTCGCAGCAGATTGCCCCAGATAACATGCCAGTAGCTGTAGTACGTAAGGCGAAACACATACATCGTGATGAAATCGAATCGCTGGAATAGATAGAGCTCGGTCACTCCGAATGCGAAGACCTGCGTTGCAACGACTCCGGTGGCGAGCGCTGCGTCATTACCCGGCGCTGCTGAGGCGCCAGCCTGAAATACGGCCTCGACACAAGCACTCGAGATTATTGCCAGCCAGATTCGTCGATGCGGCGCCCACGCGACGCACGCTCGGGTAATTATCCAGAGCAGCAGAGTGAACGGCACGATGTGCAAGGCGAATTGCGCGATGAAACCCATCAGTGGATAGAAAACGAGGGCGGCGGGAAGGCTCACGTGGATATTGGCCGGGAACCCGATGAGCAGATCGATCGACGTGACGATCGCCATGAACGGTAGCGCAGCCGTGGCGGCCGCAATCCAGCCGCGAGAGCCCGTGTCCGCGCCGATAACGCAGAAGCCGAAACGCTTCTGAAGTGCAAACAGCGAGCCGATGCCCAGCGTACATGCTATCGTCGCGGCCGCTGCCGGCGGCAAGACGCCAAAGAACGGTGCGAAGTTGATCGACGAATATGCGGATAGCACCGAGACGGTTCCCACGACGAGCAGACAGCACACGGCCAATACGCGCGACGGAAACGGCCGGCACGACGGTGACCGGGTCATCGCGGGCATGCACGGCGGACCTGCGGCGCAGCCGTAGACGAAGGCGGGGCGAGTTGCTCGATCCGACTACGCACCCGACGCGACGCGCGTTTCTCGATGTGAATGACGACAGCGAGGCAATGCGCGAGCACCGCTTTCAGTTAAGCTTTCTTCGTGAACCACGAGCCGCTGCCGAGCGCGCGAAGCACGTCCCGACGGCTGATGAGACCGACGAGCTTGCCGTTCTCGAGCACGGGAAATCGCCGGTAACGGGAATCCGCCATCTTGATGGCGAGATCGACGAGATTCTCGTCGGGGGTGACGGTCTCGACGGGTGCGCTCATGAAACTCGATGCGGGCCCGCCGAGCTCGTCGTAATAACCGGCGCTCGACGCTGAGGCAATACAGTCGCGCTCCGTCAAGATTCCGACTAACGCTTCTGCGTCATCGACGACGAGAACGCCGGAGATATCTTTCGCGATGAGCACCTGCACGACGTGCGTGATATCGGTCTGCGGCCCGACCGTCACGAGCTCGGTCGTCATGTAGTCGCGTACACGCAGAGAGACGTTCATCGATTGCTCCTGCAGTCACAATCGGTGCCGCGGCCGCAGCCGCCCGACAGAGGCGCGCGGCCGAGCAGCACACCGAGGGCCATGAAGGTCATGGCCAGTCCAAACGCGATCAAGCTCACAACGAAAAGCATCATCCACCGAAGTCATCAAACAGTATCTGGCTGCGATCGACACCGAGCTGCTCGAGCATCTCGATGACCGAAGCGCTCATGAGTGGAGGTCCGC
This sequence comes from Gammaproteobacteria bacterium, assembly GCA_041623375.1. Taxonomy (GTDB): domain Bacteria; phylum Pseudomonadota; class Gammaproteobacteria; order Steroidobacterales; family Rariloculaceae; genus JAHEEM01. The sequence goes on along the minus strand of JBFJXA010000069.1, from coordinate 5,657 downwards.
AGAGGTAGTATTCCACATCCCCGGGCGCTGCATGCGTGCTGAGATATTGCTCGCGGACGACGACGTGTATGAAACCCGTGTGTCCGCTCCATTCGTCATCGTCACGAGGTGCAGACAAAGCGATATGCAGCGCGAAGTTGGCATGTCGTCTCGCCAGCTCCTCGAATTCCTCGGCGTAGCAAAGATCCTTGCTATCGCGCGCGCCGTACCAGAGACTCATCTTGCGGTGCGATTCCCGCGACAGCTGGTCGAGAATGATCGATCGTATTGGCGCGATGCCGACACCGCCGGCGACGAAGAGCATTTCGCTGTCGCCGTCGCGCGCGTGAAAGTCGCCGAACGGGCCCGAGACCGCGAGCGTGTCACCCCTGCGCAGGCTGAAGAGATACGACGATGCCTGTCCGGGAGGCGTGCCCGGCGGTGCCGTTGCGGGAGGAGGCGCAATGCGCACGAGCAGAACCAGCCGGTCGCCCTCCTGCGGCGGATTCGCGAGGGAATAGGCGCGCAGCACCGGGGTACGGACGGTCGATTCGAGCTCCAGCAGCCCGGATTGCCGCCAGTCGTCCCGATACTTCTCGTCGATCTCGAAATCGCCGAAGTCGATGCGATGCGGCGGCACATCGGCCACGATATAGGCCCCGGCCGAGAATTCGATTTTTTCTGCCCCCGGAAGCTCGAGAACGACCTCTCTGACGTATGTCGCGACGTTTCGCGTCGACACGACCTCGCACGACCATTGCCGGACGTCGAGCACCGAAGCCGGCACGACTATCCGCATGTCTTCGCGAACCTTGACGGCGCACGCGAGGCGTACGCCCTGCGCCTGCTCGTCGGCGCCGATGTGAACGGCTTCGGTCGGTAGCGGGGGTCCGCCGCCCGACTTCACGGTAACTCGGCACTGCCCGCATGTGCCGCGCCCGCCACAGGCCGCCGGAAGATGGATGCCATTGTCGGCAAGCGTCGAAAGAAGTCGACGCCCGGCACTCGCGTCGATGACGCGCTCGCCGTTCACGTCGATCGATACCGGTCCGCTGGGCTCGAGCCACCTGCGCGCGAATAGCACGAGCGACGATAGAACGAGGACGATGCCGGTGAAGACGGCAATCGGCACGAGCAGTTGCAGGAGCATACGATGACCCGCGCGCTAGAACTCGAGACCTCGGAGTCCGACGAATCCGATAGCCAGAATTCCCGTGATGACGAACGCGAGCCCGAGCCCACGCAGACCCTGGGGCACAGCCGTCTCGTCGATTCGCTCCCGTATCGTAGCGAACAGCACGATCGCCAGCGCCCAGCCGGCCCCGCTGCCGAAGCCGTAAGCAACGCTCTCGGAGAAATCGTAATCGCGCTGAACCATGAACAGCGATGCGCCGAGGATCGCGCAGTTCACGGTCAGGAGCGGCAGGTAGACGCCAAGCGCGTGCTGCAGGCGCGGAAAGAAACGATCCAGCGTGAGCTCGAGCACCTGCACGCCCGCGGCGATGACGCCGATGAAGGTGATGAATCGCAGAAACGTGAGGTCCAGGCCGACGATGCCGGCCCATCGAAGCGCTTCGGGCGCCAGCAAGTGCCGGTATAAGAGGTTGTTCAGAGGTACGGTGATCGTTTGCACGGCCGTCACGGCGATTCCGAGACCGACGGCGGTCGTGACGCGCTGCGAGACCGCGACGTAGGTGCATACGCCCAGCAGGAAGTTCAGCGCGAGGTTCTCGACGAAGATCGCCCGAAAAACGATGCCGATGAGGTCGCCGGTCATGGCGAGACTCCGGAGCTACGGCCATCGCCGTGTCGTTGCTGGGTGTGCTCGCGTTGCGTGGGCCGCAGCCAGCGAATCGTCCACACGAGCAACGCCAGCAGAAAAAAGGCGCTCGGCGTCAGCAGCATGAGCTCGTTGGGCTCGAACCACCCGCCGTTCTCGATGAGCGGCAGGACCTCGTATCCGAGCAGCGATCCCGTTCCGAGAATCTCCCGGACCGCGCCGATCAGCACGAGAATCCAAGCGTAGCCGAGCCCGTTGCCGAGTCCGTCGAGCAGGCTTGCCCAGACGCCGTTGTGCAGCGCAAAGCTCTCGACGCGTGCGAGCACGATGCAGTTCGTGATGATCAGGCCGACGAATACGGACAGGATCGCCGCGATATCGGGGACGAACGCCTTGAGCACCTCGTCGACGACGATGACCGCAGAGGCAATCAATGTAACCTCTATGATCAGTCTGATGCTCTGGGGCATCACGTGACGGAGCAGGCTAACAGTGACGTTGGCGAAGACGAGCACGGATATGACGGCGGCGCCCATGACGAGCGCCGGTCGCAGGGAGCTCGTGACGGCGAGTGCCGAGCAGAGCCCGAGGACCTGAAGCGTGATCGGATTGCCGTCGAGCAGCGGCGTGAGCAGCGTGCTGCGGGACCCGGAGATCAACCGGCCGAGCGTCATTGGGCTGCGTCTCGCTGCGCGGCGAGGAACGGGCCAAAGCCGTCGTCGCCAAGCCAGTACCGGACCAAGCGTTCGATCGCCGACGTCGTGATCGTCGCCCCGGTTATCGCATCGATAGCGCCGGTCGTCGGCGGGCTCGCCTGGCCGGCGCCGATCCGCAAGACGACCTGTCCGTTTTCGTTGTAGGCAGGTCGGCCCCGCCACTGAGCCAGCCAGGCGGGCTCGAGGAACCGGTCGCCGATGCCGGGCGTCTCGCCCTGCTCGTAGAACGTCACCCCTTCGATCGTCGCGAAGTCCGCGCCTATGCTCAGAAAGCCGTGAATCATAGCCCACATGCCCTGGCCGTAGATGGGCAGTACGATGCGCTCGATGACTTGACCGTCGCGGAGCAGAAAAACGGGCAGGTGGACGGGGCGGCGGCCGAGATTCGCGATATCGAGCTCGGCCGGGATCGGTATCGTCTGGTCCGGATCGTTGATCGCGGCCCGAAAGTCGTAGGTCGCTGCCGAGACGGCGTCGGAGAATGCGCCCGCATCGAGATCCACGATGCGGGTCTCGAGATCGAGGAAAAGGTCGACAATCTCTCCCTCGTCGAGCGGGGTACCCGGCGCAACGAGGCCGGACGCCTCGACGATGGCACGGTTGCGCTCGATCGACGCGTAGGCGAGCTGGATCGGACGCAGCCAGAGCACTGCCAGTGAGACGAGCAGCGAGCAGAATACCGCCACACCGGTAGCGATGCCGAGCGTTCTGGCAACGGACTCGCGCTCATTCATGACGGGCCTCCCTCGGGGTCTTCGCATCCAGAGTCAGGGAGTTGGCAATGTGATCGATGAGCGGTACACACAGGCTCGCGAGCAACAGAGCGGATATCGTAGCTTCCGGGCGGGCCGGGTCTGCAACGCGCAGAATGACGATCAGTGCGCCGAACAGCGCACCGTACACCCAGCAACCGGCACGCGTGGAAGGCGTCGTCGAAGGATCCGTGGCAATGAAGGCCAGCACGAACGCGGAGCTGCCGACGGCCAGATGCCAGAGCGGGGGTATGTCACCCAGAAGCGCGCCGGCGACGAGTAGCCCGGCGAGTGCGCCCACTACGATGCGCCCAGAAGCCAGCTTTCGTGTAATCAGGTAAGCCGCGCCGAGCAGCGAGGCTAGCGCCGAGGCGGTGCCGAGCGCGCCGATCTCGCTGCCGACGAAAAACGCAGTCCAGCCCGTCCCGCCCGCGACGGCTGCCTCGACGCCTTCGGCGGCGATGAGCGACCACGACGACAACACATCGGTCCCGGGCAACCAGTGGTTCTGTGCAAACAGGTCCGGATACGAGATCGAGATGAACGCCACGCCGAGCAATGCGGGATTGACGATGTAACGCCCGGTTCCGCCGAACACGTAGCAACCGAAGACGGCGCCGAAGCTGAAACCGAGTACCGCGTAATGTAACGGTAACGTAGCCGGCAACAGCAGGACATAGAGCCAGGCGGACAGAAACCAGCCTTCGTCAATGCTATGCCCACGCGCTCTGGAGAAAAGCTCGGCCCAGGCCCTGCTCGTCATGGCAACCGTGATCAACAGCGGCAGGAAAAAGCTAGCTCCGAGCGCCGCGTCTACGAGATAATTACTGGGCGCACCTGACGATAGCTGCAGAGAATCGAACAGGCCGAGTTGCCAGATGCCGGTGTCTCGAGCCGATAGCTCCTGCAGGCGATCGCCGAGGTTCCAGACGCCGACGAGCGCGGCGGGCACGGAGGCGATGACGTAATGGCGTAGCGCGTCTTTCACAGAGGCGGAGGTTTCGACAGTCGCGACGGCTGAGATATACGCATATATACCAATGTTCGATTACCGTCGCGGCCGAGACTATTTTGAGCAACCATGAATGAGAGCGTTATCCCGATGATCCGCGTATCTCGCCCGGCCTGGCTCGCCGTCGGATCCCTGCTGCTCTGCGCAAGCGCGGGAGCGCAGCCGGGGTCCGATCAGATTACGGCGCTTTGCACAGCTTGCCACCGCGACAAATTCGAAACCACTGTCCGCAATCCACACAATCTTCTCGATTCCGCCGAATGGCGAAGTCGTACTGGGAACGCTCCTGGCTGCCTGAACTGCCATGGCGACGTGGTTGCGCACATCAGTGCCGGTGGCGGACGCGGCAACGTATTTGCGTTTCGTGACGAGGCGCCGAGCGCCCAGAACGACCGCTGCCGGACCTGTCACACCAATGCGCATCCCGAGTTCGATAGCGGCGCCGGCGCCCAAGCCGGACTCACGTGCGCCGGCTGCCACAGCCAGCACGGCGCCAACGAGTCGGCGGCAGCCTTGCTGCGACCCTCAGTCCCGGCAGGGAACCTGACCGGCTTCACCGGAAGCGCGGCATTTTGCGGAGGCTGTCGTGCCGAGACCGTGCCCGACTTAGCGTTGGATCTAGCAGCACCGCCTGATCGAGAGCTTGCGCTACCGCACGACCTGCCTCGACCCGCAGCCGCGAGTGCGCCGCTCCCTGCTCGGCGGCTTGCGCCAGGCGCAACGCGCGACTTGCCCCAGTAAGTCAAGAGCAGCGTTTTTCAACCATTCAGAAAGCTAGCTCGCCTATCGATAGCCGGACGAGTCTAGCCGTCCGCTAAGGTGCGTTTCGAGGGTTTCCTTTGTTGTCGCGTAAACTTATACTAATATTCATTAATTAGAATATGTCTACGTAACTATGCCGGCACGAGTTGTTGTCGCCACAGAGCTCGCGGAAACCTTCCGCGCTCTCGGTCACGAATGTAGGATTCGCATCGTCGAGGAGCTTGCCCACGGCGATCGCGGGGAACTCGACGTGCACTCGTTGGTCGAGATTCTCAAGGTGCAACAGCCGACGGTCTCTCAGCATCTGAGCGTTCTCCGGCACGCAAAGCTGGTGAAACAACGAAGGGAAGGGCGAAGTGTGTTTTACTCGCTGACGAATCGGGGGTTGGCCAGCTGGCTTTTGCAGGGTCTTCGTTTCCTGGATACGCGCTCGCAGGATGCCGAGGAGCTGAGCCGGGCCGTGGAGGACGTTCGGCGCGTCTGGCGCTGACCGCGACGTTCCCGCACCAATAACAACACGCACAGGGGGATTTCAATGTTCGACCGAATACAGGGTTTCGCAGGATTTTGCGCGGCGTTCGGACCACGCGGAATTTCTACGCTCTCTTGTCTAGCTAATCGAGCAGGGTGATATGAATACGACAACGTCCGAAGTA
>JBFJXA010000068.1:0-10266 GCA_041623375.1 Gammaproteobacteria bacterium | reverse complement strand
TCCTTATGCTGCCGGCGGCGGCTTTGACAGTTACGTCCGAGGCGTTCTGCCCTACATGCAGAAGTACCTGCCGAACGACGTCAATCTGATCCCGAGAAACATGCCGGGCGCCGGTGGGCGCAAAGGCGCGACCGCGATCTTCAGGGCGCGGCCGGACGGTTATACGATTGGCGCGTTCAACCTGCCGGGGCTCATGCTGCCCGAGATTCTCGGCGAGCGGGTCGCCTATAACTTGTCCGAGGTCACCTGGCTCGGACGACTGTCCGAGGACCAGTACCTGCTCGTCGCCGCGGGCTCGAGCGGCATCACGAGCGTTGCCGATCTCAGGGCGCTCGGCCGCCCGATCAAGTTTACGGCCACGGGCGCCGGCTCCTCGGCGCACGCGGCGTCGGTCATCGCCGCGCGCATGCTCGGCCTCGATGCGCGCGTCATCACGGGCTACGAGGGCAGCCAGGCCTACATCCTCGCGGTCGTGCGCGGCGACGGCGACGTTGCGCTCGGCGCGTCGAACTCCATTGGCGCGTACACGGCAACAGGGGATTTGCGTGTGATCGCGAGCCTCGAGCGCTCGAGCTCTTATCCGGACGCGCAGACGCCCGCGGAGCTCGGTATTCCCGATTTGAGCGAGCTCGCGCTCCAGCGCATGCTCGGTGCGCCGCCGAATCTCGATCCCGAGGCACGCGCGGTCCTCGTCGAGGCGCTGGCCAATGCGCTCGCCGACGAGGAGCTCCGGCGCTGGTCGGAATCGATCGGGTTGCCATTCGCGCCGCTCTCTGCCGAGGAGGCTGCCGCGAACGTCACGAGTCAGCGCGCGCTCTACGAGCAGTTCAAAGACTTCCTTTGACGGATGCGTTTACACAGGCAGTTGCCCATCTGTTCACGCTGCAGTCGCTGAGCTATCTCACGCTCGGCACGGCCATCGGGCTGTTGTTCGGTGCGATCCCGGGTCTCGGTGGGACGACCGCGCTAGCACTGTTGATTCCGCTGACATTCGGCATGGATGCCGATTCGGCGATCGTGCTCGTCGGCGGCATCATGGGCGGGGTACCGTTCGGCGGCTCGCTGTCGGCGATCTTGCTCAACACGCCCGGCGCGGCGCCTAACGCTGCGACGTGCTTCGACGGCTATCCGCTCGCGCGCCAGGGTAAAGCCGGCACGGCCATTGGTGCCGCGGCCACTGCATCGGCGCTCGGCGGGCTCATCGGCGTGGGCTTCATGCTGGCCGTCATACCGATCGCCAAGGCCGTCGTGCTGTTGTTCGGCCCACCGGAATTCTTCATGTTGGCCGTGTTGGGCTTGAGCGCGATCGCCGTGTCGACGGGCGGAAAGCTGCTCCGCGGCCTCATTAGCGGTGGCTTCGGGCTCGCACTCGCATTCGTCGGTTTCGACGAGGTCGGCGGCGGCCTGCGTTACACGGCCGGCGTCGAATATCTCTGGGACGGCATTCAGCTCGTGCCCGCACTGATCGGTCTGTTCGCGATCGCCGAGATGATCCAACTCTCGACAGTGGGCGGGCGCGTCGCGAGCGGCGCCGCCAGCGAGCGCCTGGATCACGTGTTCAGCGGCGTCAAAGCGCTGTTCCGCAATCTGCCGACGCTGTTTCGCGGCTCGGCTATCGGCGCGTTCGTCGGCGCCGTGCCCGGCATCGGCGGGACGGTGGCATCGTTCCTGTCCTACAGCACGGCCCGGCAGATCTCGAGCGACCCCGCGAGTTTCGGTCGGGGCAATATCCAGGGCGTCATCGCCTCGGAAGCCGCGAACAATGCGAAGGACGGGGGCTCGCTGTTACCGACGCTGGCATTCGGGATACCGGGCAGCGCCGAGATGGCCGTTTTTCTCGGTGTGCTCGTGCTGCATGGGCTCGAGCCGGGTCCGCGCCTGCTGCTCGAGAACGAAGGGCTGATATACGGGCTCATCATGGCGTTGTCGCTCGCGTGCGTGATTGCATCGGCTACAGGCCTCGTCCTCGCGCGTTACCTCGTGCGTATCACGCGCACGGACGTCCGCTTCCTTGCGCCGATCGTGATATCCGTCGCGTTGATCGGCGCCTATGCGCTGCAGTCGAGCCTCGGCGACGTCGTTGCCGCGGCCGTGTTCGGCGTCGTCGGCTACTTCATGGTGCGTTACGACTATCCGCGCATTACGCTCGTCATCGCGCTCGTGCTCGGCGGCATCGCCGAGCGCAGTTACCATCAGTCGCTCATGATGTCCGACGGCAGCCATTCGATCTTCATCACGCGGCCAGTCGCCGACGTGCTACTCGTGCTCGTCGTGATCAGTCTCGCGCTTCCGGTGGTTCGGCTCGTGGCCAGAAGAGCTGCGGGAGGGGATGTTGGTCGATAAGCTTCTCAAGGCACGCGTGCCGCTGTTGCTGCTGCTCGGCATGTCCGTGTTTCTCGTCGTCTCCTACGGTTACGGGCCCGATGAGCGTGCGCTGCCCGTGCTCGTCGCCTGGACAACGATGCTGCTGCTCGTGCTCGAAGTGCTCGTGCAAGCGGGCACAGCCGTCGGCGAGAGGCCCGAACAGCCGCCGCCGATCGGCCGCGCGTTGCGCTATGCGATCGGGTGGACGGGCCTGCTCGTTACGCTGACGCTCATCGTCGGGATTCTGCCGGCGGTGTTCGTCTACATCGCCCTGTCGCTCAAGCTCGACGGCGGCAAGCCGCTGGCCATCGCTCTCGCAACGGCGTCGACCGTGACCGTATTCGCGTGGTTACTTTTCGAATGGGGCCTATCCTACGAACTCTACCGCGGAGTGTTCACATGATTCAGACTGACCTCAGAGAGTTCCTTGCCGCGGTCGAGGCTGCCGGTGAGCTCGAAACCGTCACCGGCGCGCACTGGGACAAGGAGCTCGGTGCCGTGACGGAGGTCCTCTACCGGCAAAAAGTCGAACGCGCGCCGGCGCTGCTGTTCGACGACATACCGGACTACCCGGCGGGCTTACGGTGCCTGTACGGCATGCTGGGATCGCCGGCGCGGCTCGCGCTCGCGCTCGGCATGGAGGCCCGCGAGGGCGATGACCGCATGGCAATGCTAAATAGCGTGCGCCGTGCAATGGCCGGGCACGAGCCGATTCCGTATCGAGCAGTCAAAGACGCACCGGTGCTCGAGAACATCGTCGAGGGTGACGACGTCGACATGTTCCGCTTTCCGGTTCCAATTCATCACGAGGCCGACGGGGGGCGCTACATCGGCACGGCCTGCGGCGTCATTACCCGCGATCCCGACACGGGGCGCGTCAACATGGGAACGTATCGCGTCCAGGCGCTCGGTGCGAACAAGGCTACATCGTACATATCCAACGGTAAGCAGGGCCTGATACAACGCGATAAATATCTCAAGGCCGGCAAGCCCTGTCCGATGCTGATCGTCGTCGGCATCGATCCGGTCAGCTTTCTCGCAGCGCGCTGCACGATCCCGGATTCCGTCTGCGAGCTCGACTGGGCCGGCGCGCTCACGGGCCAGCCGCTCGATGTGCTCGAGGGCGAGCTCACGGGGCTGCCGTTTCCCGCGGGATCCGAGATCGTTCTCGAAGGCGAGGTCAGTCCGACCGAGACGACCGAGGAAGGGCCGTTCGGCGAATGGCACGGCTACTATGCCGGCGGGGCGCGTCCGGAGCCCGTGATCACCGTGAAGCGGATCTATCACCGCAACGACCCGATCCTGACCTGCGCGGCCAGCCAGAAGCCGCCGCATTCGCATCTGTTCGAGCGCTGCTTTTTGCGCTCGGCGTCGCTATGGGACTCGCTCGACAATGCGTCGATCCCCGACGTCAAAGGCGTCTGGATACACCAGGGGGGTTCCGGGCGGACGTTCGTCGTCGTCGCGATCAAGCAGCGCTACTTCGGGCACGCGACGCAAACGGGGCTCATCGCATCGCAGATCAATCCGACGGGGTATTGCGGGCGCTACGTCGTCGTCGTCGACGATGATATCGACCCTAGCGACATCCACGACGTCATGTGGGCGATGGGCACGCGCTCCGATCCGAAGACCGACATTACGCTGCTCGACAAATGCTGGTCCTCGCGGCTCGATCCGATGGTGCAGTCGCAAGACGTGCTCTATAACAGCCGTGCGGTCATCAACGCGTGCATTCCCTATGAGCGCATTGACGACTTTCCGGCTGTGGCGCAAACGTCGAAGGAGCTCGCGCGCGAGGTCATGGCGAAGTTTCCCGAGGTGTTCGCGTGAGTCTCGTAAAGCTGTCCATCGCGACCGGTGACTACGACCACTTTCGCGACTTTCGCCTCGGTCTCGTCAGGGCCGAAGGCATCGATCACAACTGGCTGACGCTCGGTCATCACGATTGTTTTGCGCGTTTTACGGCAAACCGTGAGTTCGATATAGCGGAGCTATCGTTCGCGAAATTCACGACGCAGGTCACGCGGGAGGATTCCGATATTATCGGCTTGCCCGTGATCTGTTCTCGGCTGTTCCGTTTCAGCTCGTTCTATATCAACAAGAACTCGAAGATCGAAACGGTAGAAGATCTGAAGGGCAAGCGTATCGGCTCGCCCGAGTGGGCGCATTCGGCGGCCGTCTACATGCGCGGCTGGATGCACAACGAGGTTGGCGTGAAGCTGACCGATGTGCACTGGTATCAGGCGGGCGCGAACGCACCGGGTCGCGAGGAAAAGGTCGAGCTCAATCTTCCCGCGGGCGTGGAGATCACGCGCGTCATGGAGCGCTCGCTGAGCGACATGCTCGCGAGCGGCGAGATCGATTGCGCGATCATCGCGCGACCGCCGACCTGCTTCCTTCAGGGGCACCCGGACGTCATGCGGCTCTATCCCGACTACCGTGATATGGAGGCGCAGTATTACGCCAAGACCAAAGTCTGGCCGATCATGCACATCATCGCGCTGCAGAAGCGCATCCTCGAGGAGAACCCATGGGTCGCACGTAATCTGTACGACGCATTTCTCGAGTCGAAACGACGCAGCGTCGAGCGCCTGCTCGAGCCGGCCGTATCGCGCTATCCGCTGCCGTGGCTCGCCGCTTACGCGCGCGACATGTGTGAGAAGTTCGGCGGCGACCCGTTCCCGTACGGTATAGAGGAGAACCGAGCGACCTGGGAGCAGATGGCGCTGTACACTTTCCAGCAGGGAATCGCGCATCGCCAGTTCGAGCCCGAAGAGATATTTCCAAAAGGCTTGATGACAAAGGTCATTATTTAAGAATTATCTAGAGCAAGAGAGATCCGATATGGCCGATACTCCCGAGTCCGGCGGCGCAGTTGCTGCCGAAGTTATCAACGACCTTGCGGCTGCCAGCCGCATTCTGGCTGCGCAAGGCGTCGTCGACGGCTTCGGTCATGTATCGATCCGTCATCCCGATGCGGCCGAGCGCTACTTTCTTTCGCGCTCCATGGCGCCTGCACAGGTGACGCCCGACGACATCATCGAATACGATCTCGACAGCAACGCCGTCAATGCCGAGGGGCGAGGCAGCTTTCTCGAGCGATTCATTCATGGCCAGATCTATCGGGCACGGCCGGATATCATGGCCGTGGTCCACACGCATTCGCCGTCCGTCATTCCTTTCGGCCTGGTCGGTACCGATATGCGTGCGATGTTTCACAACGCCGCGTTCATCGCCGAAGGCGTGCCGGTGTTCGACATCAGCGAGAAGTTTGGTGACACGGACATGCTCGTCAGCGACAACGACAAGGGCGTAGCACTGGCTGCCATCATGGACGGCAAGAACGTCGTGCTGATGCGCGGCCACGGTGCCGTCGCCTGCGGGGGCACGCTGCAGATGGCGGTATTTCGCGCGGCGTACACGGAAGTCAATGCGCGTATTCAGCATTGGACGCAGGCGCTAGCGGGGGGTGGGCCAATCGCGGCGTTGTCTTCGGAGGAAGGCGCGCTCGCGGATGTGCCGAATCAAGCCGCCTGCATGCGGGCGTGGAATCTCTGGCGTGGCGAGCTCAGCCAGCATGTCGATTGGTGACCGTCATGACTGAAACTCAAGCATTGAAACAGCAGCTCGTCGATTGCATCCGCATGCTGGAGAGCTCGGATATCATCGACTACAACGGCCACGCGAGCACACGCGCGGGCGACGGCAGGATGTACATCAACATCGGCACCTGCCAACGCAGCCGACTCACGACGGACGATATCTGCACGATCGATTTCGACGGCAACGTGCTCGAAGGCAACGGTAAGCCGCCGCTCGAATTTCATCTGCATGCAGGTATCTACAAGGCGCGTCAGGACATCCAGGCTATCGTGCACGCGCATCCGAAGTGGTCGACATTTTTGACGATGGTCGGTCAGAGCTACGAGCCCGTTTACGCGCAGGGTACGCTCGTTTATCCGATGCCGATACTCGACTCGCCCAACTCGATCAACAATCCGGAGATGGCCAAGCGCCTTGCGGACACGTTAGGTGACCGACCGGCAGCCATGATGAAATCGCACGGCGCCGTAACCTGCGGCAAGAACATCATCGAAGCGTTCGTGCTTGCAAACTATCTCGAGGAGAACGCGTACAGGCAATATCGCGCGTTGCAAATCGGCAAGCCCTACTCGTTCAGCGAGGAAGAGGTCGCAGCCTGCCAGGCGAAGCTCTGGAACGAGACGCTGTTCAAGCGGACCTGGGATCATTTCAGCGCCAAGCTCGCGGCGGGAGCGCAGTGAAGCTGCGATGACGGACGACGCCCGCCATTTGCTCGCCGGCGTCATGGGGTGGCCTGTGATGCACTCGCGTTCACCGCTCATGCACAACTACTGGATCGACGAGCTGGGCCTTCTCGGCAGCTACGTGCTGCTGCCGATTGCGCCCGAGATGCTGGCTGCCGCGCTTCGGGCATTGCATCCGCTAAGCTTCGCGGGCTGCAACCTCACGATCCCGCACAAACAGGAGGCGTTGAAGATCGTCGACGAAGTGGATGAGGTTGCGAAGATCATCGGCGCGATCAGCTGCGTTGTCGTGCGGTCGGATGGTTCGCTGTTCGGAACCAACAACGATTGGCGTGGGTACCTCGGCAGCCTCAAGCAGGAGCATCCGGATTGGCGTGCGCAGGCCGGGCCCATCACCGTGATCGGTGCCGGCGGCGGCTCCAGGGCGGTTTGTTACGCATTGCTGCAGGAAGGCGCGACGGAGATTCGGCTCGTCAACCGCACGTTCGAGCGCGCCGAGACGATTGCCGCGGAGCTGGGCGGTCCGATTACGCCGTTGACCTGGGAGCAGCGCCACGATGCGCTCGACGGCGTCGCCATGGCCGTCAATACGACGAGTCAGGGCATGGTCGGTGAAGCTGCGCTCGATGTCCGGCTCGATCGGCTGCCGGCGGACGCGCTCGTCTCCGACATCATCTACGTGCCGCTCGAAACGCCTTTCCTGGCTGCCGCGCGCGAGCGCGGCAATAGAACGATCAACGGCGTCGGCATGTTGCTGCATCAGGGCAGGCCTGCGTGGAAGCTCTGGTTCGACATCGAGCCCGAGGTCACGTCGGCGCTTCGCGAGCGAATGGAGCGCAGCATCGCCGGCGATTAGCCAACCGGAGGTTGTATGAGACATTTAGACAGGCATCGCGGAAGGGGGCTGATCGTACTCGTCCTGCTACTGGCTGGTCACTCCGTGTCCGCGCAGCGATGGGTCGAGTTCAGAAGCGACGAAGATCGTTTCGCGATCGAGTTTCCACCCGGGGGGCCGCAGATCAGCGAGATCGCCTACGAGTCGGAGTACGGTGCCATCTTTCCGGCGCGCACCTACACGGCCGAAGCCGACGGGGGCCGCTATTCCGTGACCGTCGTCGATTATTCCGACGCCCGACGAATACACGCCGAACGCACGAATAAGACGAACGCCGACGATGGCTCGCTGTACTGGGCCGTCGATGTCATCGGTTCGATTGCCTATGCAGCATGGAATATCCGCAGGCGAGGCGGCGAGGTTACCTACGACGCCTTCCATTACATCCAGCGCGTGGCGGGGCATCAGCTACAGATCACGAACTCGGACGGTTCCCGGACGTTTGCGGGGATCTATCTGCACGGCATGCGTCTCTATATCGCCGAAGCAACGGTTCCCCCTGGGAGACCCCCGCCGATCATGTTTCAGCAGTCACTGGCTCTGTTCGACGAGGACGGCGATACCTTCAACTACGAGTACATCCATTATCCGCGACTCAGAATCGGCGGCGGGTAAAGAAAAAGCCCCGCACGAGGCGGGGCTGAATTTCTAGGCTGCGAACCTAGCAGGGGGGGATGAGTGCCCGTTATCGACACCTCTGCTGGAAACTTTAGGGCCTACGAAAAAAAGGCCGCCAGAGGCGACCCTTTCTGATTGGTGGAGGCGGCGGGAATCGAACCCGCGTCCGCAAGTGCTCCGCTCCAAGCTCTACATGCTTATACCGCCTTTAATCTTACTCTGCGCTACCCGGCGGGCGGGGAAAACACAGAGCCAGTCTGATTAAGTTTTAGCGTTCGGGCCTCAGACGAGCCGTCCCGCGAGCTTGTGTGGATGACTCCCGGATCCGATCGCACAAGCACGAGCCGGGCGGAAGGCACTAGGCTGGTTTTTAGGCAGCTAGAGCGTAGTTGTCGTCGTTGGCAACTAAGTTGTTTGCAGCTGGTTTTACGAGGTTATCTGCGCCTCGGCATGCACCTGAAGGTTCGCGACCCACGTCGAAGCCGATCGCCCCCATGAGTTCTAAGTTTAGGGTGGTGAGTGCCAAATACAAGGGACGTAATCGGCGTTTTTTTACCTGTTTACAAAGGCTTTGAGCGCCCGGGCCTTGTCGCGCTGCCAGTCCCGGTCTCTCTCGTCGGCGCGTTTGTCGTGTTGTTTTTTACCTTTTGCCAGGCCCACGGCGAGCTTTGCACGTCCCTTGCTCCAGTAGAGCTCGAGCGGCACGAGCGTATAGCCCTTACGCTCGACGAGGCCGGCCAGACGATCGATTTCATCCCTGTGCAGCAGCAGCTTGCGCGTGCGGCTCGCGTCGGCATGCACGTGTGTCGAGGCCGAAGCCAACGGCGTCATGTGTGCGCCGAGCAGCCAGATCTCGCCGTCCTTGAGAATTACATAGGACTCTGAGAGCTGAGCTTTACCGGCACGCAAACTCTTGACCTCCCAGCCTTCGAGCACGAGACCCGCCTCGACCTTCTCCTCGATGAAGTAATCGAATCGTGCCTTCTTGTTCTGGGCGATCGACGCGGGTGACGGCTTACTGCGCTTTCTGGCCATGGCGGAGCAATGATCCTAGAATTGCCGCGAAAAAACACGCTCGGAGAATCCATGGCTACCGATCCGACATCGGCGCGACGCAAATCGCTGCACGGCGAGTGGTCGTCGCGCTTCGCCTTCGTCCTGGCCGTTGCGGGCTCGGCCGTCGGCCTCGGCAACATCTGGAAGTTTCCCTACATCGCCGGTGAGAACGGCGGAGGCGCATTCGTGCTCTTTTATCTTCTCTGCGTATTCATGATCGGTCTGCCGATCATGGTGGCCGAGATCCTGATCGGTCGGCGCGGGCGCCGCAATCCGATCGCGACGATGGAGTTACTCGGTAACGAGGAGGCTGGCAATCCGCATTGGCGAATCGTGGGCTTTGTCGGCGTGCTGGCCGGCGTTCTGATTCTCTCGTTCTACAGCGTCATCGCCGGGTGGGCTGCGGCATACATCATCAAGGGTGCCGCAGGAAACTTTACGGGTCTCGACGCGCTTGGCATCGGCGAGATTTTTGGCGCGCTGTCCGCGAACGCCGTAGAGACTGGGTTCTGGCACACGGTCTTCATGCTCATGACCATCCTCGTCGTCGCCAACGGCGTCGAACGGGGTCTCGAGAAGGCTGTGCGCGTCCTGATGCCGGCGCTGTTGGGACTGCTGCTCGTGCTGCTCGGTTACAGCATGATCGCCGGTGATTTCGTTGGCGGTCTCGATTTCATGTTCGCGCCGCGCTTCGACGAGCTCACGCGTGACGGCGCGCTCGTCGCACTCGGGCAGGCGTTCTTCACGCTCAGTGTCGGCATGGGCGCAATCATGGCTTACGGAGCCTATCTGCCCGACGAGCACTCGATCGGCAAGACGGCCGCAGCGATCGTCGCGGCGGATACAGCCGTCGCGCTGTTGGCCGGGCTCGTAATTTTTCCAATCGTGTTCGCCAACGGTCTGAATCCGGCCATCGGTCCCGGCCTGATTTTCCATTCGCTGCCGCTTGCGTTCGGTCAGCTGCCGGGCGGACCGATCGTCTCGACGGCGTTTTTCCTGTTACTGACGTTCGCGGCATGGACGTCGGCGATCAGCCTCATGGAG
>JBFJXA010000067.1:0-10320 GCA_041623375.1 Gammaproteobacteria bacterium | reverse complement strand
TATCGAAACGGCGCGAAGTACTCGCCGTGTATCTTCGAGTTCGTTTACTTCGCAAGGCCGGATTCCGTTATCGATCGCTTGTCCGTGTATAAGACCCGTTTGCGTATGGGTGAGGCGCTTGCGGCAAAGATTCTGCGGCTCAGACCGGAGCACGACATCGACGTCGTCATTCCGATACCGGATACGTCGCGTACGGCGGCCGTGCAGGTTGCGCACGAGCTGGGCGTGAAATATCGGGAAGGGTTCATCAAAAACCGCTATATCGGCAGGACATTCATCATGCCCGGCCAGGAGGAGCGGCGCGCATCGGTGCGGCGCAAGCTCAATGCAATCGACCTGGAGTTCGCGGGCAAGAACGTATTGCTCGTCGACGATTCGATCGTCCGGGGAACGACGTCACAGCAGATCATCGCGATGGCGCGCGAGGCGGGTGCGAGAAAGGTCTATTTTGCCTCCGCGGCGCCGCCGGTGCGCTATCCCAACGTCTACGGTATCGACATGCCCGCGGCGAGCGAGCTCGTGGCCAACGGCCGCAATGTCGAGGAGATTCAGGCGTTCATTGGCGCAGACTGGCTCGTCTATCAGGATCTCGACGATCTCGTACAGGCGGTGCGGCACGAGAACGCTGCGATCGAAGCGTTCGATACCTCGTGTTTTTCCGGCGAGTACGTAACCGGGGACGTTACACGGGCCTACCTCGATCGCCTCGAAGTCGCGCGTGCCGATGCCACGAGAGCCAGGCGAGACGCAAGGGTCCTGCGCGAGGAGCGCGGTGGGGCCGGCGACGACGATGCCATGCAGGCAGCGGGCGGCTTATAGCCCGCATATCTCACCAGGCGGTTGCTGCGCTGAGCGTAAGTTTCTAAGTCACTGAAGAAAACCGAGACGGACAGTAGCATGAATACAGGTCATCCAGCGTCGGCCCGCTCGCAACCTACTCCGGCTCTGGCGCGTCCAGGCGCCCTTGGACTTGGTCTTCGCGCGAGCCATAGATCTGGCTATGACACGCGCTCCAGCCCGGCGCCCAAGGACCCCTGTCCATTGCCATCATCCGGAGTCCCGGCGAGATATCCGGGCTAGCGCCCTTCGCAGCAAGGCCAGGACCCGAGCTCGATGCGTTTTCTGATCATTGACGATGACGCAGAATATCGGCGCGTCCTGCGCTATCACCTCGAGGTCGAGTGGCCTGACGCGATGATTCAGGATTACCAGCCGAGCTCGGCCGGGCCGCTGACGCAGGCATTTCCATTGGCCGACCTCGACCTCGTGTTCCTCGGTTACCCGCTGCAGAACGAGGAGGATCTCGCGCTGCTGCGCACGGTGCGCTCGCGGCCGGGCTGCCCGCCCGTCATCGTGTTTGCCTCAGACAGCGATGAGTTTCTCGCCGTCGAGGCCATGAAGGCCGGCGCTGGTGACTATTTCCCCAAGTCGCGCGTCACGCATCAGCGCCTGGTCCGGGCCGTGCGTACGCTTCTCGATCCCGCGGCGGAGAGCGGAGCCGTGGCGGGGTCCGCCCGCAGCAAAGGGTCGGCGCTGAGCGGCCTACGCAAGCATTCTTTCATTGCTGAGCTTCATTCGGGCGATCTCTCGAGCGTGTATCTCGCTCGGGAGGACGGTACGAACGAACGCCGGGTTTTCAAGGTCCTCAAGCACATGCCGGACACCGGCGGCAGTCATTTGTTCGACCGGTTTCTACAGGAATACGAGATCATCGCCACCATCGACCACCCCAACGTCGTGAAGATATTCGATCTCGGCATTGCCGACGACCACGCCTTCATTGCCATGGAGTACCTTGCTGGCGGTAGTCTCGCGAAACGGTTGCGACGAGGGCTCGGAAAAGCCGAAGCGCTCGACTACGCGCGACAGATTGCGCTCGCTCTCGGCGCGATTCACGGCGCCGGGATTCTTCATCGCGACCTCAAGCCCGCAAACGTCATGTTTCGCAGTGACGATTCCGTGGCGCTGATCGACTTCGGGCTCGCCAAGCAGATGAAGCTCGAGGCGGCGATCACGGGTACGGGGCAAATCTTCGGAACACCTTATTATATGAGCCCCGAACAGGGTCACGCCGAGCCCGTCGATGAGCGCTCGGACATCTACAGCCTCGGATGTATTCTTTTCGAAATGCTGACGGGCAAGCGCCCATTCGTCGCCGATTCGCCGATGGCCGTGATCTATCAGCACACGAACGCGTCGCGACCCGTGCTCGTCGACGCCTTCAGGACGGTTCAACCGCTGCTCGACAAGATGCTTGCGGTCGACCCTGACGAACGGTTTCAGACCACGGCCGAGCTCGTCGACGCATTCGACTCGGATACCGTCGCAGCTTAGAGGGTCTCAGCACCTGTCGGGCTCGCTACTGGTGCCGTTCGAGCGCCTCCAGCGCGAAGCCGGACTCACCCCAGCGCAGCACGCTGCCACGGTCGTACCAATCACCGAGAACGATCCGAGTCGCGGGCGATCCGTCGGCTACGAACTCGTGCACGGCCGGGCGGTGCGTATGACCGTGCACGAGGATACTCACGCCGTGCTGCCGCAGCGCGGCCTCGACGGCTGTCTGATTGACGTCCATGATCTCGGCGGGCTTCTCGGCGGTTTCCGTCTTGCTGCGCTCGCGCAGCTCGGTCACGATCGCACGCCGCTCGTCCAGAGACTTGGCGAGAAATTCGCGTTGCCAGCTCGGGTCGCGGACCATCGAGCGCAGCTGTTGATACGACGTATCGTCGGTACACAGCAGATCTCCGTGCGTGAGCACGGCGCGTTGGCCTGCGACTTCGATCACGTGCCAGTCGTCGAGCAGCACGCAACCCGTTGCCGCCGCGAAGCGCTTGCCGACCAGGAAATCTCGGTTGCCGTGCATGAAGTAACAGGGGACATTGTCTCGCCGGAGCTCGGCGAGCGCAGCGATGACCGGCGCGTGCCCCGGGTCGGTATCATCGTCTCCGATCCACGCCTCGAACAGGTCACCGAGAATATAGAGCGCCGATGCCGCGGGTGCATCCGTGCGCATGAATTGCAGAAACTGCTCGATTCCATCCGGCCTTTCTGCGTGCAGATGCAGGTCCGAGATGAACAGCACGGGCACAGCGTTTACTCGGAGATAATTTCCGCGCCCTCAATGACGATCATCTCCAGGGGAACGTCGCGTTCGAAACTGCCGGCGGCCCCGGTTGGCTTCTGGCCGATCTCATCGACGACTTCCATGCCTTCGATCACGCGGCCGAATACCGCATAGCCCCAGCGTGTCGGCCGCGGATTCAGGTCCATGTTGTCGGCCAGATTGATATAGAACTGCGCCGTACCCGAGTGCGGCGCAGCTTGTCGCGCAAGGCCGACCGTGCCCCTGAGGTTGCTGAGGCCGTTACCCGATTCATTGACGACGGACTGTTCGACGGTCTTCGCGGTGAAATCGGTCGTAAATCCTCCAGCCTGGGCAACGAAGCCGTGAATGACGCGATGAAAGATCGTTCCGGTGTAGTGGCCCTGATCGACGTATTTGAGAAAATTGTCGACCGTAAACGGCGCGCGCGCGCGGTCGAGCTCTATGACGAAGGCGCCGAGATTCGTAACGATACGTACGCGCGGGTTCATGTCGATTGCGGTGTCGTCCTCGGCAAGATCCTGAGCACCGGCAACGCCCGACGCGAGCAGAGCGCAGGCCAGAGTCTTGAGTATGCGCATGGTATTTCCCGATCCATTGCGATTCGAAGCAAGGATGATAGCGAATCCGGTATGCCAGTTGCAGGATTACAGCAATTTCTTGCGGCTTCGACGATGAGTCCGGTCTGCCGATTGACGCGTTCCGGAGCGCGAGCTTACCATTCGTCGCGATAGGCTCGGGATTTCAGGGCCGGGCGGGGCATGGCGCAGTCTGGTAGCGCATCTGCTTTGGGAGCAGAGGGTCGGCGGTTCGAATCCGTCTGCCCCGACCACTTACACCGAGTTTTGCGGTCGAGCCTGCACTCTAATCCTTACGGCTGTCAGCCAAGAACCCTGCCGGTCGAGTCAACGTCCCCGGTCTCGGGCGGGCGCGGCGGTGTAGTTTTGGCAATATTCTTCATGAACGACTTTTGAGCGAGATTCAATATGGCGGAGCTGAACTGGAACGATATCGTCTCCAATCTCTATCAGATCGGAATTGCTTACGTGCTGGCACTACCAGTCGCGTGGAATCGCGAGCGCGAAGAACGAACTGCCGGACTACGAACGTTTCCACTCGTTGCGATGGCAGCATGTGGCTACATGCTGGTAGGCCTGCAAGTGCTCTCGACGACCGACGCCGAATCGCGCGTGATCTATGGAATCATTGCCGGCATGGGGTTCATCGGCGGCGGCGCAATCTTGAAGAACCAGGGTAGTGTGCGTGGAACCGCGACAGCAGCCAGCCTCTGGAACACCGGTGCAATCGGTATCGCCGTCGCCTTTCACCGTTACGAGATCGCATTGATATTGTCACTGCTGAATTTCGTCACGCTGTATCTAGGTGGCCATGTCAAGGAGCAGACCTGAGGGCTGGGGACGCAGATCTCCGGTTGCCGCATCGGCGACGTCGTGCGGGGCTATCGCGGGCGCCTTCTTCGCGCGAAACGCTGCCTCCAGGAATGGAGGCAGTATTCGACAGAAACGCGTCGAACGCCGTTGTCGCGATCGTCTTGCTCCTCACCGTCGGTGCCGGGATACTGACGATCTTCTCTGAAAATGTTGCCATCGGAGATCTCGCGATCGGCCTACCCGAGGGCCAGTGCAAATGAGCGAGCAGGAGCAAGTCAGAGCGCCGCTGGAGACGACCGCCAGGGCGATCGCCGAGCCTTTTCGTGAGTTCGTCGACGCGCAGAGCGCATCGGGCTGGATCTTGCTCGCGGCCACGGCGTTGGCCATTGCACTGGCGAATTCTGCTCTCGCCGAAGCTTATTTCGGTGCGCTACATCTGAGTTTCGGTATCACGTTCGCTGGTAGCCGTTTCGAGATGTCCCTGCAACACTGGGTCAACGACGGGCTCATGGCAGTGTTTTTCTTTCTACTGGGTCTGGAGCTCAAGCGGGAATTTCTTGCTGGCCAGCTCAGCGAGCTTCGGCGGGCGACATCGATTCTGTTTGCGGCCGCCGGCGGCGTCGTTCTGCCAGCCACACTGTTTCTCGTGCTCGCAGGTACGCCGGACATCAACAGCGGCTGGGGAATCCCGATCGCGACGGATACGGCGTTCGCGATCATGGTGCTCGTGCTTCTCGGTGACCGCGTGCCCGTCTCGGCCCGCGCATTTCTCGTTGGCCTTGCGATCATTGACGATTTGGCGGCGATTCTCGTCATCGCATTTTTCTATACCTCGCAACTCGACGCGTCGCTGCTAGTACCCGCGATGGCTTCTGCGGCGGTCCTGCTCGCGTTCAACCTCTCCGGTGTGCGGCGCGGCTTGCCCTATCTCGTGGTCGGCGCAGGGCTGTGGCTGTTGTTCCTGCAGATTGGCTTGCACGGCACGCTCGCCGGGATCGTCGTAGCGCTGCTCGCGCCGGTTCGCCCTGCCGTTACGCGCCAGACCTTCCTCAGTGCTGTGCAGAACAGATTGCGAAGATTCAGGCGGGTACTCGACGAGGATACAACGGGCATTCTCGAGCAGCCCGAGCAGCAGGGGCTCGTCGAGGATGTCCTCGAGGTCGCCGAGCAAGCCACGGTGCCGTTGCGGCGATGGGAGTCGAGGCTCGAGAAGCCTGTCAGCTTCATCGTCATGCCGCTGTTCGCGTTTGCTAATGCGGGAGTCGTCCTCTCCGGGCCGGGCATCGTTGCCGCGTGGACGAGTCAGCTCAGCTACGCCATCCTGATCGGTATGCTCGTCGGCAAGCCGCTTGGAATCGTCTGCGGCGCCTGGGTCGGCAAACGTCTCGGACTCGCGGAGCTACCCGCAGGACTGACCTGGCGTCACCTGGCCGGCATCGGCGTGCTCGGCAGTATCGGTTTCACGATGTCGCTGTTCATCGCGACGCTGAGCTTCGGCGAGGGCACGGAGTTACTCGAGATCGCCAAACAGGGCATCATCGTGACATCACTGTGCGCCGGGCTGTTGGGCTACGGTTATCTGCGCCGCCTACCGGCGCGCTCGTGATGGATCGCGACGCGCCTCGCTCGACGCCGGTGGTGTTGCCTCGGCGTTCGGCTGCGACTGATGAGATATCGGAGCGACCGTTGTCGAACCGGGGGCCGTCGCACGCGATAAGTCGCGACGGGCACAGTATCGGTCGAGCGTATTTGGTAGCATTGCGCGCAGGCGCCCGTAGCTCAACCGGATAGAGCATCGGCCTTCGACGAGCGAAGGAGCCTCTGGCGAGAAACGGAATCGTCGGAGTGGACTGCACTGTAACGGGGAACCCTTAACAGGTCATGCTGATGGCAATCCCGTGGAAACCCGGTATCTCGAAGCGCCGTGCTCGGGCACGACCTTCGAGGTCCGCGATGCTCGAAGGCTCGCGCGAGCGGGGGTAGAGTGTCGAAGTATTGCCGGCGACGGCGGCTCGGGGATCCGTAGAGGCCATACGTGCGGCACCTGCGATGGTGAAGAGATGGTCCAGGCCACAAACCCGAATAGGGGCTGTGAAAACAGTGGTGGTAAGCTAAGCCGAGGGTTGCAGGTTCGAGTCCTGCCGGGCGCGCCATGATGCCGCGGCGGTACGAGTGTAGATAACAATGGTGGGCGTAGCTCAGTTGGTAGAGCCCCGGGTTGTGATCCCGGTCGTCGTGGGTTCGAGTCCCATCGTCCACCCCATTCATTTAAAATCACCAAAACGATCCGGGCCGTTAGCTCAATCAGGCAGAGCAGTGGACTCTTAATCCATTGGTTGTAGGTTCGATTCCTACACGGCCCACCAACTCTTGCCAGCACCATGAGCGAATCGAATCTAACGGCAGCCGAGCTGCTCGAAATGAGCGCCGCGGGCTATGCAGCAATGGCGGCCGCGGCGCTTGTCGAGGCGGACTCCACGATCCCGCAGCGCTACGGTGCCGGGGCGCTGGCCTCCTGGAAGTCAAATTATGTGCAGCGGATTCTCGAGCTCGCAGCGGCCTTGCGCATGGGATCGCCCGCAGCGTTCACTTCGCGCGTCGTCTGGCAGCACAATGCATTTCTAGCTCGCGGCCGCGATACGGGCGATCTACGCACGGCCCTGTCGTGCTTGCGCAGAACGCTCGATGCAGAGCTGCCCGACAGCGCCGGTCGAGCGGCAGCAGCGTACGTCGACCAAGCGCTATCGATCCTCGATGCCGGTGTTGCGCTCGAGGCGTGCGAGCTCGATCCCTCCGATTCTTCCGGCGCACTGGCGTTGCGATACATCGCCGCCTGTCTCGAGGGCGATCCGCGGCGCGCCATCGAGCTCGTTGTCGATGCCTCGGCGGCAAGTGAGTCTCTGGAGGAGATTTATCTCGACGTCATCTTTCCGGCGATGCGCGAGATCGGGCGCATGTGGCACGGCGCAGAAGCCTCGATTGCGGAGGAGCGTATCGTCTCGGAAACAACACGCCGTCTGATGACGCTGCTCACGCATGCGCGAGCTCGGGTCGAAGACTCTGGAAAGACGGTGATCTCAGCGGCGGTCGCGGGCAACGCTCACGATATGGGCGTCAGAGCTGTTGCTGACTTCTTCGATTCGGCCGGATGGCGCTCGTTATGTCTCGGCGCCGACGTGCCTGCCGGGGATATTGCGGGCGCAACTCAGTTCTTCGGCGCCGATCTCATCGTGCTTGCGACGACGCTGACGACCCAGATCAAGAGTCTGCAGGCAACGATCGAGGCGATCAGGGCGTCGAGCGGCGAGGGCGTGCGCATACTCGTCGGCGGGTTGGCGTTGGCCGATGCGCCGGATCTCTGGCAGCGTCTCGGCGCCGACGGTTATGCGGGTGCCGGCGAGGCGGTCGAGATCGGCCGGGAGCTCGTCGGTCTCTGATTCGCTGATCGTTGGACTCGCGCCGAGTCGCCGTCTGGCTGCACTCAGTTCGAGGAATTCGAGTTACGCTTCGCGAAATGACGAGCGGCCTGGCGCTCCAATCGCGCGCGCAGCCTCGCAGGCAGCGTCTGGCGTGATTGCATGGCTGCGACGTGAACGGCCGCCGCCACACGATCGAAGACCTCGGCGTCGGCGGCGAGCTCGGAACTGAGAAGGAGTTCGAGTTCCGCACGCTCGGCCGACGACAAGGGCTGCGTCGCTCGTAGGACCAGTAGCTCTTCCAATCTATCGGTTTTCGAGGTCATTACGCGCTACCTCCGGACTCGGCCGTCGATGCACCCTGTTCGATGAGCTCTCTGACACGGACGAGCCCGCGGCGAATCTGCGTCTTGACCGTGCCCAGCGGTTTCCCTGTCGCTGCGGCGATCTCCGAATGGGTCATGCCTTGAACGACACCCATGAGCAGCACCTGCTGATGGTCGGGTTCCAGCTCCGCGACGGCTCGCGCCGCGATCGCAGCGTCAGCGGCGAGCATGCCCGCATCGGGTGCCGGATCGGCCGTGCCCATGGTCAGCGCCTCGTCGAGCGGCTCGGTCTTAGGTCGCCGCTCCTTAGCCCGCAATCGATCGATCATGCGCCGCCGTGCGATCGTGGAAATGAAGACCGCCTCGGACCCGGCCTTCGGATCGTAGCGTCCGGCGGATTTCCAGATTTCGAGAAATATCTCCTGCGTCGCATCCTCCGCATCGGCTGCGTTGTTGCACCAGTTACGGGCGATCGACCAGACGAGCCCACCGAAGCTGTCGAGCGCCTCGGCCACAGCGCGCTGATCGCCCGCACCAATCCGTTCGAGAATAGATTCGTTGGAGTTGGCCAATTGGTTTTGCTCAGCGCTCATCCGGTATCGCATTTGTGCCGCCGCCCCGGATTATACTGATGCGCCGGGGGTCACACTGAATCCGCCGGCGCCGATTCGCCGAACCCATGAATACTCTTGCCGGCTCGTTTCCCATGTCCGCTAACAGCTCTCCGGTCCTAGTCTGGTTCCGCCGTGACCTGCGCCTGGCCGACAATCGTGCGCTCGCTGCAGCCGCTGAGACTGGGCGGCCACTCATTACGTGCTACGTTCTCGATGACACACTAGCCGATGAGCGAGCCATGGGCGCGGCCGCCCGTTGGTGGTTGCACCACAGCCTCGCGGCTCTGACCGATCAGCTCCAGGCCCGTGGCGTGCGTCTGATCCTCCGGCGTGGGCCCGTGAGATCAGCGATTGCGGATCTCGTGGCGCAAACGCGCGCGCGCGACGTGCATTCGAGCGCCAGCCCCGAGCCCGCGGGTGCCGACCTGGAGCGATCGTTACGCAAAACGCTCGCGCAGGACGGCGTGACACTGCATACGCATCCCGGTTCGCTGTTGTTCACTCGCGAGTCCCTCCTGACGAAGGGGGGGCAGCCCTATAAGGTCTTTACGCCGTTCTGGAAGGCCTGTCTCGCGGGGCCCGATCCCGGCGAGCCGATCGAGGCGCCCAGGCGCCTGCGATCCTTCGCAGCACCTGTCGACTCGGAGCCGCTAGAGGGCTGGGATCTGCGGCCGCGGCGGCCGAACTGGGCCAGAGGGTTCGAAGAATGCTGGGAGCCGGGTGAGCGCGGCGCCCACGCGCGACTCGGACAATTCCTCGAGCATGGGATCGCGGCATATCCCGACCAACGCGACAGGCCGGATCTCGACGGCACGTCGCGTCTCTCGCCGCACCTTCACTTCGGCGAGCTGAGCCCGCGGCAGATCTGGTGTGTCGTTCGCAGCGCCATGGCGGCGCGGCCCTCGGCCCGCACCGGCGGCGATGCTTATCTGCGCCAGCTCGGGTGGCGGGAGTTCTCCTACTATCTGCTGAGCCATTGGCCGGCGTTGCCGAGGGATCCTTTGCGCCCCAACTTCGAGCGGTTTCCGTGGCGTAACGACCCGGAGCTTCTAAGCTGCTGGCAGCGCGGCCTCACGGGCTATCCGCTCGTGGATGCCGGCATGCGCGAGCTCTGGCAAACCGGGTGGATGCACAATCGCGTGCGCATGATTGCGGCGTCGTTCCTCGTCAAGCATCTACTCATTCACTGGCGAGAAGGTGCAGCCTGGTTCTGGGACACGCTCGTCGACGCCGACCTCGCGAACAACTCGGCGAGCTGGCAGTGGGTTGCGGGCTCCGGCACGGATGCGGCGCCGTACTTCAGGATCTTCAACCCGATCATTCAGGGCAAGAAGTTCGATCCCGAAGGCCAATACGTCCGGCGCTGGGTCCCGGAGCTCGGTAAGCTTCCCGCCAGCCATATTCACGCGCCCTGGACAGCGCCCGCCGACGTGCTCGCCCGAGCCGGAGTCGAGCTCGGCCGGGACTATC
>JBFJXA010000066.1:0-10525 GCA_041623375.1 Gammaproteobacteria bacterium | reverse complement strand
GCCCTCTATCCATGCGAGACTCGCGAGCAGGACCATCGTGATGATGCGGCTCCCGCCGGGCGTGCCCAGCAGGGCGAGACCGTCGTCGCTTTCGAGTAACGTCGGTGTCATGCTCGACAGCATGCGCTTGCCGGGCGCGATCGCGTTGGCCTCGCCGCCGATGAGTCCGTAGCCGTTGGGGAAGCCTGGCTTGATCGAGAAATCGTCCATCTCGTTGTTGAGCACGACACCCGTGCCGGCAGGCACGAAGCCGCTGCCGAACGAGAAGTTGATCGATTGAGTGACTGCGACCGCGTTGCCGTCGCGGTCGAGCACGGAGAAATGACTGGTCTGGTCGCCGCCTGCGGCCTCGAACGGACGTAAGCCGGGCAGGTCGTCGCTCGGGGTCGCGCGGTTCAGATTGATGCTCATCCGCTGACCCGCTGCGTAATACGGGTGGATGAGCCGCTCGACGGGCACGTCCACGAAATCGGGATCGCCGAGCAGCTCCGCGCGGTCGCGGTAGGCGCGGCGCATGACCTCGACGAGCACGTGGGTCCGGCGTACGTCATCGAAGGCCGCCAGGTCGAAGCCCGAGAGCATGTTCAGCATATTGATCAGCGCGACACCGCCCGACGACGGCGGCGCCGCAGTCGTGATCGCAACGCCGTGATAGGTCCCCGACAGCGGCTCGCGCTCGACGACCGCGTATTCGGAAAGGTCCTCGAGTGTCCAGATGCCACCGCCGGCTCTCACACCGGCCACGAGACGCTGCGCAACGGGCCCTGAGTAAAAACCCGCCGCACCGTCGCGCGCGAGCTGCTCGAGCGTCGCGGCGAGATCCGATTGCACGAGGCGCTCGCCCGCGACCGGAAGCGCACCGCGCGGAAGAAAAACGGCCTGCGCGGCCGCGTTCATCGACGGCGCGCGGCGGCGCAGGCGCGCGACGAATCCGGACTCCACGACGAAACCCTCGCGCGCGTAACGTATTGCCGGGCGTAACGACTCCGCCAACGGTAAGTTACCGTAGTGTTGCGCCACGTGAGCGAGCGCTGAGGGTAGACCCGGGATGCCGGCCGCGAGTGCGCCGTCGCGCGAGGCGCCCGCGATCGGCTCGCCGGTTGCGTCGAGATACATGTCCCGATCCGCCTCGCCCGGCGCCACCTCGCGCGCATCGATCATGACCTCGTACCCGTCCGCGGCGCGGCGCAGCAGAAAAAATGCCCCGCCGCCGATTCCCGACCCGTAAGGCTCCACCACGCTGAGCGCCGCACTGACGGCGACGGCGGCATCGAATGCGTTGCCGCCTGCCTCGAGCACCTCGACGCCGGCCGCGCTCGCGAGCGGGTGGGCGCTCGCCACCGCGCCGCGCTCGGGCGCACGCTGCGCAAAGAGCGGCAACGACACCGCCAGCAGCGTGATCGCGATCAGACAGCGCGCGCTGCGCCGCTCCATCCTCATTGCCGATCTCCGAACTTGGCTGCGAGCGCGGCTGCTACCTCCGGATGCACGAAGGACGAGACATCGCCACCGAGCTCGGCGATCTCCCGCACGAGACTGGATGAGATGAACGTGTAATGCTCGGTCGGCGTCAAGAACACAGTCTCGACGCGCTCGGTGAGATGCCGGTTCATCGTTGCGAGCTGAAACTCGTACTCGAAATCCGAAACCGCCCTCAATCCCCGAATGATGGTCTGCAGCCCCTGCTGCTCGGCGAAATCGACCGTCAATCCTTCGTAGCCCGTAACCGACACGCCTGGAATGTCGCCGAGCACGCTGCTCGCGAGCGCAACCCGCTCCTCGAGCGAGAACAGTGGCGATTTTCCGGGACTTGCGGCGACGGCGACGACGACGCGGTCGAACAGCTTGCTCGCGCGGCGCACGAGATCCTCGTGCCCACGCGTAAGCGGATTGAACGTACCGGGATAGGCAGCGCCTACGTTCTGGGGCATGGGCAGATCTCGGGCTGTGGGGCCTGTATTCTAGCCCGGATATCGATTACTGGGGTCTGACCCCAATCGCGCGTTTTTCTCGATACGCGAGCCGTACTCTAGCCTTCAGCCGGATCACGTGGGGTCTGACCCCATTTTATTGAAGCGCGTCCACTGAGGTCAGAGAAGCGGCCGGGGGCTAGAGGGCCGCTCGAACCGGAGCAGGCCGAACGCCACGTTCGCGGCTCGGCTGTGCTTCACGAGACGACTGCCCGGTAACGCCGCGACGAGCCCCTCGAGCGGCGCCGACGGGGCGGGGCCGCGTGCACGCTCGACGTAGATCTGCGCCTGATCGGCAAGCCACGGGTCGAGCTGCGCCAGCAAGGGCTCGAGCGGCTCGGTGTAAGGTGGATCCAGAAACACGATATCGAAGGACTGCCGCGGCGGATGACGCAACAGCGAGGCAGCATCCGACTTAAGGACCGTCGCGTCCGCGCCATCGAGCGCCTCGATACTGGCCCGCAGCGCCCGACTCAGAACCGGATCGCGCTCGATCAGCCAGACCGCGCTCGCGCCGCGCGATAGCGCCTCGAGGCCGAGTGCACCCGTACCGGCGAAGAGATCGAGACACGTCGCCCCGGCGAGCGAGCCCGCGAGCCAGTTGAAAATCGTCTCGCGCACCCGGTCGGGCGTAGGACGTACTGCCGTGCCGCGCGGGATTGCTATCCGCCGGCCGCGCCATCGCCCGGCGATGATTCGAACGGAGTGCGGACGGTCTGCACGCGGCTTCGGCATGGCGCTAGCCTACCCCAGCTACCGTTGAGGTCATCAAGACCGCGGTATACTACGCGGCACGCCGGGCCGACGCGCTAGCCGGTCACTAACCCGATCAACGGACATGCCGCCGGCCCGCTCGATCCCAATGCACGACTCCCGCTCAGATTCGACGATTGCCGTCTCACGGCCCGACGGCCGACTCGCTCATGCTGACTAGCGCCACGGTGTCCAGGCTCAGGTCCCGGCTGAGCAAGGGACGAGCCTGGCTAACGCACGATTTGCTCGGCCTGCGCGCGCGGCGTTGGGACGACGATGCGCTCGAGGCGCTGGAGACACAGCTTTTGACCGCAGACGTCGGCGTCGACGCCACCGAATGGCTCATCGAGCGGCTACGCAAACCGTCGGCGGCACAAGCCCAGCTCGAGCCCGTCGAGGCGCTCGAGAACGCTATCGTCGAGCTCTTGCAACCCGTCGAGCAGCCGCTCGAATTCGCCACACCGACGCAGCCTTTCGTCGTGCTCGTCGTCGGCGTGAACGGCACAGGCAAGACGACATCGATCGGCAAGCTCGCGGCGCGGTGCACGGCTGCGGGACTCTCGGTTATGCTCGCAGCGGGCGACACGTATCGTGCCGCGGCCGTCGAGCAGCTCGGCATCTGGGCGCAACGCTGCGGCGCGACGTTCATGGCCCAGGCATCCGGCGCGGATCCTGCGGCCGTCGTCCACGACGCGCTCAGCGCTGCCAGGAGCAGGCACATGGACGTCGTGATCGCAGACACGGCAGGACGGCTGCACACGGCCGGCGGCCTCATGGACGAGCTGAAGAAGATCAAGCGTGTCATCGGGCGCTTCGATGACTCCGCACCGCACGAGACGCTGTTGGTTCTCGACGCGAGCCAGGGCCAGAATGCACTCGCGCAAGCTCGCGAGTTCAATAAGGCGCTCGGTGTGACCGGGCTCGTGATCACGAAGCTCGACGGCACCGCGAAGGGTGGAATTCTGCTGGCCGTCGCACGCGAGCTCGCAATCCCCGTGCGTTTTATAGCCATCGGCGAGCAGGCCGAGGATCTCGTGCCGTTCGACGCTGCCGAGTTCGCGGCCGCCCTCGTGCAGCGCGAAGCGCCATGATCCGGTTCGAGAACGTCCACAAACGATACCCGAGCGGCCGCGACGCGCTGTCGGGCGTCAGCTTCGAAATGCAGAAAGGCGAGATGGCGTTCCTTACGGGCCCGTCCGGCGCCGGCAAGAGCACGCTGCTCAAGCTCATCGCACTCATCGAGCGGCCGACGCGAGGCACGGTTCTCGTCCACAACCAGAATACGTCTCGCATCAGGCGCAGGCAGATTCCGTATTTCCGGCGGCGGATCGGCATCGTCTTTCAAGATCACAAGCTTCTCAACGACAGAACCATCTTCGATAACGTTGCGCTGCCTCTGGTCATCGCGGCGCTGCGGCGCAGAGATATCGAGCGACGCGTCCGCGCAGCGCTCGATCAAGTCGGATTGCTGGGCCGCGAGATGCATTCGCCGCTGACGTTGTCTGCCGGCGAGCAGCAACGCGTCGGTATTGCCCGTGCCGTCGCGAGCCGACCGGATCTCGTCATTGCCGACGAGCCGACCGGCAATCTCGACCCCGGGCTGTCCCTGGAAATCATGCAGCTGTTCGAGCGATTCAACAAAGTCGGCGTCACGATGCTGATTGCGACGCACGATCTCGATCTGCTCGACCGACTCGATCACCGCCGCCTGCGCCTCGATAGCGGCAAGATCGCCAGGGTAACGGCCGATGTTTAGGCGTACGAGCCATTACTGTTCGCTGCACGCGCAGAATTTCCTCGGCGCATTCGGCCGGCTGCTGCGCCAACCCATCGGCAGTGCAATGACGGTCACGGTCATCGCCATCGCGCTCGCATTGCCGGCAGGCCTGCGCGTGCTGCTGAACAATTTCGAGACGCTGAGCGGCTCGTGGGCCGGCGCGATCGATTTCTCGGTGTACCTGAACATGGAGATCGAGGAGTCGCGCGCGCGCGAGCTCGCCACGGAGCTCGAGGGTCGCGACGACGTCACGCAGGTCGTGTTCGTGCCGCGCGAGGCGGCGCTCGAGGAGTTTCAGAGCTACTCGGGTTTCGGCGACGCGCTCGACGCGCTCGAGCAGAATCCGCTGCCTCATGCCCTCATCGTCAGGCCCGCGGTCGACTCGCGCGACCAGATCGAAGAGCTGGCCGAGGACTTGTCCGAGCTCGCCGAGACCGATCTGGTCCAGGTCGATACGGCCTGGGTCGAGCGCATGCGCAGCATGCTGTTGCTCATCGCGCGCATCGTCGATCTGGCAACCGTGTTGCTCGCGCTCGCAGTCGTGCTCGTCATCGGCAATACGATTCGACTCGAGATCAACAACAGGCGTACGGAGATCGAGGTCGTCAAGCTCGTTGGCGGCAGTGACGCGTTCATACGCCGCCCGTTCCTCTACATGGGCCTGTGCTACGGGTTGAGCGGCGCGATGCTTGCGATGCTGACGATATTGCTGAGCCTGTTCACCCTCGCCGGGCCCGTGCGCTCGCTCGCGGGGCTTTACGGCTCGAGCTTCGCGCTTCGGGGTCTGACCCCCGAACAGGCGCTATGGCTGCTGGGCACCGGTGCGGTGCTCGGCTGGGCCGGCGCGGGGATTGCGACGGCGCGCCATCTCAGGGCCATAGAGCCTACATAAGTTATTGTTTTTAATATATATTACTTATCGGTTGCCGCGGAACCCGAGCGCGTCTTAGCACTCTAATGTATCGAGTGCTAAAATGCCCGCCGTCTGAAGGGAGGTTCTACGACATGACTGCCGGTGCCATTGTCCTGCGAGATCGCGAGCTCATGCTCAATGGGCCCGTCGGAAGCCTGGATCAGTACATCCAGGCCATATCGGCAATTCCGATTCTCGATGCCTCTGAGGAGGCCGCGTTGGCTATGAGGCTGCGCGACCACGACGATCTCGCGGCTGCGCAGCGGCTCGTGCTCTCGCATCTACGTTTCGTCGTGCACATCGCGCGCGGTTACGTCGGCTACGGCCTGCAGCTCACCGACCTGATCCAGGAAGGTAACGTCGGCTTGATGAAGGCCGTCCGACGATTCGACCCGAGCGTCGGCGTGCGCCTCGTATCTTTTGCCGTTCATTGGATCCGTGCCGAGATTCACGAATACGTGCTGCGCAACTGGCGTCTCGTTAAAGTTGCGACGACCAAGGCACAACGCAAGCTGTTCTTCAATCTGCGCAAATCCAAGAAGCATCTTGGCTGGTTGTCGGCGGATGAGACTGAAGCTGTGGCGAAGGACCTCGGCGTGACGGCGAAAGAAGTCACGGAGATGGAGCGGCGGCTTTCGGGCTACGACGTCTCCTTCGACCCCGACCCGGCAGACGACGAGTCGTTCGCCCCTACAGCCTACTTGCCGAGCCCCGATAGCGACCCGGCCGAGCTCGTCGAGTCGGCCGACGCACAGAGCGATGCCCACGACAGGCTCACGCTGGCTTTGAACACGCTCGACGATCGCAGTCGCAGCATCGTTGCGCGCCGTTGGCTCGCTGAGAAGAAAGCGACGCTGCACGAGCTCGCTGACGAGTATGGCGTCTCCGCAGAGCGAATCCGTCAGATCGAATCGGCGGCGATCTCCAAGCTCAAGAAAAGCATGGTCGCGGTCTGACGCAACCCGCGCCTACTCGCGTCGCTAACTCAACGTCAACGGCACAAGCGTCAGCTCGACGCGTCGATTGAGCTGGCGCCCGGTGGCCGACGAATTATCTGCGATGGGATAAGACTCGCCGAGCCCGACCTGAATGATGCGATCGGGCAGCACCTGGCGAGAGATCAGATACGCCGCAACGCTCGCTGCGCGTCGCTCCGACAGGCGCTGGTTGTACTCGTCCGTGCCCGTGCTGTCCGTGTGCCCAGCGACCTCGATGACGGTCTGATTGAACTCCTGGACGACGAGGCCAACCGAATCGAGCACGGAGAAGAAGCCCGCATTGAGATCTGCGCTGTTGGTCGCGAACGTGATATTGCCCGGCATGTTCAGCGTGATGTTGTCGCCGATGCGCGTGACGCTGACACCCGTGCCTTCGAGCTGGGCTCGGAGTCGAGCTTCCTGCCGATCCTGGTAGGCTCCGACGGCACCTCCGGCGATCGCTCCCAGCCCGGCGCCGACCAGTGCGCGTTTCTTGCGCTCCATCGAGCTGTCACCCGTGATCAGCCCGACGACGGCGCCACTGACCGCGCCGATGATCGCTCCGCGCTGGGCGCGCGACGCCTGTTCCTCACGCGTGTACGGATCGAGCGTCGTGCACGCGGACACAACGACCGATGCCGCAATGACGGTCAGCATCGACGTTCGGCACAGTTGTTCGGTTGTCATAATACGTTGTCTCCTGAGGTACAGTTAGCAGCACGAGGTTATGCTGCCAATGATACGCTGAACAGGACCTGACTGAACGTCAAACATTGTCACAGATTCGCCAACGCAGATCATGAAGACGACCGATCAATGGCTGGCCGAATATGCTCAGAGCCACCGCGATGATACGAACAGGTTATTGCATTGGATCAGCATCCCGATCATCGTCATGAGCATCGTCGGCCTGCTGTGGTCTCTGCCCGTACCGGAAACGTTTCGATCCGCCTCGCCAGCGCTGAATTGGGGCACGGTGTTTCTCATGGCGGCCGTCGTCTACTACTTCATTCTGTCGATCAGTCTCGCCGTGGGAGCCTTGCCGTTTGTCGTCGCCGTCGTCGCCGTCGTCGCCTGGCTCGACGGACTCGGGACGCCGCTCTGGCTGACCTCCTCGTGCCTCTTCGTCGGTGGCTGGGCCGGACAGTTCGCAGGCCACTGGTACGAGGGCAGCCGGCCGTCGTTCTTTCGCGATCTCCAGTTTCTCATGATCGGACCTCTGTGGCTCATCGCAGGTATTTACCGGCGTTTCCACATTCCGTACTGAAGCGGGCGACGACGCCGACCGACGCAAACACATGACGTCGAGAAAACAACCGTGGAAACGAATCGGCTCGACAGTCGTCTACGATAATCCGTGGATCCGCGTCGAGGAGCATGAGGTCATCAACCCCTCGGGTACACAGAGCCTGTACGGCAAAGTCTGTTTCAAGAATCGCGCAGTTGCGATTCTGGCGCTCGACGAGGCGCACAATCTGACGCTCGTCGGCCAGCACCGGTATACGCTCGACGAGTACGCCTGGGAGCTGCCGATGGGCGGTGCGCCCGAGGACGAGGACATGCTCGCGGCCGCACAGCGGGAGCTCAGGGAAGAAACCGGTATCAGTGCGTCGAGCTGGCGCGAGGTCATGCGCCTTCACACGTCGAATTGCATAACGGATGAGCTCGGCGTCGTCTACCTCGCGCGGGGATTGAGTCATGGCGAGCCGCAACTCGAGCCGACCGAGGATCTGTCCGTTCGAACACTGCCGCTGGATGATGCGCTCGCCTGGGTCCTCGAAGGGCGAATTACAGACGCCATCTCGGCGGCCGGGATTCTGAGACTCGGCGTGGAGCGCGAGCGCCTGCTCAACCCGTGAAACTGCCGACGCAGCGCGAAGCATCAATAGCATGACAGCCAAAAAACTCATCGCAGTCGTCGAGGACGAGACAGCGATTCGAGAGAACTACAGTGCCGCGCTACAGCGCCTCGGTTACCGCGTACAGGGTTACGCCGACCGAGAAACGGCTTTGGCCGCGTTCGAGAATCGGCTTCCGGATCTGGTCATCATCGACGTGAACCTCGGCGATGAGGTCGAGGGCGGCTTCGAGCTGTGTCGTGAGCTTCGAGCGCGGTCGTCTCAGCTACCGATCATTTTCCTGACGGCCCGGGAAAGCGAGCTCGACATCGTTTCCGGCCTGCGGCTCGGCGCGGACGACTACCTGACCAAGCGCATCACGCTCGAGCATCTGCTCGCCCGCGTCGCGGCGCTGCTGCGGCGGGTCGATGCATTGAAGCACGACGCGGCACCCGCGCAGCTCGTCGAGCGCGGCGCGTTGGCACTCGACCTCGACCGGCTCAGCGCCACGTGGAACGGCTCGGCCGTGCCGCTCACCGTCACGGAGTTCTGGGTCGTGCATGCGCTCGCGCAGCATCCCGGCCACGTGCGCAGCCGCGAGCAGCTCATGGCCGCCGCGAACGTCGTTCTCGACGACTCGACGGTTACCTCACAGATCAAACGAATCCGCGCGAAGTTCAATAACGTCGACGAACATTTTCAGAGTATCGAAACCGTCTACGGCATGGGTTATCGCTGGAACGACGGCGGTTCGAATTAGCCATGTCATTGCGCATCCAGCTGCTCGCTCTGGCTGTATTGACGCTCGCGCTGCCATGGGCGGGATACCGTTACGTACAGGAGCTCGAGGGCGCCCTGCGCGACGGTCTCGAGCAAGCATTGCTTGCAAGCGCCAGCACCGTCGCGACTGCCTTAGCCGACGTGCCCCTCGCTTCTGCGCAACCGTCGGTCCCGGGGTCGGCCGAGGATACGATCTATGCGCATCCGCTCGCTGCCGCGCCCGCGCTCGACGGCTATCGCAACGACTGGACGCTCACGGAGGCGGCCGCACGTTCGCTCGGCGACAGCGCTCGTTACTGGGTCGGCATCTACGAACGTTCGGTGTTCCTGTTCATCGAAACCGACGATGAGTCGCTGGTCTATCAACGCACGCCGACGGAGCGGCCCTACGGCGACCGCGCGCTGATCCTGCCGCAGGGTCCGGGCGCCGATTGGCTCGTCATGCATACGCTGGCGCCGGGAATACTCAGGCCGCAGCGCACGAGTCCGCCGGAATTCATCCCATCGGCTCGGTACGAGACGCGCGTTGCCGCGTCTTGGCGTGAGACCGGGGCCGGCTATGCCCTCGAGATCCGCATGCCGGTCGAGCTCGTCGGTCGGCGGCTCGGCCTGGCGCTCGTTGACGTCGATGCTGAAGCAGGCGGCTATTCCGTTGCGCTGCATAGCTCCTGGTCCATCGACACGGGATTACCCGGGCCGTTTCTCGTTCGGCCCCCGGCCCTGGAGGCGCTCGGACGGCAGTTCGAGCAGCCTGCCAGGCGCTTGCGCATCGTCGATGCCGAAGGCTGGGTGTTGTTCGACGGCGGCGCGATAGACCCAATTACGCAGGGAATCGGCGTCTCGCCCGTCAGCCTCACCGGGCAGTTCCTGAGTCTGATTCTCGCGCGCGGCGATCCGCCGTACTCGGAGCTCGAGAGCCCGCCGGGTTATCTCGGCGATCCGGTTCTGCGCGACGCTTTGAGCGGTCCGGGTGCGATCGAATGGTATGCGCGCGGCACCGAGGCCAGCGCAGTCGTCGTCGCGGTCGCACCGATCGTGACCGAAGCGGGCATCGGCGGAGCCGTCATACTCGAGCAGGGCAGCGACGCGATTCTCACGCTGACAAACGAGGCGCTCGTCGAGCTCATGACATTCACGCTCGGCGCGAGCCTGCTCGTCGCCCTGGGTCTTCTGAGCTATGCGACCTACCTGTCCTTTCGCGTGCGCCGCCTCGCTCATGCGGCCGACACGGCCCTCGGACCGAAAGGTGAGATTGAGCCCAAGCTTCCCGGGCGCCGGGCGCGGGACGAGATCGGGGATCTCTCGCGCAGCTTCAGCGCGCTCCTGGCGCGACTGCGCGATCACACGCTCTACCTGACGACACTGAAGGGCAAGCTCGCGCATGAGCTGCGCACGCCGCTCGCCGTCGTCGCAACGTCACTGGACAATCTCGAGCGCGAGCCGCACGACGAGAACCTCGAGCCTTATCTCACGCGGCTCAGAGAAGGCGCGGACCGTCTGGACTCGATACTGGCTGC
>JBFJXA010000065.1:0-10543 GCA_041623375.1 Gammaproteobacteria bacterium | reverse complement strand
GTACCTTGCCGACGTGTCAAACCTTCCGGTCGTGCGTCCCGGCGAGCCCGAGGCGACGTTGCTCGGGCTCGCGTACCTCGTCAGCGAAGGGCGTTGCCGCATGAATAATGACGGTCGCCGTTTCGATCCCATGGCGAGGCCTGTGGCGCAGCAGCGGTTCGCAGAGTGGACCGAAGCCATGGATGACGAGATTCGGCACGGCACCGGATTACAGCCTGGATGCTAATTCGCATCCGGCGCGTAACAACGATGCGTAGAACGCTAATCGCCTGAGTCGGCGTTTTTTCTGTACCGATTATGCAGATCGCTTCAGCGATCCTTTTCGCCGGCCGACTATTTGCAAGCACGTCGCAGGGCATGGGACCATCGGGCCCGGCTGCAGAAAACGCGAAGGGCGCGCATGAGCTTCACGCACAGAATCCTGATAGGCATGGCAGCCGGAATCATCACGGGCACGCTGTTGAACAGCTTCGGGCTCAGCGTCGGGATCGTTCAAACGTTCCTCGTCGACGGCCTGTTTAACATCGTCGGCAGCATTTTCATCTCGCTGTTGCAGCTCATGGTCGTGCCGCTCGTGCTCGTGTCGCTCGTCTGTGGCGTGACGGCGCTCGGTGACCTGCGTGCGCTCGGACGCGTCGGCGGCAAGACACTAGGCCTTTATATGCTGACGACAGCAGTGGCCATCGTGCTGGCATTGAGCCTGGCCACGGCGCTGTCGCCGGGCGAGGGGTTCGTCCTGTCGGATCAGGAGGTGACGTACGAGGGCGCCGAGGCGCCACCGCTGACCGATGTGCTCATCAACATGTTTCCGCAGAACCCGGTGCGAGCGATGGCTGAGGGCCAGATGTTGCAGATCATCGTGTTCGCGCTGCTGCTCGGCTTTTCGATTACGTTGGCCGGAAAGCGCGGCAAGCATGTGCTCAATCTGTTCACGGATCTCAACGAAGTCATCATGCAGATGGTTTTTTTGATCATCAAGCTCGCACCGATCGGCGTATTCGCGCTGCTCGCCCGCACGTTCGCGTCGGAGGGGCTCGCGCTCATCAGACCGCTCGCGGGCTATTTCATCGCGGTCGTCGTCGGGCTGCTGCTGCAGCTGTTCGTCACTTACCCGATTTTATTGCGCACGGCTGGGTTGAGTCCGATCAGGTTTCTCATGCAGATGCGCGCGCCAATGTCCTTCGCGTTCAGCATGTCGTCGTCGAGCGCGACGATACCTGTGACGCTCAACACGCTCGAGACACGCCTCGGTGTCCAAAATTCCGTTGCATCGTTCACCGTGCCGCTCGGCGCGACGATCAACATGGACGGCACGGCGATCATGCAGGGCGTGGCTACGGTTTTCATAGCGAACGTCTATGGCATCGATCTGGCGCTAGCGGATTACTTGACGGTCATTCTGACCGCGACGCTCGCATCGATCGGCACGGCGGCCGTTCCGAGCGCGGGTCTAATCATGCTCGCCATGGTGCTCGGTCAGATTGGGCTGCCGGTCGAAGGTATTGCGCTCATCATCGGTATCGATCGACTCTTGGACATGCTGCGCACGGCCGTGAACGTTACAGGCGACGGCGCCGTCACATGCGTTGTCGCGCAGTCCGAAGGCGCGCTGGACAAGCGAGTATTCGACGATCCGAAAATCGTGCTCGATCCTGCCGAGAGGCGAGCGTCGCCGCACGCGCACGAGTAAACTCGGTCTCCGTCATGAATTCGCAAACAAAGATACTGCTCGTCGGCTGCGGCAACATGGGATCGGCGCTATTGCGAGGTTGGCTCGCCGAAGGTCTCGACGCACAGCGGCTTCACGTCATCGATGCTCAGGACAGCGCGACCGAATGGGCGCGCTCGTCAGGTGCGAGCGTCTCATCGTCGCTTACGGCCGACGTCGCTCAACCGGACGTCATCGTATTTGCCGTAAAGCCGCAGCAGATCGATGAGCTGGTGCCACAGTTTGCGGCGCTGGCTTTGGGAGGCGCCGTCGTGCTGTCGGTCGCAGCCGGAAAGCCGATCGCAGCGCTCGAGATGCTGCTCGGCAGCGGAGCGGCGATCGTCAGAGCCATGCCGAATACGCCTGCCGCTGTCCGTCAGGGAATTACGGCACTGGTTGCGAACCCTACGGTCAGCGCCGCGCAGAAGGCCCAATGCGAGGCGCTTCTGAGCGCCGTCGGCGACGTCGTCTGGCTCGACGATGAGTCGCTCATGGATGCTGTGACGGCGATCTCCGGGAGCGGGCCGGCCTATGTGTTTCTGCTCATCGAAACCCTCGCCGCGGCTGCGCAACAGGAAGGCCTCGCTGCCGAGCTGTCCAGGAAGCTCGCGATCGCGACAGTAGCCGGAGCCGGCGCATACGCCGCACAGTCACCCGTCGAGCCCGGTCGTCTGCGCGAGCAGGTCACGAGCCCGGGCGGGACGACCCAGGCTGCACTGGAGATCCTCATGGCTGACGGTGGACTCGAGGCGTTGATCACGAACGCCGTCCATGCTGCGGCGGTGCGCAGTCGTGAGCTGGGCTCATAATCCCGATTCCGGGGCAATTGGACAGTTTTTGCTTTGTAATTCGACGATTTACTGTCAGAATCGAATGCGGTTTCAGTTGGAGCGCCACAGGGCACGGGCGTTCGCGTTGGCATAATGGGGAATGAGCTCAGAGGCGGCGACGTTGCTGCGGATCTCTCCGCTAGTATGCGTGCACGGCTGCCGGCCAATCAGGGGCTCGACGGAGTGGGACTCGACCTGGTCTGCACGCAGGTCGCCGTGGAGTTTCAATCGCTCGATGCAGAAGCGGTCGGCGAGCAGTTGCGGTCCGGATTGCAGCGGCTCACGGACGCGGGCGGCGTCGATGCCATATTTGTCGCGCTGGTCGACGACGCCGGGACACTCGAATCCGTGTTCGCGGGCCGCTCGACGTTCTCCGTTTGTAACCCCGAGGTTCTACAAGGGCGCAGCCTCGACGAGTTTCCGTGGATGCGTAAGCACATCGGTCACCTCAAGCTCATCGAGTTCAAGGATTCGGCGCAGCCGACCGAGACGCAGGCCGAGGACGCCGGGCAGCTCGCCGCGCTCAAGATTGCTGCGATGCTCGCGGTCGGCTTCGAAATCGGCGGCAAGCTCGGCGGCATACTCGGTATTTGCAGCTCGCAGCCGCGGCCCGAGTGGGGCGCGAATCTACCGCTCGCGCTCAAGCTCATCGGTGCGAGCTGCGCGAGCGGGCTCGAGCGCGTCCGACTCAGCGATGCGCTGCTCATCGTGCAGGAGCGGGATGAGCTCGTCACGACGACGGCTAACGATGGCCTCTGGGACTACGACGTACGCAACAATCACCTGTATTTCTCGCCGCGTTGGCGGGCAATGCTCGGCTATCGGGACGATGACGACGTGCCGGAGTGGCGTCTTCTCGTTCACCCCGATGACATGGCGAAAGTGCAGATACAGCTTCGCGAGCACCTCGAGGGCGACAAGGGCCTGTTCGAGAGCATGCACCGTATGCGTCATGCCGACGGTGACTGGCGCTGGGTGCACAGCCGCGTCCAGGGCAAGCTCGACGACCACGGCAGACTGCGCCGGCTCGTCGGTGTCGAGACCGACGTCACAGAGCGCAAGCTCTACGAAGAGGCGCTGTTTCGCGAGAAGGAGAGCGCTCAGATTACGCTGCAATCCATTGGCGACGGCGTGGTCACGACCGATGACAAGGCCAACGTTCAATACCTCAATCCCGTCGCCGAGGATTTGACGGGCTGGAAGCTCGACGACGCCGTTGGCGTATCGATCGACGAGATCTTCCGCGGGTTCCACGAGGAGACGTGCGAGCCGGTCGAAAATCCTGTAACCGTGTCGATGCGCCGCAACCGTTCGACGAAATCCGTGCGCCCGACTCTGCTGATTCGCCGCGATGGCAACGAGCTTTACATAGAGAGCACGGCTGCACCGATTCGCGATGCCAACGGCAACGTGCTCGGCGGTGTGCTCGTGTTCCACGATGTCAGCGAGGCCCGTGAGCTCAATAACAAGCTGAGCTTTCATGCGAGTCACGACAACCTCACGCACCTCGTCAACCGAGCCGAGTTCGAGAAGCGTCTCGAGCGTGCGTTGCGCAGCGCCAAGGCGCAGGAAGCGTCCTACGCGCTGCTGCATCTCGATCTGGATCAGTTCAAGATCGTCAACGATGCGTGTGGGCATTCGGCGGGTGACGAAATGTTGCGTCAGCTCAGCGCGCTGCTGAAGTCGAAGATACGCTGGCGGGATACGCTCGCAAGGCTCGGCGGTGACGAGTTTGGCGTGCTGCTCGAAAGTTGCACGGTCGACGAAGCCATGCGCACGGCCGAAACACTCCGCGAGGTGGTCAACGAGTTTCGGTTCGTCTGGGACGATCGCACGTTCAGGCTCGGTGTCAGTATCGGCGTCGTGCCCATCCTCGTCGACACGGACGACGTCGCTTCGCTGATCAGCGCGGCTGACAGCGCGTGCGCCGCCGCGAAGGAGGCCGGGCGGAATCGCGTCTATACCTACGAAGAAACGGACATAGACCTCATGCGTCGCCGCAAGGAGATGCAGTGGGCGGCGCGTATCAACACGGCGCTCGAGGAGAACCGCTTCGAGCTGTTTCGGCAGACGATTCAGCCGCTGCAGCCCGGCTTGGACACGGGCGCGCACTATGAATTGTTGCTGCGCATGCGCGACGAGAACGGCACGATCATCTCGCCGGAGCTGTTTATCGCCGCAGCCGAGCGTTACGGCATAACGCCGAGTATCGATCGTTGGGTCATCTCGCACGCGTTCCGGTGGCTGGTATCGGAGGCCGACGAGCGCGAGCGTCTCGCGCTGTGCTCGATCAATCTATCGGGTCAGAGTCTTGCAGACGAAAAATTCCTGCCGTTTGTCATCGATCAGTTCCGCACGAGCGGACTGGGCGGTAGCCGAATCTGTTTCGAGATCACCGAGACGGCGGCAATCGCGAGCTATTCTCAGGCCAATCGATTCATCCATGCGCTGCAGGAGCTCGGCTGTCGGTTCGCGCTCGACGATTTCGGCACGGGACTGTCTTCGTTCGGTTACCTCAAGCACTTCCCAGTGAATTTTCTCAAGATCGACGGCAGCTTCGTCAAAGAGATTC
This sequence comes from Gammaproteobacteria bacterium, assembly GCA_041623375.1. GTDB lineage: Bacteria > Pseudomonadota > Gammaproteobacteria > Steroidobacterales > Rariloculaceae > JAHEEM01. Next base: position 5,433 of record JBFJXA010000065.1, on the reverse strand, counting down.
TTCACGATCCGATCGATCGTGAGATGGTACGGTCGATCAACGAGATCGGACACTTGACGGGCAAGCAGACGATTGCCGAGTTCGCCGAAAATACCGAGATCATCACGATGCTGCGCGGCATGGGGGTCGACTACGCTCAGGGTTACGGCGTCGAGGTTCCTCGGCCTCTGATCCAGCCGGACGGTTCTTACTCGAAACGCATGGAGTAGTCTATTGCCGTCACGTTTTTCGTGATCGCGCCGACCGAGACGAAATCCACGCCGGTTTCCGCGATTGCACGGATGTTCGTAAGCGTGATGTTGCCCGAGGCTTCGAGCTCGATTGACGGTTTGCCTGCGGCGTTGCGGATGTCGACGGCTGTCGCGAGATCTTCAAGCGAAAAATTATCGAGGAGCAGGCGATTCGCTCGGGTCGCGAGCGCCTCATCGAGCTGTGCGAGGGACTCCACCTCGATCTCGATCATCACCGCTCCAGCCTGATTGGCCGCGGCCTCGACGGCGGCACTGATCCCACCAGCGGCGGAGATGTGGTTTTCCTTGACGAGAATCGCATCGTAGAGCCCGATTCGGTGATTCGTGCCACCGCCGCAGCGCACAGCGTACTTCTGGGCGAGCCGCAGTCCCGGAAGGGTCTTACGCGTATCGAGAATTCGGGTCTTCGTGCCCGCAATCGCGGTCGCAAAGGCGCGAGTCGCGGTAGCCGTGCTCGACAGCGTCTGCAGAAAGTTCAGCGCGGTGCGCTCGCCGCTGAGCATCGGCCGGGAAGGGCCATCGAGTTCGCAGACGATGCTGCCGGCGTCGAGCGCATCACCGTCTGATCGGTGCCAGCGCACACTGACGTTGGTGTCGAGTTGCCGGAATACCGCATCGAACCACGGCGCTCCGCACAGTACCGCGGCCTCGCGCGTAACGACCCGGGCGTGCGATCGGCCTGTCTCGGCAACGAGCGCAGCCGTAAGGTCACCATCACCGAGATCCTCGGCCAGCGCGCGTGCAACGACGCTCTCGATGTCGTCAACCAGCGCTTGATCGAGGTCTCTCATCGGCAGCGCGCCCGGCCTTATAAAAATGAACCCGGCGAGAGTAGCTCCCGCCGGGCTCCGTCAGCAGATAGAGTGTGGATTAGAGGAAAAAACCCGCGTGGCCAAAACCAACCATGCTCATGAGCATCGGAAACGACAACAGCGTGTTCGTCCTCGATGCGAGAAACGCGACGCGGCGTGCCTTGCCGATCTCCTCGGCGGAGGCCTCGACGATGCCGAGTATCTTCTTCTGGTTCGGCCAGATCAGCACCCAGACGTTGAACAGCATAATCGTGCCGAGCCAGGCGCCTACGCCGATCACGTAACCACCCGACGTCAGCATAAAAGCATCATCGAGGATTCCGAGGCGTAGCAGGTAGGCGGCGCCGGATAGCCAGGTTACGACCGCGCCCCAGCGGAACCACCAAAGCGCTCTCGGCGCAACGTATTTGGTGATGCCGGCGCCACCGGGTCCGCCTTCGTCGGAGGCAGCTTCGGCGAGTGCCGGGACCTGAACGAAGTTGAAGTAGTAAAGCAGCCCGATCCAGGTGATCCCCGCGAGCACGTGGATCCAGACAATCAAGCTCCCTTCATTCCAGTTCAGGCCCACACCGCCTGTAACCACGGCAATGATAATTGCGAGAACGATGCCCGCGATGATCGTGCCTCTGACAGAGTCCAATGGATTCATGAAAGCTCCTCCCAGTTGCAGAAATCTGCTTATTGCTTCTTACCCGGCGTCTGATTGTTCGTAGATTCGGCCGGTTAGGGCTTGAAGAATAGGGTAGACATACCCATTATTCAAATTCGGTGACAGCGCGAGCCACTACCGGTTGGCGCGACGACACGAGCGCCCCGATGCGGCGCATTAAAGCCGGGAGGTGGCCGTCGAATGGACGTTAACGAGCGAATAGGGAAGCAGCTTGAGAGCTATCCGGTCTTGTTATACATGAAGGGCACGCCCGATTTTCCCCAATGCGGATTTTCCGCACAGACGGTAGCGGCGCTACGGGCTGTCGGCGCCGAGTTTGCCTACGTGAATATATTCGAAGACCCTGAAATACGTGAAGGGCTCAAGGTGTACTCGAACTGGCCGACGTTTCCGCAGCTCTACGTCAACGGCGAGCTCATCGGCGGCTGCGACATCGCATTGGAGCTTTACGAGTCCGGTGAGCTCAAGAAGCTCATCGAAGGGTCCGAGACCGCCACGGCGCCGGATCAAACCTAAGTCTTGCCGTTGTTGCGTATGCGCCTGACGCACTCGCAAAAGAGGTGCGCCGTCATCGTCGCATCGTAGAGCGCGGAGTGCGCCTGGTCGTCATCCCACTCGAAGCCGGCAGCGGCAACTGCGCGGCCTAGCACGGTCTGGCCAAACGTGACGCCCGCCAGCGTAACCGTGTCGAAGCTCGAGAACGGATGAAACGGGTTGCGCTTTACGCCCGTGCGCTCGACGGCGGCATTGATGAACTGAAGGTCAAAAAATGCGTTATGGCCGACGAGCACTGCGCGCTTGCAGCCATGCGCTTTGACCTCCTTGCGCACGTGGCTGAAGAAATCCCGTAGCGCTTCGGCCTCGTCGATCGCCTGGCGCAGCGGATGATCCGGATCGATGCCGGTGATTTGCAGCGAAGCCGGATCGAGGTTCGCGCCCGGGAACGGCTTGACGTGGTAACGCAACCTCTCGCCCGGCACGAGCTCGCCGTCAGCATCGATCGCCAACAGCACGGCACCGATCTCGAGCAACGCGTCAGTTGCGCTGTTGAAGCCGCCCGTCTCGACGTCGACAACGACTGGCAGGAAGCCGCGGAACCGATCGGCGATCGGATCGTGTCCATCGTGTCCGACGGCATCTGGGTCGCTTGCGGAGTCGGTCACGTCAGCGCTTTCGCCAGGGCAGCCGGCGTCCGGTTCTCGAGCAGCTCGAGTGTGAGTCCTACGCCGAAGCCCGTTATCTTAGTCGGGATATGGGCGAGACCGTTGTCGTGCTGTCCGGCGCTCAAATCGACGTGCACCCAGGGCAGGGAGTCGGGCACGAAGCGCGATAGGAATCGTGCAGCGAGTATGTGATCGCCGGCGCCGCTGGCATCGCACTGTTTGATATCGGCGACTTCACTCTCGAGTCGCTCGTCGAAGTCGGTATCCATCGGGAACGGCCAGACGCGCTCGCCGCTGGCGGCGCCTGCGCTGTGCACGACGACGTTGGCCGCCTCGCGGTTGCTGAAAATTCCCGAATAGCTCTGCGTCAATGCGCGTACGCACGCGCCCGTCAGCGTTGCGTAGTCGAGTAAAACGGCGGGCTGCTCTTTCGCCGCAAGCGCCAGCGTGTCGGCGAGCACCATACGGCCTTCGGCGTCGGTATGTATGACCTGAATCGTCGTGCCGTTGGCCGCCGTAATGACATCCTGAGGCTTGTACGCCGTCGCCGACGTCCGGTTTTCGGTAATCGCAAGCCAGGCGTCGACGGCGTAAGGGACTTCGAGTTGTGCGAGCGCAATCAGACTGCCGAGGGCGACGGCGCTGCCCTGCATGTCACCGTGCATATCGAGCATGCCCTCGAACGGCTTGAGGTTCGTGCCGCCGGTATCGAAGAGTATGCCCTTGCCGACGAGCGCGAGGTCTGCTCGCTTTTGTCGGTTCGGGCGATACCGTAACCGCACGATGCCGGCGTCATGATGCTCGTTGCCCTGCGCGACGGCGAGGAACGCGCCCGCACCGAGGCTCGTGAGCTTCTTGTCGTCGAAGAACTCGTAGCCGAGTCCGAACTCCTTCGCGAGCGCCCGTAACGCACGCCGATAGCCTTTGGCATCCAGCGCGTTTGGCGGTAACACCGTAAACCAACGCGCGATGTTATTGCCGATCGCCTGTGCGCGAATACGTTCAAGGGCGAGGCGCGGCTCGGCGCCGAAGATCCTGATGCTTATAAGCGTCCAGGGCTTTTTCGGCTTGCTCTGAAAGCGCGGCATCTTGAACGCGGCCGCGAGTGCCGCCGCGACCAGCGCAGTCAGCGCCGCTTGCTCGGCCGCGTCGAACCCGACCGCGTATAAGCCAATTCGCGACGGCTTGTCGGACCGGCACGTCGAGATGAGCTTGCGTGCCCAGGTCAGCGCCTCGAAGCGCGTGCCACCGACGAACCTCGCAACCGTCAGACCCGTGCCGCGTCCGTTGTTGATGCGCGAGAGCACGGGGCTGCCCGCCTCGGTTCTGGCAAGTAATTTGTCGACCTGTTTTGCCTGTGGGACTCGGCGAAAACTCGCAGCCTTCGCTCCTTTCGGTAAAGCGACGATCAGATGATCGAGGTTCTCCAAGGCCGCGCGTCCGGGCGGCTCGCCCGTTTGCGTGATGCGCGGGAGCTTGAGATCGGGAAGGATGTCCATGGTCTCGTCTTGACCCGGTATGGGTAAAACCCGATGATATCGCACTTGAAAAACCGGCTCATCGGCGCACACGATGTCCTCGCCGGTCAATCTATCGGAGTATTAGTTGGATTCACCTAATTCGCACGCCTCCGTACTGTTTGCGCGGAGCGTTTGAAGCCAATGGCGAGCGCTAGACCGTCGCCCTTTTTCGGGCGTTTTCCGGATGATCCGGATCCTGATGAAACGCAGGATTGGCTCGAGTCGATCGATTCGGTGCTGCGCGTTCATGGTGCTGACCGCGCGCACTATTTGCTCGAGTGCATGATCGACCACGCCCGCCGGTCGGGCGCGTATCTGCCCTATAGTCCCAACACGGCTTATCTGAACACGATCCCCGTCGGCCAGGAGCCCGAATATCCGGGAGACCGTGCGATCGAGCGGCGGCTCGAGGCCTACATTCGCTGGAACGCGATGGCCATGGTCGTGCACGCCAACCGCAAGAGCTCGGAGTACGGTGGTCATATCGCGAGCTACGCATCCTCGGCGACGCTCTACGAGGTCGGTTTCAATCATTTCTGGCGCGCGCCGAGCGAATCCTTCGGCGGCGATCTCGTTTTTTTCCAGGGGCATTCCTCCCCGGGCATCTACGCGCGAGCCTATCTCGAGGGGCGTTTGTCGGAAGAGAACCTGGATTACTTTCGCCAGGAAGTCTCGGGGCCCGGCCTGTCGTCGTACCCGCACCCGTGGCTCATGCCGGACTTCTGGCAGTTCCCAACCGTGTCGATGGGGCTCGGCCCGATGATGGCGATCTATCAGGCACGGTTTCTGCGTTACATGCAGCACCGCGGGATTCTTCCCGAGCAGGACCGACACGTCTGGTGTTTCCTCGGCGACGGCGAGATGGACGAAGCCGAGTCGATGGGTGCGATCACGATGCCCGTGCGCGAGAAGCTCGACAATCTAACGTTCGTCATCAACTGCAATCTGCAGCGCCTCGACGGTCCCGTGCGGGGCAACGGCAAGATCATCCAGGAGCTCGAGGCTGCGTTTCAGGGC
>JBFJXA010000064.1:0-10805 GCA_041623375.1 Gammaproteobacteria bacterium | reverse complement strand
GTTCGTCGTATACAGACGAATGAACAGCGCGGCAGCGAGCGTGACGGCCGTGACCGTCGCGGCGACGGCCGCGAGGAAAAGACCGATTAAGACCCGGGTCCTTCGTCGCGACTGCTCTTGCCGTGAGAAAAAATCCACAGCTCAAGTTCGAAGCTGAAAAGCGCCTCGTTTCAGCCGAAGGAAACGCTCGGTGCTTCGCGCTTCTGCTCGTCGCCGATGTCGAGAAATTCTGCGTGCTTGAAGCTGAAACCGTTGGCGACGACGTTGCTCGGGAAGTTCTCGCAGGCATTGTTGTACGACATGACGGCGTCGTTGAAGGCCTGGCGTGCGAAGGCCACTTTGTTCTCCGTCGAGGCGAGCTCCTCCTGGAACTGCATCATGTTCTGACTCGCCTTGAGGTCTGGATAGCCTTCGACGAGCGCGAACAGCCGCCCTAACGTCCCGCCGAGCGTCGCCTCCGCAGCGCCGAGCGCCTGGATCGCTTCGGCGTTGGCGGGATCCGCGGCCGCTTGCTTGAGGCCCGCAACGGCGGAGTTGCGGGCTTCGATCACCGCCGTCAACGTCTCGCGCTCGTGGCTCATATAGCCTTTTACGGCTTCGATGAGATTCGGAATCAGATCGTAGCGGCGTGTCAGCTGGACATCGATTTGCGCGAAACCGTTACGTACGCGGTTGCGCAAATTGACGAGATTGTTATAGATGGCGATAGCCCACAACGCCATGGCCACTATAATGCCGAGCACAATCAAGGTTTCCATGAGGACGCTCCTGGGGATGACCGCGCTTGAGAGAATACGCTGTCGCCTCGTTCGTGACCAACGACGGGCGTCCCGTTTTTCCCGGCTGATCCTGGCATTTGCGATCGGAACTCCGAACGTCGCGTGGGGCGCCTGGGTCGGCGAAGCCATCGATCTCATGGGCACACGCGTCTCGGTGGATTTGTGGCACGAGGACGAGCAGCGTGGTCGGGACCTCGTGCAATCCGTGTTGACTGAGTACCGTCGAATCGACGCGCGCATGAGCACGTACAAGGAAGATAGCGAGCTCTCACGTGTCAATCGAGACGCTGCGACTTTCCCCGTATCCGTCAGCGACGAGCTCTTCGAGCTGCTGCAGCGTGCCCTGGAGCTCTCGGCGATCAGTGATGGCGCATTCGATATCACGTACGAGAGCGTCGGTTATCTCTACGATTTCAGGGCCGCTGTGCGGCCGAGCGCCGACGAAATCGGCACGCGCCTCGACGCGATCAATCATGAGTATGTTCAACTCGATGCGCGCGCGCGCACGGTCGCATTCGCACGTCCCGGCGTGCGCATCAACCTGGGCGGCATCGCCAAAGGTTACGCAGTCGAACACGGCGCAGCGCTGCTGCGTGCTGCGGGCGTGGAGTACGCCATGCTCAACGCCGGTGGCGATACGCGCGTGCTCGGCGATCGGCGCGGGCAGCCGTGGATCATCGGGATACGTCATCCGCGCACGCCCGGGGCCGTGGTCACGCGACTGCCGCTCGAGGACGAGGCGATATCGACTTCCGGCGACTATGAACGGTTCTTCGAAGAGGGCGGGCGGCGCTACCATCACATCCTCAATCCGTCGACGGGTGAACCGACCGAGGGGGTCTTGAGCGTCACGGTCCTCGGTCCCGACGCGACGCTCACCGATGGTCTGTCGACGGCCGTGTTCGTCCTGGGTACGCGTCGCGGTCTGGCGCTCATCGACCGCACCGCGGGATACGAAGCGATCGTCGTCGAGGCCGACGGCCGGCTCAGCTACTCGAGCGGTCTGACGGCGCCCACGAACTGATTCGAGCGCGTCCTCGGCGCTCGCGCCACGGGCCCGGCCTGTCTGCGTTTGGCGACGCTCGAAATCAATGAATATCAAAGACTTATACGCAACGATTGCGCGCGTGTAGGCCTGGGCCGACAGGGTGGTGTCGTGCCCGACTGGCGGCGATCGTATATCTGTCTGATTTATATAAGAAATCTTTTCTTCGCCGCAGTTGGCACGGAACCTGCTCTAAATTCGGTGCCGTCGCGCTCGTCACGACAGTATGAGACCTGGCTCATAGACCCTTTCGGGGCCCAACACATAAGGTTCTGAGGGCGGAAAGAGCCTTTTGGCGCTTTGCAGGACGCGGGCCGAGCGGCACGCAGCGGCGCGGCCGGCTTGGCGTGCATCTGCATTGCGCGGGCCGACAACAGTTAAGGATCGAGAAGCCTGATGAAAACGAACACGCCAAGGACGGCGTCCACGCGGCTGGCTCTGCTCGCCATCGTCTTACTCGCATTCGCCGGATCGGATACCGGCACGGTTCTCGCGGCCACAGCTCTGTCCGGTGCTCCGGCACCGGACTTCGTCTTGAAGAGCTTGTCCGGCGAGAACGTTCGCCTGTCCGAGTACCGCGGTCAGGTCGTCATGGTCAGTTTCTGGGCAACGTGGTGCGGCGACTGCCGCACGCAACTCGAAGGTCTCAACGACTGGTACGACACGTATCAGGGCGCGGGACTGCAGCTGCTGGCCGTAAACCTGGACCGCAGCTGGGAAGTCTTCAGCAAGACAGCCGGCGCGCTAAATCTTACGTATCCGGTTCTCTACGACACGAATCTCGAGGTCAGCAAGCGCTACGACGTAAGCTCCATGCCCGTCGCCGTGCTCATCGACCGGGATGGAGTCGTCAGGGACGTGATCGAGGGGTACCGGCGAACGGGCGAGCAAGCGTTCCTGGATCGGGTCAGAGCGCTCTTGAGAGAGCAGTGGTAATCGTAAGGTTCGAGGCAATTCAGATGCATCTAAACAGCAAGGCCGGCCGGCACGGCGGACCGATTCGGATTGCAGCTTTCATGGTTGCAGTATTCGTCAGCGGGACCTGTCTCGGCCAGTCGGATTTGGCTTCGGCCGAGCCGACGCCCAACTTCGATTCGGCACGCGCGAGTCTGACGGATGGCGCCGATGCCCCCAACGAAGAGTTCAGCACGCTCGATGCAGACATTCAGGACATGAAGCAGCTGTTGCTCGAGCTCAATCGGGATCTGTTCCTGCTGGAGGAAGAGTTGCTGTTCCCTGCAAACACGCAAGTGGCGGTATTCGTTTCCATGGACGTCGGCGACTTCTTCGATCTCGATTCTGTCCAGATCAAGCTCGACGACAAGGACGTCGCCAACTACCTGTATACGACGCGTGAGGTCGACGCCCTGATCAACGGCGGCGTGCATCAGCTATTTCTCGGCAACTTGAAGGCAGGCGAGCACGAGCTCGTTGCGATTTTCACGGGGGCCGGCCCGCACGACCGGGAATATCGCCGCGGCGCGTCGCTCGTGTTCGAGAAAGGCATCGGTCCAAAGTACATCGAGCTCACGATCTCCGACCGCGAACTGGCTCTGCAGCCCGAGTTTGTCGTGAGGGAGTGGGAGTAAACGGTGAGGGCTGCGCGCCATCGCACGATTCTCGTCTCGGGTGCGCTCGCAGTCGCGCAGCTCTGCGCTGCGTCTGCGAGTCACGGTCAGGAGGAGGATCGGTTACGCCCGAGCACCGTGCAAGATCTCGCATACGGCGAGGTGCTTTTTCATTTCTATCAGGAAGACTACTTCACGGCACTGACGCAGTTGTTGGCAGCGCAGGCGCGTGACGAATTCTCCTATCACGAGGGCGAGGCGGAGCTGCTGCTCGGTGGGCTCTATCTGTCCTACGGTCAGCACCGCCGTGCCGGTGAGATCTTCAGCCGGCTCCTCGCGCAGTCCGTCGAGCCGTCACTGCACGATCGCGCGTGGTTTTTTCTCGCCAAGATCTGGTATCAGCGCGGCTACCTCGAGCAATCCGAACAGGCACTCGCACGTATCGGCGAGAGCTTGCCGGCTGGGCTCCAGCCGGAAAGGCACATGCTCGAGGCGCGCGTCCTCATGAGTCAGGGCCGCTTCGACGAAGCGCTTGCCGTGCTGTCCCGCTGGGACGAGCCGACCGAAGAGTGGGTGGGGTATGCCAAGTTCAACATCGGTGTCTCGCTCGTGCGGCTCGGCCGTGTCGAGGAAGGCGCCCGCGTTCTCGACGAGCTCGGCGAGTTACCGGCAACCGAGCAAGATCTGGCGGGACTGCGGGATAAGGCCAACGTGGCGCTCGGCTATGCGTGGCTCCAGGCCGAGCGACCGGAGCGAGCGGAGCCGTCGCTGCAGCGGGTACGCCTGCAGGGCCCGTTCTCGAACAAGGCGCTGCTCGGTGTCGGTTGGTCCGATGCCGAGCGCGGCGACTATCGTGCGGCGCTGGTTCCCTGGCTCGAGCTGCGTCAACGCAACATCCTCGATCCGGCCGTGCAGGAGTCGCTGCTGGCCGTGCCCTACGCATTCGGTCAACTCGGCGCCAACCGTCAGGCGGCCGATCACTACCTCGATGCGATCGACGCGTTCAGCACCGAGATCGGACGCATGGACGCCGCGATCGCTGCCGTCGACGACGGCGCCTTCATCGCCGACCTCTTGAGTAACCGGATCACGGATTCGTCGGGCTGGTATTGGCGGCTCGATGAGTTGCCGGACTCGACGGAGAGCCACTATCTCTACGAGGTCGTGGCCTCTCACGAGTTTCAGGAGGGTCTCAAGAACTATAGAGATCTGCTGTATCTGCGCGAGAATCTTCGCCGCTGGTCCGAGAGCCTCGGCGCGTTCGATGACATTCTCGATACCCGCCAGCGCGCCTATGAGCAGCGCCTGCCGGTCATCGAGCGGGCCCTGGACCGAGTCGATCTCGACGCGCTGGCTGCGCGCCGGGTCGCGGCCGAGTCCCGCGCGATCGCCATCGAGCGCAGCGATAATGTCCGGGCGCTGGGTACTGACGCCGAGCAGGCGGCATGGGCGACGCTCGAGGCGATGGACGGCAAGTTCGAGTTGCTCGGGAGCGAGCCGGGTGCCGCGGAGCTCAGAGACAAGCAGCGATTCCTCAGGGGCGTGTTGTATTGGAATCTGTACCGGGACTACCGGGCACGGCTCTGGCAGGCGAAGAAGAACCTCCGCGGCATCGAGCGGGCGTTTTGCTCGGCGCAACGCTCCTATCATCAGGTCGACCGCGCGCGTGCGGAGTGGCCCGAGACGTTCTCTTCCTTGACGCAGCGCATCACGGGATTGACGCCGCGAGTCGAATCCCTCGGTGCTCAGCTCGACGGGCTCATCGTACGCCAGGCTGCCTTTCTACAGGGTGTGGCGACGCGTGAGCTGTACGCGCAGCGAGAGCGCCTGTCTACCTATCTTCTGCAGGCCCGCTTCGCACTCGCTTCCGTCTACGATCGCTCGGCGACGATGTCCTCGACAGCGACGCCCGCGGCTGAGCCAGTCGATGAGGAGCTCAAATGACGGCCGGCGCTCCGATTACGGCAGTTCTCATGATTGCCGCGCTCTGGCCGTTCGGGCGCGACGACAGCGATGAGAATCAGGCGCCGACGATCGAGGATCTCGCAGGCGAAGAAATCGCCATCGACACCGAGGCGCCAATCTCCGACAGTCAAGTCAAGGCAATAGAGAGTTATCAGATATTCATCGACCTGGCCGGAGACGATCCGTTGCTGCACGCAGAGGCGATGCGCCGGCTGGCCGACCTCCAGCTCGAAGCTGGCGAGCTCGAGCAGCTTCAGGAGAACCTGCAATCGGTCGCGGATCGATCTGCCGATGCCGTCGATCTCTACGAGGCCCTGCTCGATACCTACCCGCGCTACGCCAAGAACGATCTCGTGCTGTATCAGCTCGCGCGTGCGCACGAGCTCAACGGGGAGCCGGAGCTCGCGCTCGATGCGCTCGATCGGCTCGTTGCCGAGTATCGTGACGCACCGCATTTCGCAGAGGCGCATTTTCGACGCGGCGAGATCCTGTTCGTCCAACGGCGCTACGGCGAAGCTGAGGAAGCTTACGGTGCGGTGCTCGCGACCGGCGAGGAGCAATTCCGCGAGCAGTCGCTCTACAAGCACGGTTGGTCGCTTTTCAAGCAGCTGTTGCACGCGGAGAGTCTCGCCTCGTTCTTCGGTTTGCTGGACCGAAAGCTCGGCGATGAGTCCGACCCCGCCGAGCGCTATGCGAGCATGGGCCGTGCGGATCAGGAACTCGTCGACGACACGCTGCGTGTGCTCTCGATCAACTTTTCATATATCGACGGGCCGCAGTCGGTGACCGAGTATTTTACGGCTCAGGGCCTGCGGCCCTACGCGTATATCGTGTACAACAATCTCGGCGAGCTCTACCTCGAGAAGGAGCGTTACCAGGACGCTGCGTCGGCCTTTCAGGCGTTTGCAGAGCTCGACGCGTATCACGAGAAAGCGCCGCTGCTGCAGGCGCAGGTCATTGCCGCCTACCAGAGTGGTGGGTTCGCGGAGCTCGTGCTCGATGCCAAGCGTGATTTTGTCGAGCGTTACGGGCCCGATAGCCCGTACTGGGAACGCTACACCTACGAGCAACAACCGGAGGTCGTCGGCCATCTGAAGGCCACGCTCATGGATCTGGCGGCTTATTATCATGCCGACGCGCAGGAATCGGGCAGCACGGAAAGCTATCGCCTCGCCGGTCGCTGGTACCGAAATTTCCTCGCGGCGTTTCCGGACGACCCCGATTCTGCCCATACGAACTTCCTGCTGGCCGAAGTGCTGTTCGAGAGTGGCGACTTCCGGGCCGCGGTCATCGAGTACGAGCGCACGGCGTATGGATATCCGTTCCATGCCGAGAGCGCCGAGGCAGGCTACGCCGCGTTGTTGGCTTACGCCGAGATCGAGGCGTCGATCGAGGCTTCGGCGTCCGAGCCGTGGCGACGCCAGCAGATCGAGAGCGCGCTCAGATTCGCCGATACGTACCCAGAGCACCTCGAGGCAAACGCAGCGATGACGAACGCGGCGGAGCGGCTGTTCGAGCTCGGCGAGATCGGCAGAGCTCGCGACGTCGGGCGCGCATTGCTCGCGCGCGAGCCCGCGCCGGCGCAAGCGCTGCAAAAAACGGCATGGACCGTCGTCGCGCATTCGGAGTTCGATCTGGAGAGTTTCGCAGCGGCGGAGCTTGCCTATCTCGAGCTCATGCGCTTCTTCGCGCCCGAGGATCCGCAGCGTTCCGAGATCATCGAGCGAATCGCCTCCTCTATATACAAGCAAGGTGAGCAGGCTCGCCTCGCCGGGGACTACGCCGCGTCGGTCGAGCACTTCCTGCGCGTAGCGACCATGACACCGACATCGACGATCGTCGCGACGGCTCGTTACGACGCTGCCGCTGATCTTTTGGTTCTGGAAGATTGGCAGCGTGCAGCGGGCGTGCTCGAAGCATTTCGAGCGGACTATCCCGAGCACGAGTACGCGGCGGACGTGACTGCCAAGCTGGCTGTGGCCTACCTGAACTCGGGCAACGCCATTCTCGCCGCAGCCGAGTTCGAGCGGATCGCCGACGGCGACGACAGCGAGGAGGTGCGCAAGCAGGCACTGTGGCAGGCCGCTGAGCTGTATCGCGAAGCTGCCGTGCTCGATCGTGCTGCCGAGACGTTGGCGCGCTACGTCGATCGCTACCCGCGTCCGGCGCCATTCGCTGTGGAGGCCATGCAACAGCTCGTGGAGATCGCCGAGGCGTCGGGCGATTACCCGGCCCGCATGCGCTGGCTCGGGGCGATCGTCTCGGCCGACGCGCAGGCGGGCGAGGAGCGCAACGACCGCACGCGCTATCTCGCCGCCCATGCTGCCTTCGAGCTCGCCGTGCCGTTTCGGGACGCGTTCGCCGCCGTGCGGCTCGTCGCGCCGCTGCAGGACAGCCTCGGCGTCAAGAAACAGCGCATGGAGGACGCGTTGGCTGCGTTCGGACGCGCTGTCGATTACGGCGTCGCCGAGGTGACGACGGCCGCGACCTATGAAATCGCGGAGCTCTACAACGGCCTCAGCCGCGATCTTTTCGACTCGGAGCGCCCCGAAGATCTGAGCGCGCTCGAGCTCGACCAGTACGAGATTCTGCTCGAGGAGCAGGCCTTTCCGTTCGAGGAGCAGGCGATCGAGCTGCACGAGCTCAACGCTGCGCGCACGGCCGAGGGCATCTACGACGAGGCCGTGCGCAAGAGCCTGGAGGCGTTGGCCGAGCTCATGCCCGTGCGCTACGCAAAGATGGAGCTAGGAGAACCCTATGTTGCTGCGATCCAATAATCGACGTCGTGTTCGTGTAACGCGATCTTCGTTGAGACACGCCGCAGCCGCATTGGGTGTTGCGCTGCTATGCCACGGATGTGGCACGCCGGGGTCCATGCGCGCGGCCGACGAAGCCGACGCCGAGACGATTTTGGAGATCATCGTGAGTCCGGCCACGCAGGCAGCCTACGACAGCGCGCTCGAGGCGATGGACACCGGCGATCTCGTCGAGGCCGAGCTCAAGCTCGAGCAGTTCATCCTCGAGTACCCGGATTTTCCGGGCGCGTATGTGAATCTTGCGATCGTCTATGAGCTCGACGGGCGGCTCGACGATGCCCGAGATGCGCTGGATCGCGCGCTGGCCCTGGAGCCCGGGCACGCCTCGGCGAACAACCGTTTGGGCATGCTGTTGCGCAAGCAAGGGATGTTCACCGAGGCCGAAGAGGCTTATCGGCGCGCACTGGAAAGCGACCCGACCTACGCGCTCGCACACCATAATCTCGGCGTGCTCCTCGACCTGTATCTCTACCGGCCCGCCGAGGCGTTGGAGCACTACCGCCGCTATCAGGATCTGCTCGGCGAACCCGATGCGGCCGTAGGGCGCTGGATCATCGATCTGGAGCGGCGTGTCGGCGTCGCCGACGAGGTGCCCCGCGTCGCTCAGGAGGAAGGCGCATGAAGGCGAAAAAGTTAGCGTCTGCGGGCTTGTTTCTCGTATCGCTCGGTCTCGGCGGGAGCGTTTACGCACAACCGTCTGCGCTCGAACCGCGGTCGCCCGCGCCCGTGCTGAGCCTCGAGGAGGCAGCGGCGCTCGAGCCGGCCGTCAACGTCGGCGCGCCTGCCAGTCCCGCGGCACCCGCAGCGCCGACGGCGCCTGCGCCGGCACCGCGTGCCGCGGCCGTATCGCCGGGTCCCAGGGCTATGGACTCGCTCGATCTGGGAACCACGTCAATTACGGGCAATCAGGAATTGCCTAAGGTGCTTTACATCGTTCCGTGGAAGAGATCGGACCTAGGGGATCTCGTCGGTCGGCCCGCAAACACCTTGCTCGAGGAAGTGCTGGCGCCGGTGGATCCGGAAGTTTTTGAGAGGCAGCTCGGGTATTACGACACGCTGCACGACGAGTATCGAGAGGAGTAAATCCAATGGAAGCGTATTCCACGATCGTTAACTTTTTTCAGCAGGGCGGGGTGTTCATGTATCCCATTGTCATCGTGCTCGCGCTCGGTCTTGCGATCGCGGCAGAGCGCTGGCTGTTCCTGACGATGACGACGGCCAAGAACAAGGCGCTGTGGAACAAGATCACGCCGGCGCTGAAGGCCGGCAACTTCTCCGCTGCGGCACAGATAGCGAGCAAGTCGAAGGCGGCGATTGCGCTGATCATGTCCTACGGCCTCAATCGCGTGCGCTCTGCACGCCGTCGCGAGGACATCGAGAAGGCCATGGAAGAGAGCCTCATGGAGGTCTTGCCGCGGCTCGAAAAGCGCACGCACTATCTCGCGACGTTCGCGAATATCGCAACGCTGCTCGGTCTGCTCGGCACGATCATTGGCCTGATCCGTGCGTTCACGGCCGTTTCGAATGCGAACCCGGCGGAGAAGGCGGATCTGTTGTCGGCGAGTATCTCGGTGGCCATGAACACGACCGCGTTCGGGCTCATCGTCGCGATTCCCTTGCTGCTGATACACACGCTGTTGCAGACGAAGACGACGGAAATCGTGGACAGTCTCGAGATGGCGTCGGTCAAGTTTTTGAACTCGATCGCCGATCGCACCGAAGCGGGCCAGTCGTAAGCACGGAGATATTCGTATGAGCCTGTTGCGCTCGAGAAACCGGCATCGGGAGACCGTGGAGCTCAATATCACGGCCTTCATGAATCTCATGGTCATACTGGTGCCGTTTCTGTTGATTACTGCGGTTTTCTCGCAGGTCGCGATACTCGAGCTGAATCTGCCGGCCGACGGCACCGAAGCGGCAGAGCCGGCCGAGCCCGAGCTGCAGCTCGAGATCACGATACGCGACACGTCGATCGACGTCGGCGACCGCGGCACGGGACTTCTGGCCGTGATCGAGAATACCCCCGAGGGTTACGATCTCGATGAGCTCGGACGTTACCTTCAGCAGGTCAAGCAGCGTTTTCCCGACAAAGCCGACGCGACGCTGTTGCTCGAGCCCGAGATCTCGTACCAGACGCTCGTCGCCGTCATGGATCGTGTGCGCGTAATCGAGCAGCTCGACGAGGGTGCGAACCAGGTCATGGTCTACGAGCTGTTTCCCGAGATTGCGATCGGCGATGCGCCAGTGCGCGACAACTAGAGGAATTGAACGATGCGATCGAGCGGACGCGCGGCACGAATGGACCGGCACCACAAGCGGCATAAACGCAATGTCGCGCTGAACCTCGTTTCGCTCATGGACATTTTCACGATTCTCGTCTTTTTCCTGCTCGTGAACTCGAGCGAAGTGCAGACGTTGCCGAGCACGAAGGATCTGGAGCTCCCGGAATCCATCGCCGAGGAGCGGGCACGCGAGAACGTCGTCGTCATGGTCACGGATACCGATCTGCTCGTGCAGGGGCGATCTGTCGTGCGCATTGCCGACGTCGTCGCCCGCGAGGAGCTCGTCATTCCCGAGCTCAAGGCGGCGTTACTGAACCAATCCCGGCGTGCGTTGCGGCAGTTGTCCGCGG
>JBFJXA010000063.1:0-10837 GCA_041623375.1 Gammaproteobacteria bacterium | reverse complement strand
GCGCGGTTATGGGGACGGTCCCGACTGGGGCCGAGCCGAAGTGCTGGCGAGCTTGGGCAAAATCTATCTCGAGCGCGGTCAGCGACGCGAGGCGCGCGACGTGATCGAGCAGGCGCTCATCGAGGCGCCGGACTACTACTTCGCACTGGAGCTCCGGAAAGCGGTATCATCGCAGCGTTAAACGTTAGGCTCTCGAGGGAGTGCGATGAACGACAACGGGCCGCCGCCTGATCACGTCGTCGACGACGCGCCGCGTCCCGAGGCCGAAAACCGCGAGGTTCGTATCGAAGAGAACCTCAGATCGCGTTCGACCTGGCTCAGGTTGCTATTCATGATTCTGTTCGTCGTGCTCTGGAGCCTATCCAGTATGCTCGTGCTGGCCGTCGTCGTGTTGCAGTTCTTCTGGATGCTGATTACCGGAGATACGAATCACCGGCTGCTCGTGCTCGGCAGAAGCCTCGCAACGTATTCGTACGAGATTGTCTCCTATCTGACGTACAGCACGGAGGAGCAGCCGTTCCCGTTTTCCGACTGGCCGCAAGGGCCACCGCGCACGAGCGAGGATTGAAAGCGACCCGCAAGACTACTGCGCGCGCGCCCGCGCGGCTCGACGTCCCGGTGCAGCTCAGATTGCTAGACGACGAGCGGCCGACGGTCTTCGGGTCGGATGCGCCTGCCGTCGCCATTCGTCCGAGCGGCCGTGCCAGGCGCCTCAGTTTGAAAGTCGTGCCGCCGTTTCAGATCGAGCTCGTCGTGCCGCGTGGTACGCGGCCGGCCGATATCGAGGCGTTTCTCGCGAGCAGTCGCGAATGGATCCGGCGGGCTCGTGCCGAGCTCGAAGCGCGTTATCCCACCGAGCGCCGCGAGCTGCCGACGTGCATCGAGCTCGCGGCAGTCGAGTCGTGCTGGACCGTCGACGTCGTGAGCGACGCGCGGGCTCGCGCCGGCTTGACGGTCCACCCCGGGCGGCTCGCGCTGTGCGTCCCGAGCCGCGATCCGGCCGCAGGTTTCGAGGTGCTTCGCCAGTGGTTGCTCGGTCAGGGCCGCGAGCATCTGCGCCCCTGGCTTGCAGCAGAGGCCGAGCACATCGGTGTCCGGCCGAAGCGCGTTCAAATTCGCACGCAGCGCACGCGCTGGGGAAGTTGCTCCGGGCACGGCAACATCAGTCTCAACGCTGCCTTATTGCTATTGCCGGCGCCGCTCGTTCGCTATTTGCTCGTCCACGAGCTGTGTCATTTACGCCACCTCAATCACTCGAGTCGTTTCTGGCGGCTCGTCGCCGAGCACGACCCCGAGTATCGCAAGCACGATGCAGCGCTCGCAGCGGCGTGGACCGAAATACCGATCTGGGCATTACCACGCTGACGCCGGGCGCGCTCAGTACTCGGCATCCTCCCAGAGCTGAGCAATCTCGAATTTCGTCAGAATCGCGTACGGATCGACGGGCTCGCGAATCGTCGTCTGGGCCCAGAGCCTGAGCGCATCGATGGAGGCCGGTTCCTGGCCCTCGTGCTGCTGACGAAAGAGCTTCAGCAACGCCGCGGTTTCGAGCAGTCGTGCCTCGTAGCGCTCGAGGTCCGCGGAGTACCTCTGTTGTCGCAGCAATTCGAGATCGTCGTTCATGACGTGCAAAGTGTAGCAGCTCGATTTCTCTACGCCGTGCTCGTGGCTTCGGAGAAACGGATAAAATCGAGGCCTCATGTCGAGTCAGGGGATTATCGTGCGATTACCGATACTGCTGTGTTCCTGTGTGGCGCTGCTGTCATCACATGCCGTGACGGCGCAGAGCTGGTTCGAGTACGTCAACGTCGAGGATAGATTCGGCGTGAATTTTCCGGCCGAGCCGCAGATCGAAGCGTTCGATTACGAATCGGAATTCCAGGCCATTTTTCCCGCGCGCCGCTATCGCGCTATGCGCGGCCAGGATCTGTACGTCGTCACGGTCGTCGATTTCACCGAGTCCGAGCGCATCCACAGCGAATTGATCAAAACCGAGGCCGCCAGCGGCTCGAACGTCTGGATCAACGATCAGCGGGCGTCCGTGGCGCGCGCGGCCCGTGAGTTTCGGGCGCGCGGTGGGCAGATTACCTACGACGCCTGGTCACACATCGATCTCGTCGAGGGTCATCAGCTGCAGATGACCAACGCCGACGGCACGAGGACCTATGCCGGCATGTACTTCAACGGTAACTCGCGGCGCCTCTACGTGCTCGAAGCCACGATTTCACCGCGGTCCCCGCCTGCAGGTCAGTTTCAGCAGTCGCTGCGTTTCCTGAACGAGGCGGGCGAACGCGTGCGCTATCGGTTGTCGCCGAACGGTTGCTCGTTGCCCCCGGACGCCTAGAGACCCGCGAGGTCGAGCAGCTCTCGACTGTAGCGGTTGCGAGCGTCCTCGTAGATCGGCTCGACCGCATCCCGAAACGGCTTGAGCTCCTCGGGTGTGAGCTCGATGATCTCACCGCCGGCGTCGACGATCGCTTTGGCGGCATCGAGCTCTTCCTGGGTCTTCGTCACGCGCTGCACGGCGACGGCGTCGACGATCGCCGCGCGCATCTCGTCCTGAATGGCCTTCGGCCAACTGTCGAAGGACTGGCGATGCAGAAAAATCGGCCGCGACAGGTACAGATGATTCGTGATCGAGTGATACCGATGGAAGTTATGCACACCGTAGGTCACGGTATTCGCCAACGGATTTTCCTGCGCGTCGATCGTGCCCCCGGTAATGCGCGTGATCGCTTCTGTGAGGTCCATGATTTCGGGCTCGGCACCGAACAGCTCGAATGTCCATCGCAGCACTTCGCTCGGCAGCACGCGTATGCTGATACCTGCGAGGTCCGCCGGCGAGCGGATGGGCCGGACGCGATTGGAGATGTGCCGGAGGCCGTTCTCGAAATAACCGAGAATGCGGTAATTCATATTCGCTTCGATGGCTTCGGCCATGAGCGTCCCGAACCGACCGTCCATTGCCATTCGCGCGGACGCGGTATCGGTAAAGAGAAACGGCAGATCCGCGAGGCCGAGCTCGGGCACGCGGTCGGTCATGTAGCTGCTCGACTGGTAGCCGAGCGTCAGAATGCCGTTCTCGACGAGCCAGAGGATATCGCTACCGAGGTAGCCGAGATCCATGATGTTATAGACGTATCTGACCTCGACCTGACCGGGAAATTTCGCCTCGAGGCGGTCGCCAATCTGCTTGAGTGCGACGCTGAAGCTCGTCGTCGGCGGCCCGTAGCCGCCCATGATGATTCGTATTGGCCGTTCCGCAGAATCTCCGGACATCGACTGCTGGGCGTAGGAGGCCGGGAGTGTCAGCGTCGCGAGCAGCGCGACAGCGCCGGCGACTGCCGATGACTTGAGCAACGACCGAATAAACATGCTTTTCTCCAACGGGCAGTCATGGGTCACGTTCCACGGGCCGATTATCGTGGCGGTATCAGGGGTGTCAAGGTGAAGCCGATCGGATCTACGGTCACTTAACCTTGCTCGAGCAGCCCCCGCAGGTCGATCGCAGCCGCATTTGCCCGCGACAGATACGAGGCGAGCACGAGCGAGTGATTGGCCGTGAGACCGAAGCCGCTACCGTTCAGAATGATCGGGCTGCGAATGGGGGCGAGTGCGCCTTCGAGTTCGCGAATTATCTGGCGCATGCTGACGACGGCGTTTTTGTCTTCGAGCACGGTCTGAAAGTCGAACTGTGCTGCGCGCAGAAAGTGCACGAGCGCCCAGGCGGTACCGCGAGCCTCGTAGAATACGTTGTCGATCTGCAGCCACGGCGTCTTTACGGGAATGTCGCTCGGCCGAGGCGTTGCAACGCCGCCCGAGGGCTCGCCGGCAAGGTCGGTGTTGACGCGCACCTGGCCGACACTTGCCGAAAGACGCTGGGACAAGCTGCCCAGACGCCGCTCGATGACGGCGAGCCATTCCCGAAGATTGTCGGCGCGCGCGTAGAATTGCGCGTCCGGCTCGGCCGTGCTCGACAGTCGCACGCGAAACGCCTGGACAGCCTCGATACCTCGCCGATACTCGCTCTCGGTTGGCGGAAAAATCCATGAATCGTTATCGAAGTTGAACGCGGGCTCGGCGATGGCCAGATCGGGATCCTCGGTCGATTGCGATTGTGAGCGGCTGTAGTCGTTACGCAAGACGCGGGCCAGGTCGCGTATCTGCACGACGACACCGAATTCGAAGCTCGGCATATTGTCGAGCCAGATCCCGGGCGGCGTGATGTCGTTCGTCAGGTAACCGCCGGGCTTGTCGAGCAGCCAGGTTGCGACCCGAATCAACGTATCGGTCGTCGAGTAGCCGAGCACGAGCGGGCGTTCCTGCGTCGTCGCCGAAACCCAGAACACGTCAGGTTCCCGCGACCAATACCAGCTCAGTGCAAAGAACGGTAGCAACAGGATCGCGACGAAGGCGGCCATGGTGCGCCACCGCGATGAGACCGCCGCGACCCGTCCGAGGAGGCGACTCAGCCAGGCACGTAGTTTTACGAGCATGCAGTCACGATACTCTCTCGCGCACAGCCGCGGCAATCGTGGGCAACCACGATGCGGCGGCGCCGGCAAGCACGTGATCGGCCAAACCGCTCAACGGCGTGCGCTCGGGATTGATCTCCACGATCGTGGCGCCGGCCGCAGCGGCCGCTTGTGCGAGCCCGGCAGCAGGATAGACGGCAGCGGCCGTGCCGATGGACAGAAAGATTTCCGCGGCGTTCGTCGCCGCAGTGGCCGCCTCGAGCGCCGCCTGCGGTATCGCCTCTCCGAACCAGACGACGTCGGGTCGCAGCAGGCCACCGCAGTCGTGACAGGCCGGCGGACTCGCGTCGGTGTCAGGCTCGGTCGCGGCGACGACGCCGCACTCGAAACACCGGTTCCGACCGATATTGCCGTGGAACTCGATGACGGCTTCGCTGCCGGCGCGCTGATGCAAGCCGTCGACGTTCTGGGTGACGAGCGTGAGCGCGGGCTTCATCGAGGCGAGCTCGGCGAGTGCGAAGTGCGCGGGATTCGGCTCCGCTCGTGCGATCAGGCTGCGCCGCCAGACATACCAATCCCAGACGAGCTTCGGGTTTGCCTCGAACGCCTGCGGCGTCGCGAGCGATTCGGCGTCGTATTTCGCCCAGAGCCCGGTCTGCGCATCCCTGAACGTCGGCACGCCGCTCGCCGCGGACACGCCCGAGCCTGTGAGCACGAGCCATCGCTCGGCCGAGACGAGACGCTCGACGAGGGCGCCAGGCAGCGATTCGGGCTCGCGATTGCTCGTCAAGCGGTACCGGTACCTGCTGCGAGTTGGCGCAGGACGTACTGGAGGATGCCACCGTGCACGAAGTATTCCTGCTCCTTCGGCGTGTCGATTCGCACGCGCGCATCGAAGCGAACCTGCTCGCCGTTGTCGCGGGTCGCCGTAACGCTGACGGTCTTGCTGCGACCTTGATCGATGCCGCTGATGTCGTAGCGCTCGGATCCGTCGAGCCCGAGTGAAGCAGCGTCCTGGCCGTCGAGGAATTGCAGCGGGAGCACGCCCATGCCGATGAGATTGGACCGATGAATGCGCTCGTAGCTCTCGACGAGGACCGCTCCAATACCGAGCAGCTTGGTGCCTTTTGCAGCCCAGTCGCGCGAGGAACCCGAGCCATATTCCTTGCCGCCGATGACGAGCAGCGGTGTGCCCTCCGCCTTGTATCGCTCGGACGCATCGAAGATCGTCATGAGCTCGCCGCTCGGGATGTGCTTCGTCCAGCCGCCTTCCTTGCCGTCGGCGAGCTGATTACGCAGGCGGATGTTGGCAAACGTACCGCGCATCATGACTTCGTGATTGCCGCGCCGGGAGCCGTAGGAATTGAAGTCCGCCTGCGCAACGCCCTGCGCCAACAGGTACTTGGCGGCGGGGCTGTCGGCGGCGATCGAGCCGGCCGGTGAAATGTGATCGGTAGTGACCGAGTCGCCGAGCACGGCGAGCACGCGGGCGCCGACGATGTCCGTTGTGGGCTCCGGCTCGAGCGTCATGCCTTCGAAGTAGGGCGGGTTTTTGACGTAGGTCGAGGCATCATCCCAGGCATAGGTTTGACCCTCCGGGACCTCGAGGCTATTCCAGTTCTCGTCGCCGTCGAACACGCTGCCGTAGCTGCGCCGGAACATTTTGGCGTCGATATTCGCCGCGATGAGGTCCTGAATTTCCTGGGACGTCGGCCAGATGTCGCGCAGATAGATCGGGTTGCCGTTCTCGTCCTCGCCGAGCGGATCTTTGTAGAGATCGACGTTCATGTTGCCGGCCAGCGCATAAGCGACGACGAGCGGCGGGGAGGCCAGGAAATTCATTTGCACGAGCGGGTGGATGCGCCCCTCGAAATTGCGATTGCCCGATAAGACCGAGCAACCGATGAGTCCATTTTGTTGCACGGCCTCGGCGATCTCCTCGGGTAGCGGCCCGGAGTTACCGATGCATGTCGTGCAGCCATAGCCCACGACGTTGAAGCCGAGCCCGTCGAGATCGTCGAGCAGCTTGGCTTGCCTCAGATAGTCCGTGACGACTTTCGAGCCCGGCGCGAGCGAGGTCTTGACCCACGGTTTGGTCTTGAGGCCGTGCGCCATGGCGTTGCGCGCAAGAATGCCGGCGCCCACCATGACGGCCGGGTTGGACGTGTTCGTGCAGCTCGTAATCGCGGCGATCAGCACGGCTCCGTCGGTCAAGTCGAACGAGTCCGACCCGCGCGTCACGCCGGTCGCGACGGATGCGCCGCGTTCCTTCGTTGCCTCGGTCATGAGACCGGCGATACTGGCTGCGGCGCCGCGCAACGGAATTCGATCCTGTGGCCGTTTTGGCCCGGCCAGGCTCGGCACGACGTCGGCCAGATCCAGCGACAGCGTATCGCTGTAGCGCGCGTTAATCATGCTGCGCCATAGGCCCTGCTCCTTGGCATAGGCCTCGACGAGACGGATCTGATCCAGTGAGCGACCCGAGAGCTCGAGATAGCGCAGCGTCTCGCCGTCGATCGGAAAGACCGCACAAGTGCTGCCGAACTCCGGAGACATGTTGCCCAGTGTCGCGCGGTCGGCCAGCGGCAGATGCTCGAGCCCGTCGCCGTAGAACTCGACAAACTTACCGACGACGCCTCGATCGCGCAGCATCTCGGTGACTGTGAGCACGAGGTCCGTGCCTGTCGCACCCTCGGCGAGCCTGCCCGTGATCTCGAAGCCGACGACTTGAGGAATCAGCATCGTGATCGGTTGGCCGAGCATCGCGGCTTCGGCCTCGATACCGCCGACGCCCCAGCCCAGAATACCCAGACCGTTGATCATCGTCGTATGTGAGTCGGTGCCGACCAGGGTATCCGGATAAGCGACCCGCCGACCGTCCCGGGTCGCATCGAAGACGACACGGCTGAGGTATTCGAGGTTGACCTGGTGAACGATGCCGGTATTGGGCGGCACGACCTTGAAGTTATCGAACGCGTTCTGGCCCCAGCGCAGGAACGCATAACGTTCCTGGTTGCGTTGGAACTCGATGGCATTGTTGGCCGCGAGCGCTCCGGGTGTACCGAACTGGTCGACCTGCACGGAATGATCGATCACGAGCTCGGCGGGCGACAACGGATTGATTGCCGACGGCTTGCCGCCGAGCTTGACCATCGCATCGCGCATCGCGGCGAGGTCGACGACCGCGGGGACGCCCGTGAAGTCCTGCAGGATCACCCGCGCCGGCGTAAAGGCAATCTCCTGATCGGGTTGCGCGGAGGGGTCCCACGCGGCGAGCGCACGGATGTCGTCGGCCGTGATGTTCTCGCCGTCCTCGTGTCGCAGCAGATTCTCGAGCAGGATCTTGAGGGAGTAGGGCAGATGCGCCACGTTGCTCTCACCGATTGCATCGAGCTTGAAAATGTCGAATTTGGTGTCGCCGACAGTGAGGGGCTGGCGAGCGCCAAAGCTGTTGATCATGAGGAAACCTCGTACTCAGTAGATGGCGGAGCCAGGGGGAACCCGAAGCCCCGCGTGGGGGCGCGAATTATAGCAAGGTCGCGGGCTTGTATCTCGGCTAGCCAGCTGCCTCGAGCGCCGCGCAGCGCCGCTCGGCCGCACGAATCGTCGCGCCGCCGAGACAGCGTTCGCCCTGATAGAAGACGACGTACTGGCCAGGGGTGACGGCGCGCTGCGGGCGCTCGAACACGACCTCCAGCGAGCCCGATGCCGCGCGCGTTACCGAGCAAGGCTGATCGGGCTGACGATACCGGGTCTTCGCGAGACACCGCAGGACCGCGCCCGTGTCCCAGCCCGGCGGCGGCCCGTTGATCCAATGCACCGAATCGGCTGCGAGCCAATTCGTGTAGAGCAGGGGATGATCGGCGCCTTGCACGACGAGCAAGGTGTTCGTTGCGGCGTCTTTCCCGGCGACGTACCAGGGCTCGGCAGCGAAGCCACGCACACCGCCGATGGCCAGCCCCTGACGCTGGCCGAGCGTGTAGAACGCGAGCCCGCCGTGCTCTCCGATCGTCTGTCCGCCCGGCTCCTTGATCGGGCCCGGTTCCGCCGGCAGGTATCGCCCGAGAAACTCCCCGAAAGGCCGTTCGCCTATGAAACAGATTCCGGTGCTGTCCTTCTTGTGCGCGCTCGCCAGATTCGCAGCCCGCGCTCGCGCCCGCACCTCGCTTTTGAGCATTGCGCCGAGCGGAAAAATGACGTCATCGAGCGCGCCCGCATCGACGCCATGCAGGAAATAGCTTTGATCTTTGGCGGGATCGGCGCCCTTGAGCAGCTGTGTCTGGCCGGCGTCGACGGCCAAACGCGCATAGTGGCCCGTGGCGACCGCGGTCCCCCCGAGCCGCCGCGCATAGGTGTGCAGTACGCCGAACTTGATTTCGCGGTTGCAGAGCACATCGGGGTTCGGTGTCCGCCCGGCCCTGCATTCGGCGAGAAAATGCTCGAAGACGCGCTCGCGATATTCGTCACTGAAGTTGACACGATGCAGCGGCAGACCGAGCTGCCGAGCAATCTTACGCGCATCCTGAAAGTCGGCGGCTGACGTGCAGTGCGCGTCGTCCTCCCAATTGGTCATATGCAGGCACTCGACGTCGTGCCCGGCGTCGCGCAGCAACAGCGCAGCAACGGCGGAGTCTACGCCGCCGGACAGGGCCACGATGATGCGCTCGGACACGGTCACGGCGCGATGGTACCAGAGGCGCGGGCGTTTTCTGACCGCAGCCAAGAACGTCCCGAAGTCATTCGGACAATTTCGAACGCTCGTGCGGACTGGAAAATCGGCAGGCTTTGCGTAAACGCACGATCGTGCGAATTTATGTGCCGCGCCTCAATTGCCTACCTGGCGAAGGCGTTCCTCGAGGCTCGCCTCGGCGAGGCAAGACAGCGGGAAGCGCGTGCCGCTGCGATAGTCGTCGATGCACTGAAGCACCGTTGGGCTGCGCAGGCGATTCTGCTGTGCGAGCACCTGCTCGCGCGTCAGCCAGTGCGTCTTGATGATGACCGGGTCGAGCTCGGGCGCCGTGCTCGGTGCTTGCGCCGTCCCGCAAAATGCCACGCGCAGGAACGTCGTATCATCGGGCTCGTAGTGCCAATGGTAGAGGCCGAGGACGGCCGTAGGCTCGAACGCATAACCGGTCTCTTC
Source organism: Gammaproteobacteria bacterium (assembly GCA_041623375.1). Classification (GTDB taxonomy): domain Bacteria; phylum Pseudomonadota; class Gammaproteobacteria; order Steroidobacterales; family Rariloculaceae; genus JAHEEM01. Next base: position 1,222 of record JBFJXA010000063.1, on the reverse strand, counting down.
CAGGGTCTCGCGCACGACTGCCTCGACGAGGGTTTCGCCGGCCTCGAGATGTCCCGCGGGCTGATTGAATACGGCCCGTCCGCCTGCGCGCTCCTCGACGAGGAGAAAACGTCCCGTGTCTTCGATCAACGCGGCGACGGTGATGTCGGCATTGCGTACCGTCGCAGGTATCGTCAGGTCGGTCGGATCGGTCACCGGGCGCGCATGCGGCTACAGCCGTAGCTGGCGTTGCTCCGGCTCGTGCTCGCAAGCTTGCCAGAGCTGGTCGAACCGTTCGAGATACGTCTGCGCCAGCTCGGGCTCCAACGCCAGCATGCCGTTCCAGCACTGCGCGTCCGGGCGGTACACCAACGCGCGATCGTCGGCGACACAGAACGCATCGGGGCAGTCGCGGTGCTCGGGCTTGGCATGGCGTATCTCGATGTAGCTGTTCAGCCGCCGTCCCATCGTGACGAACTCGTTGCCGAGCTTCATGGTCCGCTCGGGATGAACGATGAGGACCCGCACGCGTGCGAAGCTGCGCGCGAGAATGAATTTTTTGAGCGTCTCGAGAAAGATGTCGTGATCGTAGATATCGGGCTCGAGATCCTGCGTCAGAATCGCCAGGCCACGCTCGGCATGGCCGATGAGCTCGGCGACGGCGGCGCGGACCTCCTCGAGGCTGTCCACTACGCGCCGGGTGGGCTCGTTGTCTCTGCGTGCGATCATGCTTGTTTGATTTCCGTGCCCCGCTCGGCCGCGGCGGCCGATGACAAGTCTTGTCGTCTATCGTGGCGGCCGACGCCTGAATCGAGCCTCTGGCGTCAATTTTTCATAAGTTCCAGCAGGTTGCTGTGCCGCGTGTCACGTTTCACCGTCCCCGCGGTGCATCGGGCAACGCTCAGATCTTGCGCGCGAGCTCGGCAGCAAGGCCGATATAGTCGGCGGGCGTCAGCCTCGCCAGGCGGTCGCGCTCGTCCGCAGGAATATCAAGATCGGCCACGAAGCCCGCGAGCGCTTCCTTCGTGACGGTCTGCCCGCGCGTGAGCTCCTTGAGCTGCTCGTAGGCGTCTGCGATCCCGTATCGGCGCATGACCGTTTGCACGGCCTCGGCCAGGACCTCCGTGCTGGCCTCGAGGTCGAGCGCGATTCGGTCGGGGGCCGCTTCGAGCTTGTCGAGGCCTTTCTGACAGGAGTCGATCGCGAGCAGGCAATGGCCGAGGCCCACCCCGAGATTGCGCAG
>JBFJXA010000062.1:0-10891 GCA_041623375.1 Gammaproteobacteria bacterium | reverse complement strand
TGTGGCGAGGAGACCTCGATGCTCGAGAGTCTCGAAGGCAAGCGTGGCATGATTCGTTACCGGCCGCCGCTGCCGGCCGTCAAAGGTCTATTTGGTGCGCCGACGATCGTCAACAATGTGATCACTCTGGCGACAGTGCCGATCATCCTCGCTCGCGGTGCCGAGTACTACAAAGATTTCGGCACGGGCCGCTCGCGTGGGACGCTGACCGTTCAGCTCGCCGGTAACGTCAAGCAGGGTGGACTCGTCGAGATCGCTTTCGGACGCACGTTGCGCGAGCTTCTCGAGGATTTCGGCGGCGGCACGGCCACGGGTAAGCCGATACGCGCCGTGCAGGCTGGCGGGCCGCTCGGCGCCTATATCCCGACATCGCAGCTCGATACGCCGCTCGACTACGAGGCCTTTGCCGAGATCGACGCCATGATCGGCCACGGCGGACTCGTCGTGTTCGACGATACGGTCGATATGGGCCAGCAGGCGCGATTTGCCATGGAGTTCTGCGCGATCGAATCCTGCGGTAAGTGCACGCCGTGCCGTGTCGGCGCTGTGCGCGGCGTCGAGGTCATCGACAAGATTTTGAGCGGTAAGGACGAGGTGGCGAACCGGGCTCTACTCGAAGAGCTCTGTACTACCATGGTGGATGCCTCACTGTGCGCGCTCGGCGGCATGGCGCCGTTCCCGGTGATGAGCGTCATGAAGCATTTTCCCGAGGACCTCGCGGCGCGCTCATAACAACTCGAACGAGACGGACGAGAACGCAATGTCACGAGCCCTGAAGCGGTGTTACAACGTCGCCCGACTGCGCGAGCGCGCCAAGAAGCGCCTGCCCGCGCCCATGTTTCATTACATCGACGGTGCCGCAGGCGACGAATGGACCATGCGTCAGAATACGTCGGCCTTCGACAACTGGGAGCTCGTGCCGCGTTGGCTCGTTGATGTCAGCGAGATCGATATGTCGACGACGGTGTTCGGGCAGAACATCGACGTGCCGTTTTTTTGCGCACCCACGGCGATGGGGCGCCTGTTTCATCACGTCGGTGAGCCGGCCGTCGCCCGCGCGGCAAACCGTATCGGTACGATGTACTCGTTGTCGTCGATATCGACGACGAGCATCGAGGAAGCGGCCGAAGCGACGAGCGGTCCAAAGATGTTCCAGGTGTACGTTTTCAAGGACCGCGGGCTCAATCGCGAGTTCGTGCAACGCTGTAAGGACTCCGGTTATCATGCCCTCGCACTGACCGTCGACGTTCCCGTAGCGGGGAATCGGGAGCGAGACCTCGTCACGGGTATGACGATTCCGCCGAAGCTCACGCTTGCCAGTCTGTTCGATTTCGCGATGCATCCGCGCTGGGTCTGGAACTACTTTACGAGTCCGCCGCTCGAGCTTGCAAACGTGCGTGATCGGATCCAAGGCGACGTGACGACGCTCGTGACTTTTTTCAACGATCAGCTCGACCGAACCGTCACTTGGGATGATGCGGCGTGGATGATCGAGGAATGGGGCGGCCCATTCGCAATAAAGGGCATTCTGTCGGCTGAGGACGCCGTGCGTGCGGCTGAAGTCGGTGCGACTGCCGTCGTCGTGTCGAACCACGGTGGCCGCCAGCTCGACACGTCGCCCGCGCCGATCGAGGTGCTTCCCGAGATCGTCGATGCTGTTGGCGATCGCCTCGAGGTCATTCTCGAAGGCGGCGTGCGTCGCGGTGTGCATATCCTAAAGGCGTTGGCCCTCGGCGCTACGGCAGTATCGTTCGGTCGGCCGTATCTGTTCGCTCTCGGTGCCGGCGGCGAGGCCGGTGTCGATCAAGTGCTCAATTATTTTTGTACGGATCTGGAACGCGATATGCGGCTGCTCGGCTGCCGTAACGTCAAGGAGATCGACTCGTCGCGGATCCGTGCGGTCCGCGGGTGAGTCATGCAAGCTAGCGGTATTCAGCGTTTCGCAATCGATCGAGTCGAGGCCGGCGATGCGAGCGCGGTCGAGGATGCGATAGCGGTCGAGGAGCCGCTGGAGATACGTCTGGCATTCACGCGCCCCGAGGGCGGTCGCGGTCAGCAGAGTATCTCGGTCACGATGCGTACGCCCGGCAATGACGCGGAGCTCGCAGCCGGGTTTTTGTTCACGGAGGGCATTATTCGCGGCGCGGACGATATTGCCAGCATCGGCCCGTGCGGACCGCCGGCAATCAACGGTCTCATCAATGTTGTGCGTGTAGAGCTTGCCGAGAACGTCGCGGTCGATCTGGACCGGCTCGAGCGCCACTTTTATACATCGTCGAGCTGCGGTGTCTGCGGGAAATCCTCGCTCGACGCCGTCTCCGTTCAAGGGCGCTACGATATCAACGAAGGCGAGCTACAGGTCGATCCAGATGTGCTCGGCAGCTTGCCGGCGGCATTGCGCAGCCAGCAGGCGGCCTTTGACGAGACGGGCGGGCTGCATGCATCCGGGCTTTTCGATTCGAGCGGCAGGATCTTGCAGGTACGCGAGGATGTCGGACGGCACAACGCGCTCGATAAGCTCATCGGCTATGCGCTCATGGAAGGCATGCTGCCGCTGAGTCGCTATGGGGTTATCGTCAGCGGTAGAGCGAGCTTCGAGCTGCTACAGAAGGCAATGATGGCTGGGTTGCCCATGCTCGCCGCGGTCGGTGCTCCGTCCTCGCTGGCGATCGAGCTCGCGCGTCGGTTCGACATGACGCTCGCGGGATTCGTCAAGCCCGGCCAGTTCAACCTCTATGCACGTTCCGACCGGGTCGGATAACCGAGACCTTCAATGACGATGCACTGGTCGTCATTCGGCGAGCGGTTCACGCGGCGCACGGGATCGTTGGAGCTCATGGAGGATCTCGGCGAGGCACTGACGGACAAGTCGGCGGCGCTTTTTCTCGGTGGCGGCAACCCGGGCAAGATACCCGCGATCCAGGAACGGATACAGGCCCGTTTGGCCGCCATCGCCAACGATGCGGAGTCTGCCGATCGACTCGTCGGCAATTACGCGCACCCAAAAGGCGAGCTTCGATTCCGCCAGGCACTGGCACGGCTGCTTGCGCGCGAATACGGCTGGCAGCTCACGGCAGAGAACATTGCACTGACGGGCGGTAGCCAGGCCGGCTTTTTCCTACTGTTCAATCTCCTGGCGGGCACGTTCGCAGACGGCAGTCGGAAGCGTGTGCTGCTGCCTGTAACGCCCGAGTACATCGGCTATGCCGATCAAGGCTTGGGTGAGAACTTGTTCGTCGCCCGACAGCCTCGGATCGAGGAGCTCGCAGATCATTTTTTCAAGTACCGTATCGATCTCGATGGCCTCGTCGTTGCCGACGACATCGGCGCCGTTTGCGTATCGCGGCCGACGAATCCGACCGGGAACGTCATAACGAACGCAGAGCTCGCGGCGCTCGATCGGATGGCCCGCGCAGCGGGCGTACCGTTGATCCTCGACAATGCGTACGGCCAACCTTTCCCCGGCATCATCTTCGTTGACGTCGAGCCGATCTGGAACGAGAACGTTATCCTCTGCATGAGTCTGTCGAAGCTCGGCCTGCCCGGTGTGCGCACAGGCGTCGTCGTTGCACGCGAGGAGATCGTCGATGCGCTCATGCGAATGACGGCTGTCATGAGCCTCGCGGTCGGCAGCGTCGGACCCGTGCTCACCGAGAGCATCATCGAAAGCGGTGAGATCATCGAGTGGAGTCGCGACTTCATCACGCCGTTTTATCGCGACAAGGCCGAGTTCGCGGCCGACGTGCTCAAACGCGAGCTCGAAGGCCTGCCGTTTCGAATTCATGTGCCCGAGGGTGCGTTCTTCCTGTGGCTGTGGCTACCCGAGCTGCCGATTACGAGTGAAGCGCTCTACGAGCGGCTCAAGCGCAACGACGTATTCGTTATTTCCGGACACCATTTCTTCCCGGGGCTCGATACTGACTGGCCGCATCGGCACGAGTGTCTGCGAATATCTTTCGCGCAAAGCGCAGACGTCGTCGCTGCCGGTATGCGCGCGATCGCGCACGAGGTCAGGCGCGCGTTCGAGACTTGATTGGAACTCATGGGGTCAGACCCCAATTCCCTAAAATCGAGAAATCCGTATAAGTTTCAATTTGTTATGTGAGGATAATTGGGGTCAGACCCCGATTCCTTATTTTTTGAGGGCTTCGATGAGCTCGGGGACGGCCGTGAACAAGTCGGCGACGAGGCCGATATCCGCGACGTCGAAGATTGGCGCTTCTTCATCCTTATTGATCGCAACGATCGTCCGGGCATCTTTGATGCCCGTCAGATGCTGGATCGCGCCGGAGATTCCGACGGCCACATAGAGCTCGGGCGCGATGATCTTGCCCGTTTGCCCGACCTGGAGGTCATTCGCCACGTAACCCGCGTCCACGGCTGCACGCGACGCGCCGACCGCGGCGCCGAGCGCGTCGGCGAGCGCGTACACGAGGTCGAAGTTCTCGGCGCTGCCGAGGCCGCGGCCGCCGGAGACGACGCGGGCTGCGGACTGCAGATCAGGCCGGCTCGCGTCCAGATCCGAGCGCAACTCGACGTAGCGCGTGTGCTCTGGCAGGTCGACCTCGAGCGTACGGGCTTCGATCCGGGCGGAGCCATCGGTACCGGCGAGCGCGTACGAAGCCGTACGCACAGTTGCGACGAGCTTGGTCTGAGCGTCCGCCTCGACATTGACGATTGCATTACCCGCGTAGATCGGCCGCTCGAAACGGTACGGCGTCTCGGCGGCCATGATGTCGCTGAGCTGGCCGACACCGAGCAAGGCCGCGACGCGCGGCATGAGGTCCTTGCCGAACGTCGTCGATGGTCCGAGCACATGGCTGTAGTCGGCTGCCAGCGCGGCAACCTGTGGGGCGAGCACGGCGGCCAGCGGCTGCGCATTCTCGGGCCGCTCGACGAGCAGGACGTTACGTACGCCGATCAGTGCCGCAGCTTGCTCGGCGACCGCCTGGCCGCGGTCCGCGAAAACGACGACATCCACGGCGTCACTCGCAAAGCTCGCCGCGCACGTCACGCAACGCGCCGTGCTCGGATTCAAGTCGCGGCCGTCATGCTCAGCGACGAGCAGTGCGCTAACCATCGACGAGCCCTCGGCTTCTGAGTTTGGCGACGAGTGCGGCGACGTCGCGGACCATGATGCCTTTATCGCGCTCGGGCGGTGGCCCGGTATGCGTAATCTCGAATTGGGCGTCCGCTTCGACGCCGAGATCGGCCAACGTGATTGTATCGAGCGGCTTCTTCTTCGCCTTCATGATGTCCGGCAGCTTCACGTAGCGCGGCTCGTTGAGGCGCAGGTCCGTGCTGACGACGGCCGGCAGGTCGATCTCGATGACTTCGAGGCCGGCGTCGACCTCGCGCACAGCCGTCGCGCGATTCCCCTCGACCGTAAACTCGGACACGAACGTCGCTTGCGGGCGCTCCCAGAGTGCGGCAAGCATTTGCGCAGTCTGGTTGTTATCGGCGTCGATCGCCTGTTTACCGAGCAGAACGAGATCGGGCGACTCGCGCTCGACCAGCACTCTGAGCGCTCGCGCGACCGTGAGCGGCGCGAGCTGATCTGCAGTCTCGACGAGAATCGCTCGATCGGCACCCATTGCGAGCCCGGTTCGAAGCTGTTGCTGGCTTTCGGAGGTGCCGAGGCTAACGACGACGATCTCCTGAGCCTGACCGCGCTCCTTGATGCGCAGGGCCTCCTCGAGCGCTATCTCATCGAACGGATTGATGCTCATTTTGATGCCATCGAGTATCACGCCGGAGCCGTCGGGCTTCAGACGCACGCGCACGTTGTAATCGACAACACGCTTCAAACACACGAGGAGTCGCTGCATGACGAGGTAGGTGGTTTCTGCTATTCGAAGTGCATCGGTTCGAGCGCCGTGATCCTAGCACCGGGGTCTCGGTACGTACAGCCGCCCGACTTCGCGTCGTTGACGCAGTCGCCTCGTTATGCGATATGGCACAACCGCTTTAGAGATGCGATCAAGTGAGCAAGCCGTTTCTGATCATTCAGCTTCGGCCCGAGGACGAGGCCGCGGACAGCGAGCTGCGCGCGATTCTCCAGTATGGCCGTTTACGCAAGGACGAGATCGTGCGCGCGCGCGTCGAATCCACGGGGCTGCCCGATATCGAGCTGGACGACTACGCAGCAATCATCGTCGGTGGAAGTCCGTTCGACGTCAGTACCCCCGAGGATGACAAGGCCGCGATCCAAAAGCGGCTCGAGAGCGATTTCATGAGCCTGTTCGACAGACTCGTCGAAGCAGACTTTCCATTTCTCGGCGCGTGCTCGGGCAACGGCCTGCTAGGCAAATACTGCGGCGCGAACATCTCGACGAGGTTTGCCGAGCCGGTCGGCGGTGCTGACGTGACGCTGACCGAGGACGGCAAGACCGATCCGCTGCTCGAAGGATTCCCGGAAACGTTTCGGGTCTTGCTTGGGCACAAGGAGGCCTGTGATGACGTGCCGCCCGGGACGATTCTGTTGGCGAGTTCCTTAGCATGTCCCGTGCAGATGTTTCGCCTCGAGCGCAACATCTACGCGACGCAGTTCCATCCGGAGGGCGATCTCGAAGGTTTCGCAGTGCGAATCGACGTTTACAAGAACCACGGCTATTTCGCGCCGGAGACGGCACTCGATCTCGTCGAAGCCGTCGCGAAGGAGCGGACCCCATTCGCGCAACGGATTCTCGAGCGATTCGTCAGCCGCTATAGACGCTGAATTTCCGCGATGCGCTCCGCACCGTGCGCGCCCAACGGCGTGGACGCGTACTCGGGATCACTGCGGGGGCGCGAGGCCTTCGGCGGCGATGATGGCGCGGCTTTCTGGACCGAGCAGCACAGTAATAAATTCCCGCACCGCCGGCGTGACATCGTCGTCATACCAGAGCGCGTACGCCGTCGCGAGCTCGAATTCCGGTGGAAAGGGCCCAGCAAGCGCGTCTCGATTCGCCTGCACGATCTCGACGCTCTGCGTAATGCCGATATCGACGCCGTCCTCGAGCACGAGACGCATCGTCTCGATTCCGTTAGGTGCAAGCGTCGCCTTGGCGAGCACCTCGTCCTCGATGCCGAGCGCTTCGATAACGGTCATGAAATGATTGCCGACGGTCGCCCCGCGCGAGGGGTCGGAAAAAGCAATTCGCTCGGCGGCGAGCAAAGCCGCTCTGAGATTCTCCGCAGTGGAGATATCCGGCTTGACGGAACCCGGCGGCACGGCGACACCCGCAACTGTCGTACCGAGCACGATCGTCGTTCCCTCGGCAAGCGAGCCCGCACGCTGTGCTTGCTCGATACGCGCCGGTGATGTGATCAGCAAGTCGGCCTCGGGATCGGCCAAGTAGTTCCGCTGGGTGGCACCTGCGGAGTCGAAAACGATCGAGACATTGCGCCCCGTTGCCTGCTCATAGCGCGTCGCAATCTCGGTCAGCGACGTCTTTACGGCGGCTGCTGCGTAGATCACGAGGTCCTCGCCGACCTGCGCTCGTCCGAGACCTGGATGGGCGGCTAACGCCGAAACGATTGAAAATAGGACAAATTTCCCGCTTCTCATGGAGGCCTCCAGCGACTCGTCGCGCATGACGGCACCATACCACGCGGCCACTGTCGAACGGGATGCAGGGCGCTGAATTTAGCGGCGTTTTGCTGCACAATCGCGCGGGGGCTGACGGGCCAGCGTGGCCAAAGACACGGAACGGTGAAGAAGAAGCAACCGGAATCGGTGGCCTCATTGTGGGCCTCGGCAATCGCCGTATCGGTGTTATGCATGCCGGCGCTCGCGCAGGAGATGGCGAGCCCGGGTGCGGGACCGAAGTCGTTCTCGATCGGTCGCGGCGCGGCGCCGATTCTCGACGGCAGGCTCGACGAAGCCGAGTGGCAGACGGCGACCATCATCGACGATTTTCACGAGGTCGAGCCGCTCGAGTACTCGTCGCCAAGCCAGAATACGGTCGTACGCGTCTATTACGACGAAAACGCACTTTACGTCGGGGCGCGCATGTTCGATTCCGGGCCCGTCACGGCGAACACGCTCAGACAGGGCGCGCAGTTTTGGAGCGACGACTACTTCTCACTCGTCGTCGCGCCATTCAACGACCAACGCAACGGCTATCGATTCCAGATCAATCCAAACGGCATCCGCATGGAGATGATCTTCTTCGAGACGTCGCGACAGGATTGGAACTGGAACGGCATCTGGCAGGGCGCGGCGAGCATCGACGATGAGGGGTGGACGGCTGAGATGGCGATCCCGTTCCAGACGCTGTCGTTCGACCCCGCGAACGACACCTGGGGCATAAACTTCGGACGGGATATCGCGCGCGTGTCCGAGTCTATCGGCTGGTTGTCACGCAACACGCAACAGAACCCAGACGTCGCCGGGGAGGCGATCGGCATGGAAGGCCTGCAGCTCGGCATGGGCCTGGATGTCGTTCCCTCGCTGGCCTTGCGTCAGACCAAGACCTACGGCGACCCAGCGGGCGGCGACTCCGCGATGGAGCCCTCGTTGGACGTGTTCTACAAGATTACGCCAGCGATCAACGGTGCCCTGACAATCAATACGGATTTTTCGGCGACCGAGGTTGACGACCGCCAGGTCGAGCTCACGCGGTTCAGCCTGTTCTTTCCTGAGAAGCGCACGTTCTTTCTCCGGGATTCAGATTTTTTTAGCTACGCCCGACTCGGCGGGCGCCTCGGATTCGGTCTCTCGGGAACGAGCACGCTGTCGCAACCTGATCTCGAGAACGGTCGACCGTATTTCTCACGGCGCATCGGCCTCGGTCCGACAGGCGCCATTGTCGATCTCGAGGCCGGTGCCAGGGTCAGCGGCCGCGTCGGGCGCTGGAACGTGGGCGCGCTGGCGATCCGACAGGGTGAGTTCGAGGACATCGATGCCACGGATATTTTCGTGGGTCGCGTATCCGCCAACGTGCTTGAGGAATCGGCCGTCGGCATCGTCGTCACGGACGGCGATCCGCGCTCGAATCTCGACAACTCCGTCGTCGGCGTCGATTTTCTCTACAACAACTCTCGACTGCCGGGTGGCCGCCTGCTTCAGGCCGAGGCCTGGTACCAGCAGTCACAGACTGAAGGTGTCGATACCGATCAGGGTGCTTACGGCTTCCGAATCCGGTCGCCGAATTTCCTTGGCTGGCGCGGCGGGTTTGGCGTCAAGCAAATCGAGGAGAACTTCTTCCCGGCGCTCGGCTTCGTGAACCGATCGGCAATTCGCGATCACACGTTCGAGCTCGGCTACTCACGCCGCGTGGGCGGAGATTTTTTCCGGACCGTGTTCAGTGGCATCGATGCCGAACGCGTCGACTTTCTGACCGGCGAGCTTCAGACGCAGACAGTGACCGTGCGTGCCCTGGAGTTCGACACCAACGCGCAAGATCAGGGCAACTTCCGCCTGCACGCAACCGAAGAGGTCTTGCTCGACCCATTCGTCGTTTGGCAGAAGGGTAACGATCAGGTAGTGATTCCACCGGGCACCTATTCGTTCAACGAGGCCTCGTTTTCGATATCGTCAGGTGACTTGCGCCGCGTCTGGACGACGCTGAGCCACCGCTCAGGAGATTTTTTCAACGGCACGCGCGACCGAACGGGCGTCGGCATCGGCTGGCGGCCGAGCAATCACTTCCAGTTCACGCTGGACTACGACTACAACGAGGTCGATCTCCCCTGGGGAGACTTCAATACGCGATTGGTTACGCTCAGAACTGACGTCATTTTTTCGGCGACCGTGTCGTGGAGCACGTTGCTTCAGTACGACAACGTCAGCGAGAGCATGGGCATAAACTCGCGATTTACCTGGATTCCCGAAGCGGGTCGAGAGATCTTCATCGTGCTGAACCACAATCTGCAGGACCTCGATCTGAACAACCGCTTCAAGTCTGCGCTCGCCGATCTCGCCTTCAAGGTCAACTACACGTTTCGATTCTGACGGACCGGCAGGACCGCACGACAAGCGGTCAGCGTCTCGCCCGCGGTGCAACCTCGACGCCGGCAATCCCGTATCGCTCGACAATCTCTTGCAGGAGACCCGAGTCGCGAGCAGCGTCGATGAACAGGTCCAGTTGCGCCACCATCGCTTCGTTCTGCTGACTCACGACGATGGATTGCTCGACCGGCAGCACGCTGCCGTCGAGCATGCGCACGCGAGGCTCGCTCGCGACGACCGTCGCGAGGCGCTCCTTGTTCGCCGCGTAGGCATCGAGCTCGCCCGCGAGGACCCTGCGTGCCGCTTCCATATCGGGCGTGCCACGCGCCAGGCTCACGAGCTCGGCGTTCTCGAGCGTGCGGCTCAGGTACAGGTCCACGGCGTTGCCGGAGATGGCCGAGATGCGCACGCCTTCGCGATCGGCGTCGGCAAACGTCCGAATCGACGACTCGAGCGGCACGATGTAGCTGTTGTGCCCGTAAATATAGGCTTGCGTGAACTCCACGCGCTGCGCTCGCGTGGCATCGTGGGCAATGAAGCCAATATCGGCCGCGCCGGTTTCGATGGCCTCGATGACGGCCGGCACGCCCGATAAGGGTTGAATCTCGAGCTCGACGCCGAGCCGGCTCGCAAGCGCCCTGGCGACGTCGGCGGCTGGGCCACCGATATGCCCGGTTTGCTCATCGATTTGAATCTGCACGGGATTGCGGCCGAGAAAAGCCGCGCGCAACGTGCCGTTGGCTGCGAGCGTTGCGCGCAGCGCCTCGTCATCGGCGACCTGCGCCTGCAGCGTGCCGGCGAGCAAGCTAGAGACGAGAAGAGTTATCCAGCGATTCGACATGCTCGGTACCTCGTAAGCTGAGTCTACAACAACAGCGGTGTTGCCGGTGTCAGGCAAGAACTTTTCTGAAAACCTCTATGGCTATTGCCATCTCTTCTCTGCTGCCGAGTGAAATT